>CAZFKS010000001.1:0-48170 GCA_964519725.1 uncultured Gammaproteobacteria bacterium
AACCCGCGACCATCAGCTTAAAAGGCTGCTGCTCTACCAGCTGAGCTACCAGGTCGTTAACAGACAATATGATATACTAATCTCATTAAATCGTCAATAACTTAGCCGAATATGAGTGGAATTGTGGATAAAAAGCTTTTTAGTCAGCTCAAGGCCGCTCAATTGGCCTATGCTGGTAAGCGCCGCGAAGTCATAAAACAGAGCGGGGACGCCCAGCATCACGCTAAACGGGCTATTTTTGCCCTCCAGCGGGGTGATAACCAGGAGGCGACTGAGCGACTGGACTCAGCCCGGAAGATTTTTACTCAGCTAGAAAAACAATATAAAAAAGACCCGGGTTTGTTTAGTGAGGGTTCATATCAGGCTGGCCTGGAAGAATTTGTAGAAGCGGATTTATTTCGCCAATTTATTGAAACTAAAAAAATTGGGACCGTTCAAGGACTGAAAGTTTCTAATGATGTGTACATTGCCGGACTCTGCGACGTGCCAGGCGAATTGCAACGGTACGCGATTCGCGCCGCTACAAATCGTGATTTTAAATTGGCCAAAGAGTGTGCGGACGCTACCACGCAAATTTTACACGAACTGGTGGAATTTAATTTAACCTCGTATTTGCGGACTAAATTTGATCAAGCCAAACAAGCCATGCACCGTTTGGAACAAGTGGTGTACGAAACTTCGTTACGCGACAAATAAAAAAACGCCTGGTGGCGAAAGGGAATTGGCAGGGGGTCAGAGCCAGTGGCTCAACAACCCCCTGCGCTAACGTGGTGCCATGGGATGTAATGGCGGTGGGCGGGGTGTAGGTTTCCAGAAAATGAACACTTGCAGGTAGGCTCCGGCAATAAGCAGAAGCGTCCTCCAGCCAACCCCGAGGGGCAGGCTGAGTGCACCAAGGGTCAGGCTGAGGAAAAAAACCGTGATAGCGAGGGTCATGCGCCGGGTTCCGAAGAACGCCAGCCCAAAACCCATGGTGAGTAGTCCTCCTCGGATGTATCCGTAGGCCGGGTCAGGGTATGCTCCTGACTCAGCCATGGTTGCGGCCAGTGCGGTCAGGATGACCGCGAAGAACAGAGACGTAGACTTACGGTCGAACATTGTTTCTCCTGCCTGAGAAGCTCTGGCCGTTAGGCTGGCTTTCAAGCTAATTAAACTATCTATTTTTACGGCTTTTGTCAATACGTGGAGGTTTACGACGTTGTCGCAGTACGATAAAATAGTAAGTATGAACTGGAAAAAACTAATTCCGAAAAAAATTCGTAACCTGCGTCACTGGTGGTATGCTTGGTACGGAGCTCGTAAATACCGTCATCCATCGCAAGAGTTACTGGTGATTGGGGTGACTGGAACGAGTGGTAAATCCACCACGGTTTTTTTGCTCCGCCAAATTTTGGAAGCCGCGGGTTACCGGGTTGGGTCATTGTCCACCATTGATTTTTACATTGCGGGTGAAAATAAATTAAATGACCAAAAAATGACCATGCTCGGAAAATATGCCACGCAAAAATATTTGCGCGAAATGGTTGATAAAAAATGTGATGTGGCGATTGTAGAAACGACCTCTGAAGGGCAATTACAATATCGTAATCGCTATATTGCTTATGACCTGATGGTCCTAACCAATTTGTACCCAGAACACATTGAAGCGCACGGTGGGTATGAAAATTACAAACAAGCTAAATTAAATATTTTCCGCCGCACGTCAACCTACGGTTATGGTAAGGGCCTGCTTGGTGAAGGTTATAAAATTGGAAAATATGGTGCTTTGCACAAAGATTGCTGCTCAGAATTTGAAAAAACTTTTATTATAAATGGTGATATAAAAGAAGCGGATGAATTTATTGAAGCGCCAATTTTGGGTGGGCGAATCTTTGTGTTTGGGGAAAACTTAAAAGGCGTGACCAAACCAATTCCAGAGGAAAATAAAATTGTGGTGGCTGGAGTGGGGGCAGATAAAGACGGGGTGTTTGGGGTAATTAACCAGCACCTCATGCGCGCACCAATGTATGGCGAACACAACATGTTGAATATTACGGCCGCAGTGGCCACGGCGCGGGCACTCGGAATTGATTGGGCAGTATTAGAAAAAGCCGTGCGCAATTTACATAATGCGCCTGGTCGCAATGAATTTATTCCTGAAGCGGAAAAGCGTGGGTTTAAAGTAATTGTCGACTATGCGTTTGAACCCAAAGCCATGGCCGCTTTGTACGAGGTGGTAAAATTATTGGCGCCAAAAAGGGTCATTCATGTGTTTGGTTCCACTGGTGGTGGGCGCGATGTGTCACGTCGTTTTACAGTCGGTGAATTTGTTGGCCAGCACGCTGATATTTGTATTGTGACTGATGAGGATCCCTATGATGACGAACCACGCGCGATTATGGACGATGTGGCGAGCGCAGTGCGCAAAACTGGTAAAGTTGATGGTAAAAATTTATTTTTAGTGGTAAATCGTTACACGGCGATTAGTAGGGCCTTACAAATGGCCGAGCCCGGTGATTTAGTGTTAGTGACAGGCAAGGGAAGTGAACAAGCTATGGTGGTTGCGGGTGGGAAAAAAATTCCGTGGGATGATCGCCAGGTCGTTCGCGATGAATTGGCCAAATTATAATATGACTGTCCTGCCTGGACCATTAATTTCGATTATTATTCCGGTGTATAATCGGCCGCTGGAATTTGCGGTCGCACTGGCGTCAGCGGAAGCGCAAGATTATTTGGCTAAGGAAATTATTGTGGTTGACGATGGCAGTGAGCCAGCGATTACAGTTTCAAATGAAACTATTAAATTAATTCGGCAGAAAAATCAGGGTGCGCCTGTGGCGCGGAATGTGGGGGCTAGTTATGCCGCGGGTGAGTATGTAATTTTTTGGGACGCGGATATGACAGCACCAAAAAATTTAATTTCACAATTATTTTTTGCACTCCAAAATAATCCAGGCGCCAGTTATGCGTACTGTGATCACTGGTTTGGGGAGAAAAAAATGGCGGCCCAAATATTTGACGCCAAGAAATTAAAAGAACGCAATTACATTGCCACGCCAGCCTTAATTCGCAAAGTCGATTTTCCTGGTTTTGATCCTAGTTTAAAACGCTTTCAAGATTGGGATTTGTGGTTGACTATGCTCGAACAGAAGAAGGTGGGTGTGTATGTGCCAAATCTTGCGTACACGTTAAAACCAGGCGGAACCATGAGTTCATGGTTACCAAAATATGCTTATATGGTGCCATTTAAATGGCTGCCCGGGTTCAAAGAAAAAGTTAAACGCTATGAGGCGGCGCGGCAGGTGATTGTAGAGAAACATAGTTTATAGCCACGAAGGTAAAGACGAAAAAGAGTACGCCAAAGCCCTGAAATAGGGCCGGCGTGGTGAGATTGATAATGCCAAGTGAAATTATGCCAGCTAAAAGGCCGCGTTCTAACGGCGCGGTTTTTTGATACGCAGCGCGGGCCAGTGGAAACAGGGCATAACCCAAACTGCCAAGCCAAATCACTGTGCCCAGACTTCCCAGTTCAGCGAGCATTTCAAGATAGCCCCAATCAAATTGCGTGCGGGTGACACTTTGTTGAGTGACAGGATCAACATACGTAATCGTGGCGCCAAGGCCTGTTCCAAACCAAGGGTTGGTTTTAATTTGGCGGAGTGCGTCTGGTAAAATAGCCAAGCGAATTGCACCACTAACATCACTAGTTGGCGCGGCGGTGCCAAGTGCGCGGACACCAAGCAGTTCTAAACCAGTTGACCCTCCGCGACTAACAATGATATTTAGTGAAGTGAAAATAAGGGTCCAACCAATAACAGTAATGGTCGAAACTTTTAACCATTGTTTTAGCGGTGCTTTAAAACCAAGGACAATTATGATCGCTGCTAGACTTAATAAATAAATGCGCGAAAAATTTAAGGCCAGAGTGGTTAAACTTAAACCAAGCCAGAGCCAATTTTTTTTCTCAGTTGGTTTGTAAATTAACCAGGCAATTAAAATCGCAATGATCGGTATGAGTAGGGTTTGTTCAGATAGTACCACACGGAAAAAATTGTGGCCCAAATCAGTGATTTTGCCGCCCGCACTGTTTCGAAACCAGTGGTAATAAAAATCAGGTAAAGTGCCAATTTTACTAGCGTAAAGGCCAAGTGTTAAAAGAGAGAAAAAGGTTGAACCAAGAATCCAAGTTTTGCCTGCCGTAATAATTTTATTTACTTCATATTTATAGTCTAGAGCTGGAAAAAGCAGGGCAAAAAAACCAAACGCAATGGCGTCTTGCAATGCGGCTAATTTTGTATGACCAGAAATAAAACCATGGAATAAACTAAATACAATAATTATTCCGGTGCAACTTAAAAAAAGTAATTGTTCTTTTGGTAAAACTTTAAAATTCATCTTGCCTTTTTTCTGCCCTAACCAAACTGCGGCAAAAATTCCCAAAAACCAAGTGCGCAAAATCAGGCCCTGGAACTCAAAAAAATGTCCGGCCCCGCCCAGAAACAATTCAAATAATAAAATAAACCAGGCCTGGCGCTGGTTTTTAAAGCAAATAAGCGTGAACACAATGATCGCAAGCCCGGCCAAAATTTCATTGGCCAGTAAAGTGTAAGTTAACAATGACAAACCCCGCACTAAAACATAGCTGACAAAAAGAGTCAGCATACTAACCGAGTTTAGTGTCTTTTAATCCAGGGTAACCCGCCAAATATTCTTTGGCCGTGAGAGCGTTTTTACCTTCCAGTTGTAGCTTTTTAATTTCTAGGGCGCCGCGACCAGTGCCAACTAATAATTGATTATTCTTGAAAGCAGTTTGGCCTGGTGCTAGGGTTTCATTTTCTAGGAGACCGAGTTCTAATAATTTTACGCGCTTGCCACTCCACGTGGTCCAAACCCCAGGCCACGGAAAAAAGGCGCGGTAACTAGTGTAAATTTTGTGGGCTGAGTCAGTCCAATTTATGTGCCCACTGTCACGATCCAGTTTGCCACAGGTAGAAGCGAGTGAGTTGTCTTGTTTGATTGGTTTAATTGAACCATTCGCCAAACCTTCAATTGCAAGTTTTAAATTTTTGGCTGCGATTTTGGCTAAATTATTTTCCACAATTGGATACGTATCATCAGGCTGGATAGTAATTTTTTCTTGCAGCAAGATTGGGCCAGTATCCATGCCTTTGTCTAATTGCATAATGGTTAGACCAGTTTCCGGATCATTATTTAACATGGCGGCCTGGACTGGTGACGCCCCGCGGTACTTGGGTAAGAGCGAAGTGTGAGTATTGAGCATGCCATGCACTGGCCAGTTTAAAATTTCTTCAGGAATTAAATTTCCGTATTGGGAAACAATCCCATAATCGGGTTTTGGTAAATTGGTGACCGAAAAGTTTTTCAAAGTCTCAGGCTGAAAGACCGGCAAATTATGCGCGAGCGCCAAAACTTTTACTGGCGGGGGAGTTACAATATTTTTCCGTCCTACCGGTCGGTCAGGTTGGGTTATGACTGCAGTAACAGTAAAAAACGGGTCAGCCAATAAATCGGCTAACACAGTTTCGGCAAAATCATGAGTGCCAAAAAAAACAATGTTCATGTTAGTCAGTGATTTTTTTAATATTATCTAAGACCACTTCAGCTGCTAATTTTTTCTTGTGTTCACCATGGTATAGGTCTGGAGCGCGATCAATAAATAAAACCCCGTTTAAATGATCAACTTCGTGTTGAATGACGCGGGCAAAAAAGTTTTTGGCGGCAAATTCAATTGGTTCACCGGTTTCAGAGAGCGCAGTCACGTAAATTTCTTGGTACCGTTTTACTTCACCATAATAACCTGGCACTGACAAACAACCTTCAGAATCTTTGGCAAATTTTTTGGTGAGTTTTTGGTACACAGGATTTACCAGGACCAAATCTTTTTTCTTAGGATCAAAACCAGTTTTGTCTGGTCGTTTGTCGCGGTGAAGCGCGTCCTTACCAATAATACACAGACGCACATTTACTCCAACTTGGGGAGCGGCGAGACCAATCCCATCATTAGCATACATGGCTGGGACCATGTCCACGATTAATTTTTGAATTTCTGGTGACAGGATTTCTTTTTTGGTCAGTTCACGCGATCGATCACGCAAAGTTTGAGTTGGTAGCATGGTAATTGGCAGGGTCATATTAGTGCGGTGAAGTCAGAGAAATTGGGTTAGGGTCGATTTTAATAGGGGTAGATAAAAATTGATTGGCCCAAGTGGTAGCGGCTAAAATGTCTGGCTCAGTAATTTTTAACATTAGAATGGCCCAGGCCTTATTTTGAAAGCGTGCGTTCGCTGCAATTGGGCCCTGGATTATAAGCTTTTTTGGGGTTTTAGTCAATGCTTGGTTAATGACTTGTTTAATTTTTTTTGCAGCGATGTCAGCGTCTGTTTCACTGGCACCAGGCACCAAATACCGGACCAAATACGCGTATGGTGGGTAACTCAGCCCGGCCCGTTCCTGTAATTCGCGGTTATACCAAGCCGTGTCATTGGTGAGTGAAAGTAAGAGTGGGTGCTCAGTTTCTGATTGAATGAACAGGGGGGCGGCGCAGAAAAATTGGAGTTGCCGAATGCGGTGACGCAAATTTTCTTGGGACAAATAGTCGGGGAACATTACTTGGCGCGTAAAATCAAGAATTGCAACCAACTTAATTGTATCATAATTAACTGCGCGGAGCAGGGCCCAAGTGCCAACTAAAACACGTGGTTTGGTGCGCTCAGGTAGTTCCGAAGTTTTATCAAAAGTAATTATTTCCGCATCACTACCTAATTCGGTTTGTAAAAATTTCGCCACAGAATTAATAGTGTGACCAAGTTGCACCAGTCTAATCCCACCACAATACGGGCAAAGTTCTGGTAATGGCGCTTCAACCGTGCGACTGCAGTCGCGACAAAAACCAAATTTTCCCGGTTTAGTTTGATTATAAATTAATAAACAATCACCGTTTTCCAAGGCTAATTTAATTGCGTTTAAAGTTGGTGTAAACACTGGTTGATTATTTCCCGCATCGCGGTACACAATGGTTGGAGCCGGAAAATTTTGGCTGGGCTCAGTAATTAATTGGTAGCGTTTCTCCTGAATAAAAAAATAACTACTTACACTCGGTGAATAACTTAGTTCAGTGTACTGTAAACCAAAACGTTTAGCCTGTAGCTTAGCCAAATCTTTGGTCGTAAAACGCGGGGCCTGGTCAGCGTGCTTGTGCTGCTCATCATGCTCAAAGTCAATAATAATGCGGTCAAAATTCTGAATTGGCCACCAGAGCGCACCACGCGTAGCAATCACGGTTTCTACTTCATCATTACGAATGGCAAACCAGAGTTCGCGCTCATTTTTTTGATTAGCTTCGCCATGTACAATTGCCTTATTTTTTCGTTCAGCGGGCAGAGCATTTTTTACTACGAGTAAATCTTTTACTTCTGGGACAATAATTAATAATTTTTCACCAGTATATTTACTAAGTGCGGCGGTGTGTTCTTCGTTAGTTTTGTACCAACCATAATCTGGAGTGGTGCGTACTGATTTTTTTTTAGTAAGGGGCTTAATGATTTCCGCCTTGATTTTACTAGGTTGAATTGGGGGTAAGGCCCGTTTGAGAACAGTGGCGAGTGACACTCCGTAAAAAAAAGCCAGTTCTTCTAAAAATTGTAAATAGTCACTACTAATGAGCGGTACTGGATTAACAATTTCGGTAATTGATTTTAAAGCAGTATTATTAGTGCGCGAAATTTTTCCAACCACGCCAAGAATTTCAGATTTTTGAAACGGAATTTTGACACACTGCCCAAGTTGCAATTTAGGTTGCAATTCTGCGGGCACGGCATAACTAAAAAAAGCCAACCCCCGTGGCAGAGCGCGCAGTGGCAAAATCTCGGCCACCATATTAAAAGTGGAAAATTCCCGTCAAGTAGCCGACTCCAAACGGAGCTTCGTAGGCTAGGGTTTCAAACTGGGAATCAATGCCTTTGAGTGCGCCTAGTAAAACTAAGATCGAGCGGTACCCACATTCATCAGCGTTTTTTACGAGCTGCGGGTCAAGGTTAGCCAGCCCAACGGTGTTCCGTGAGCCCAGTAAATCGCGCACTAAGCGGTCAAACTCTTTGCCTTGCGGGTGAAATTTACCCGGTGCCCGCGCAGACAGTGTGTGCGACAAATCACCTGAGGCAATAATCGCGGCCCGAATACCTTCGGCTTCAACAGTTTCTTTAATTAATTCGCCAAACTCTAAGTGTTCAACTGGTGACAGCCCACTAAAACCAACGGGCAAAATCTTTAAATCAGGATTATGTGCAGTCAAAGTTAAGAGGGGAATACTGGCCCCATAATCTAAACCTTCTTCGCTCACCAAGCGCACCGGTAAATCCGCGTGATTTTTGTGGTGAGCAATTTTGGCCGCCAATTCAGGCGTGCCTTTCCAATTGCGGTCAGTTTCAACGTCACCAAATTCCGTGAGGTGCGGCCAAAAGTTTGGGTTAGCATTAACCGTAAAAGCATTATCAAACAGGCCGGTGTGCGGGGAAATAATAATTAAGACCTGTGGTTTGGCCGCGTATAAATCCTGTTCCAGGCGTTCAAGTGCGGCCCTGGTTTCACCTAAGCGAACACGAGCATTTTCTGGTGCATTACCAAGTAAAGCTGGGGTGTGAGGAGTAATTCCGGCAAAAACAAGTGACATATTAGAAATTAGCTAACGCCCACTTGGCGAGGCGATCAGGCTCTGAGTATTTTTTGGCATAGTCTGGATTACCTAAGGTTAGCACAAAAAACTCAGCTCCGTCACTAGGCCGGCGAATAAGCATGGCCAAGTTAAAACCAGACTCATTCAAAAAACCGGTTTTAGTAGCCTCAATAGTGTAGGGCAAATCACTTAAAAGTAGGCGATTACTATTGTAATCACTATGAGTGATTTGTTTGTCGACTGAAGAAATTTCGTCATAACTATAACTTGGAATTGCCAAATATTGTTTGAGGGTTGGATTTTGAACCGCGCTCAAAAATATTTTTTCATATTCACGGGCTGTACTTTGGTTGTTTTGATTGTAACCATGTGGATCGTAAAATTTAGTGCGGGTCAGGCCTAAATTTGCTACCTCAGTATTCATTTGATTGACAAATTCAGCGGGCGTGTAACCAACTGCGTCCACCAACATCATAGCCGCTTGGTTGAATGAAGAGGCGAGTAAACCAGTTAAAATATCTTTGTTATACAGTACATCACCTTCAACAACTGGAAATGGGTTGCCATCAGCCGGTGCGCGATGCTTGGCACTGTCATAACTAGTCGCTAAATCTAAATTTAAATTATCTTTAAATAAAACCGCACCAGTTAAAACTTTGGTGAGTGAAGCGAGTGGACGCGGTGTATCGATATTTTTTCCAGCCACAATTTCACTGCTGCTGCCGTTTACGCGCGCGACTAAATAACTGTCTAAATCTGTGGTAAAAGTTGGGCCAATATAACTAACACTAGTGGTTGGTGTAGCGTACATGCGGCCAACTTCTTTAAAGTTTAGGGGACTGGCGGCCGCTAAATTAATGTACTCATATTTTGGGGCAACGGAAACCGGAGTGGTGGCTGCTTGGTTTGCAATTTTGTTGAGCGCCGCGCGGGTGTTAGTGCCAACATAGCCAACCGCACTTAATTTATTCGCAGTTTGAAATTTTTTGACTGCGGCTGTTGTGGCTGGGCCATAATTACCATTTGGTTTATCGGTTAAGTAGCCCAGTCTGTAGAGTAAATTTTGTAAAGCTAAAACTTCACTATTATTTGCACCTGGATTTAAATTTTTAGTAAAAGTAATTTTAGCTGTGCTTAGCTCAAGTGAACCAGTTAATTTAACTGTGCTGGTACTTACGTCACCAGGGTCAAAGTTTACGGCCTCACCAGTAGGGTGTTGCTCGAGGGTTAAATCATCAGCCCACAGCACGTTTTTCCACTGGTAACCAAGTCCCAAAAAGGCTGTTTCAGTGGGAATTAAACGTTTTTTTCCTTTTTCAATAACATACACGCTTTTGGTTAATTTAGAACCTACCAAAGTCGCGTCAGGGAATAGAAGTGCGCCCAGCGGATTAAGAGTGGCAAATTCTTCTGGTTTCATTGTAGTTGCTTTCACACCCGGAAAACGCGCCTCAGCAATGGCTGGATCTGATAAACTGTAGTAGCCATTATCTTTCAAATAATAAAGTGAAGAGCCAACTTTAACGAGTCGGCCAGTCACATTTATACTGGCTAAATTAATTGGGTCGCCAATCGTGTAACCTTCTAAATCCATTGGCAGGGCAGTAGTAATTTCATCTTCATCATACCCAAGTTTTCGAACCAAGTCGCTATCAGCAAATGGGCGAGCCGTATCATAATCAAGTAAATAATATTGCGCGCCAATTCGTAAAATTGAAAAATTGCGGAACGCCAGGGCTGGACCAGTTGGATATTTATCGAGCTCAGCATCACTCGTGGTTACGAGTAATTTAATATTAAAACGTGAATTTAATACTGACAAACTTTTAATGGGTCGCTTTTGACCATTAATTAACGCGTAAATCAGTGGACTGCTGCTATTTTTTAAAAGCGTACCATCAGGATAAGATGAGGCAAACCAAGCGCTCCAGAGTTTGGCAAAATTGGCATTACCATGAAGGTGTGGAGTATAGGTGTATAAAAATGCGGTCGCATTATTTTCTGGAACCACGGTTTGGTTATCAATTTGCAGGGTTTGCCCAGCCCGTTTGATCCAATTTTGCGTGGAAACATTGTCATAGTACCAGCGCATAATTCCAGCTGCACCATCAACTTGTTTGCCAAACCCCATATATTTGGTGAGCCGCGGATCAGTAGTATCGCAACTATCGCAAGCACCATAACCTGTGGCCCAATTTAACTGGCGTTCAGTTGGGTTTTTACTGGTAATTAAACTTTGTTCTTTTTGAAGTTTTACCAAAAGATATTTTGGGTTGATTTGATACTCTTGGCTGGCTTTATAAATAATGTCACTCACGTAGCGATTTTTACCTTCATAATCAGGCACAATTAAATCAGTCAGGGCACTGTTCCGGTTTTCCAAAAAAGCGCGAATTTCGCTTTTACCCAGCGAGTTGTAATCTTGCAGTTCAGCGTCAGTTAAAATATTATTCGGGTTAAAATCCGCGGCCAAAGTACTGGCTGGAATGAGGCCTAGGGAGAACAAAAATAATAGGGTTTTTAGGTTTCTCATAGAGCCTAAGTATACCATAAAACAAAACCAACCGACCCCCTCGCCTTGTTTTTTTGGCTCATTTAAGCTAAAGTATTTATATTATGCCATTATTTATCGTGGCCACGCCGATTGGAAACCTAGGGGACATTTCGCCCCGAGCTTTAGATTGCCTCAAAACTGCGGACATGGTTTTGTGCGAAGACACGCGCCAGACCAGCAAACTTTTGCACCATTACCAGATAAAAGTGACCACCATGAGCTACCACCAGCACAGTACGGCTAGCCGGGTGCAGGAAATTCGTGAATTACTAAATGAAAACAAAAATATTGCTCTAGTTAGTGACGCTGGCACACCTGGAATTAGTGACCCAGGCAATAAATTAATTGCTGACCTCACGGCTCAGGATCCAGAGTTAGTAATTTCACCTTTGCCTGGCGCCTCAGCTATGATCAGTGCCTTATCAGTGTCTGGGTTTCCGACTGATAAATTTTTATTTTTAGGTTTTCCACCCCACAAAAAAGGCCGCCAAACTTTTTTCCGGGAATTGGCCGCACAAGAAGTTACGACTGTGTTTTACGAGTCTAGCCATCGGATTGAAAAATGCTTGCAAGAATTGGGGAGCGTGTTAGAATCAGATCGGCCGGTCATGATTGCCCGTGAACTGACCAAACAGTTTGAAAGTATTTACCGCGGGACAATTAGCGAGATTATAAATAAAAAAATCCCGCCAAAAGGCGAGTTTGTAGTAATTGTAAGAGGAAAAAAATAAATGTATGTCTAACTATTACCTAACCACCACGCTGCCGTATGTCAACGCTGACCCGCATATTGGTTTTGCACTGGAAATTATTCAGGCTGATGTTTTGGCGCGCTACCAGCGGTTGTTAGGTAATACGGTTATTTTCAACACTGGGACAGACGAACATGGCCTGAAAATTTGGCGGAAAGCCCTGGAGCAAGAAATTAATCCACAAGCGTACTGTGATGAATATGCAGCTAGATTTAGTGCGCTAAAAGATGCCCTGAATTTAAGCTACACCCATTTTATTCGCACCACTGACCCAGAGCACAAAGCTGCAGCCCAGGAATTTTGGCGCCGGTGTGATGCGAATGGTTTTATTTACAAAAAACAATATCAAGTAAAATATTGTGTTGGTTGTGAATTAGAAAAAACTGATTCGGAATTAGTTGATGGTCGCTGTCCAATTCACCCAAAACTCGACATTGAATTTATTGAAGAGGAAAATTATTTTTTCAAGTTTTCTGCGTTCCAAGATAAGCTGTTGAAATTGTATGCGAGTAATCCAGAATTTGTGGTCCCAGCGAATCGTCAGGAAGAAATTAAAAAATTTGTTGAGCGCGGGCTGGAAGATTTTTCCATTTCTCGCCTCAAAGCCAAAATGCCGTGGGGCGTGCCCGTGCCTGGTGATGACGACCAAGTGATGTACGTCTGGTTTGATGCTCTGGTTAACTATATTTCTACGCTTGGTTGGCCAGGAAAAGGTGATTATGAAAATTTTTGGCCAGGCGTGCAAGTGGCAGGCAAAGATAATTTGCGCCAGCAATCTTCAATGTGGCAAGCCATGCTCATGGCCGCGGATTTGCCAACTTCCAAACAAATTTTTATTCACGGTTTTATTACAGTGAATGGTCAAAAAATTAGTAAATCACTCGGCAATGTAATTAATCCAATTGATTTGGTGCAAGAATTTGGGACTGACGCGGTGCGGTATTATTTGCTTGGCGCTTTGCCGGCCCATGAAGACGGGGATTATTCTCGGGAAAAATTTACTGAGTATTACACTGCGCACCTGGCCAATGGGATTGGAAATTTAACCTCACGTGTTTTGACCATGATTGAAAAATACGCTGATAATAGATGCCCAGCTGAAGCCGATGATATTTTTGAGGTAAAAACATTTTGGCAAAATTATGCAGCCGCAATTGGTGAGTATAAGTTTGATGATTTAATTAAAAATATTAACGAACTCGTCGCTAGAATTGATGGTGTGATTTCCCAAGAAAAACCTTGGGAAAAAGCCAAAGCTGGCATTGATATCCAGCCACTGTTGTACCAAGTGACTGAAGGGTTGGCACACTTGGCCTTGGCCCTGTACCCAGTAATTCCTCGCGCGGCCGAAAAGATTTTATTGCAGCTTGGACTTGATCCACAAACAGCAACTATCAACAACCTCAAGTGGGGGGTGTTAAAAGAAGGTGCTATACTGAAAAAAGGTGAGCCACTTTTTCCTCGGCTGACCACAACTTCTTAATCTATGTCCTGGTTTGACCTGTCGCTCGCTGTTATTATCGGCGGGTTTACGTTATTTGGTTTTTGGTTTGGGTTTGTACATACGGCCGGTTCCTTGCTTGGAACTTTGGCTGGTGCGTACGTTGCGAGTCGGTATTACGAAATGGCCGCGCAATGGCTAACGCATATCACTGGTTGGCAAGGGAATACGGCGCGTGTTATCATGTTTGTTTTAATTTTATTTGCGGTTAGTCGACTAATTGGCTTTTTGTTTTTTATTGTTGATAAATTTTTATCATTTTTGACTAATTTACCGTTTATTAGTTCACTCAATCGCGTGCTCGGCGCAGCGCTTGGGTTTTTGGAAGGGGTGATGACGCTTGGATTATTTTTATTTTTTGTTGAGCGCTTTCCAGTCTCAGAAAAATTTATGATCATGGTCGCTGAGTCAGAACTAGCGCCAAAATTACGAGCGGTAGCAGATGTGTTTATTCCGCTGTTACCTGAAGCATTAAAATTATTGCAGTCAACGATTGATTACGTAAACCACAAGTTTATTTAATTTGAAAAAATGAGGCCCCGAAACGCATCTGCAAACTAAGATTTTGTGCTGTCTAAAAGAAAGGGTTATACTTGAGCCCTATGATTATTGATACCCACTGCCACATTCAATTTAAGGGTCAGGACACTGACCGCACGGAAATTATCAAACGCTCGCGCGCCCGCGGGATTATTTTTAATTTGGTGGGAACCCAAAAAGACACTAGTAAAAAGGGTGTTCTGCTCGCCATGGAAAATGATGACATGTACGCTAGTCTTGGCACTCACCCAAATCATTTATTTCCCACTCACATTGATGAAGAAGAAAGCCACTTCCTGTCACGCGAAGAGGATTTTGATGAAGCGTATTACGAAGAAGTTTTTAATTTAGCACCCGAAAAAGTAATTGGGGTCGGGGAATGTGGCTTGGATTTATTTCATTTGCCGCCTGATGTTTCTGTAGAAAAAGTTTTAGAAAAACAAAAATTGGTTTTTAAAAAACACGTGCAGTTTGCGATCAAACATGATTTACCACTCGTGATTCATGTTCGTGACGCTCATGATCACATGATAAAACTTTTAAAAGAAATTGAACTGCCCGCTCGGCGCGGTACAATTCACTGTTACACTGGCAACTGGGCTGATGCGCAGGAATATTTAAAACTTGGATTTTACTTAGGTTTTACGGGCGTAATAACTTTTCCAGTTAAAAAAACTAATCCAGCACAGCAAGAATCTCTGTGGGAAGTAATTCAAAAAATGCCTGAAGATCGGATTTTGGTGGAAACTGATGCCCCGTATTTGGCCCCACAAAAATATCGGGGTGAGCGTTGTGAGCCGTGGATGACTGAAGAGAATGTTATGAAAATTGCTGCACTGCGCGGTAAACCTGCCGCTGAAATGGAAGAGATTATTTTTGCCAATACAAAGCGGTTGTTTAATAAGATTAAGTGATTTTTACCGCCTCAGCTCAACTAAAAAAGCCCGGCAATTTGCTGGGCTTTTTCTTTTAGAAACTTAGACGGCAGGAGGCTGAAACACTGCCGCGCTTGTCAAAAGAACAAGCGGATGATTGAGATCACGAATATCGCGATGATTATCGTGGTCACGATCGGGCCTGGTTGCGGTGGCGCGGGACGGCGCCGACGGTAAGCCATACGGCCTCCTTTCTGGAGCAGTTTCAGCCCCGTCTAAATTTCTATACACTGTGACTAAACTTTTTTACCATATATTAGCTTGTTTTTCAATACTAAACCACCTATAATTTAGGCATTACCTTGTTTTATGCCAGCCCTCCAAGACCGAATTGAGCGACTAAGAGCCCAGATTAATGATCTGCGGCATCGTTATCACGTTCTTAATGATCCGGAAGTGACCGACGCGATGTACGACGGGCTCATGGATGAACTGAAGAAGCTTGAAGCTGAACATCCAGAATTGGTCACACCTGACTCGCCAACGCAGCGGGTAGCTGGCAAGCCGCTTGATAAATTCGAGAAAGTGAAACACATGGTGCCACAGTGGTCATTTAATGATGCTTTTGACGAACAGGACCTGCGTGATTGGGAAGAGCGGATTTTGAAAATGCTTGAGAAAAGTGAGGGCGAGCGGCCAGCCGATATTTCTTATGTTTGCGAACTCAAAATTGATGGGCTGCATTTAGTTTTGACCTATGAAAATGGAAAACTCAAAAACGCAGCTACGCGTGGTGATGGTGCTGTGGGAGAAGATGTCACGCAGAACGCGCGCGCGATTGATAGTATTCCACTCACTCTGACTGAACCAGTTTCACTCGTGGCTGAAGGTGAGGTCTGGCTCTCGGCCAAAATGCTGGAAAATATTAATAAAGACCGCCGCGCGACTGAAGAACCAGAATTTGCTAATCCGCGCAATGCGGCGGCGGGAACAATCCGTCAGCTAGATTCTTCAATCGTCGCCAAGCGAAAATTAGCGCTGACAGCTTATGATATTTCACTTTTGCAAAGTGGAAAATTAAAACTAGACACCCAAGAAGAAGAATTATTAGCGCTCAAAAAATTAGGTTTTAAAACTGATCAAAATTGGCGGGTGGCCAAAAGTATTGATGAGATTTTGAAGTTTTGGCATGAATGGCAAAATAAAAAACACACCCAAGATTTTTGGATTGATGGGGTGGTGATTAAAGTTAATCAGAAAAAATATCAGAATGCGCTTGGTTTTACGGGTAAAGCGCCACGTTGGGCAATTGCGTTTAAATTTCCGGCTGAGCAGGGCACAACGAAAATTAAAGAAGTGTATGTGCAAGTAGGGCGCACCGGCGCGCTGACTCCAGTGGCTTTGATGGAACCCGTGAAGCTTGCGGGCACTACCGTGACGCACGCGACCCTACATAATTTTGAGGAAATTGCACGCCTAGATGTGCGCGTAGGGGACATGGTGGTAGTGGAAAAAGCCGGTGATATTATTCCAAAAGTGGTGCGAGTTTTAGAAAAAATGCGTACAGGCACGGAAAAGAAAGTTAAAGAACCAACTAAGTGTCCAATTTGTGGTTCAGGGGTGACGCGAAAAAGTACCGCTGATAAAAAACAAACTGCGTCTGTGGCTTTGTTTTGTGTGAACACTAAATGTTTTGCGCAAGAATTGGAGCGACTCATTCACTTTGTCTCTAAAAAGGCGTTTAATATTGATGGGCTTGGGGAAAAAATTGTTGAACAATTAGTGAATGAAGGCTTGGTTAAAAACGCAGCGGATTTTTTCACGTTAACACTTGGTGATATTGAACCGCTGGAACGATTTGCCGAAAAATCAGCGGAAAATTTAATTAATTCAATTGAAACTGCCAAAAAAGTTTCGTTACCACGCTTTATTTTTGCGTTGGGAATTCGGCATGTTGGTGAAGAAACTGCGATTCGGTTGGCTGAACATTTTGGCGAACTTAAGAAAATTCAAAGTGCCTCACTGGAAGATTTACAAACAGTACCAGACATCGGTCCGCGCGTGGCTGAGTCGATTGCCGAGTATTTTGCGGATAAAGATAATGAGCAATTAATTGCTGATTTAATTGAACATGGAGTAAAAATAGAAAAAGTCACGAAGTCATCTGGAAATGGACCACTATCCGGCCAATCGTTTGTGCTAACCGGTGGCCTTGAAGCAATGAGCCGTGATGAAGCTAAAGAGAAACTTCGCGCTCTGGGTGCGACAATTTCTGAATCAGTGAGTAAAAAAACCACCTTTGTGGTGGTTGGAACAGATCCAGGCAGTAAATACGAGAAAGCGCAAAAGCTAGGAATAGCTATTCTTGATGAGCCGGGTTTAATGAAATTATTCCAGTAATTTGAGTGAGATGGGGTACGGCAGCAGCGACCCCATTAACCAGTTGGGGCGCCGGGACTAGAAGCAGAGTGAGCTACAGTCCAGCAACGATTGGACGAGCCTCCTGTTGTTGAAGAAAAGACAATCGTTGTCGTTAATAGAGTGCTGCTGCCGTTGGGCAAGAGCCAGTGAGTGGAACTCTCCGACTCGGTCAGGATTCTGCCTTAATGGCGTCCTCAGCCTGACCGAGACGAGTATACTCTAACTATAGCCAAAAATCAAGCCTTGTCAGCTACTAGTTTTTGGGCTAAACTAAAGTCAAATATGAAACTAACTATCTCCGATATTGAGCGGGTCGCCGAGTTAGCCCGTCTAGAACTTATTGATTCGGAAAAAGCCATGTATGCCGAGCAACTCAGCGCGGTTTTTTCGTATATGGACATGCTGAACTCAGTTGACACTGAGGGTGTGCCAGAAACCTGTCAGGTGACTGGTCTAGAAGACGTAGCGCGCCAAGATGTGGCCAAACAAGCCGATTTAGAAGTGCGTAAAAAATTAATTGCGGCTTTCCCAGCCCAAGAAGCGAATTTGTTGAAAGTTCAAGCCGTTTTTAAAGAAGCGAAAAAATAATATGAATCTGAATGAACTAACGATTGCCGAAGCGCGCGCTGGTCTCAATAGTAAAAAATTTACTTCAGTCGAATTAACTGAAGCGTGTTTGCAGCAAATTGAAAAACGAAATTCAGAAATTAATGCGTTTATTTCTTTTGATCGCGCGTCAGCACTGGCTGAGGCAAAAAAAGCTGATGAATTAATTGCGGCTGGTAAAGCTGAACCCTTAACTGGAATTCCGTTTGCGGTCAAAGACGCGATTTGTACCGCTGATATGCGTTCCACTGCGGCCGCCAAAATTTTGGATAATTATGTCCCAGCCGTTGATGCAACCGTAATTAAAAAAATTCGCGCCCAAGGTGCAGTACTGCTCGGTAAAAATAATTGTGACACGTTTGGCCATGGGGCGAGTAATGAAAACTCAATGTACGGACCAGTTCGCAATCCGCATGATGCGACCAAAGTTGCGGGCGGATCTTCTGGTGGTTCAGCCGCGGCCGTGGCTGAACATGAAGCGATTTTTTCGATTGCTGAAGACACTGGTGGTTCAATTCGTCAGCCAGCCGCACTCTGTGGCATTGTTGGCCTGCGTCCAACCTATGGCCGCAATTCCCGCAGTGGAATTATGCCAATGGCCTCATCACTCGACACGGTTGGCCCAATGGCTAAAACTGTGGCTGATGTTGCGCTGCTCATGGAAATTATGGCTGGGCAAGATGAACTTGATGCGACCACAGTTCCAGCGCCAGTTCCAAAATATACTGAAGAAATTACTAAATCAATTGCTGGTTTAAAAATTGGCGTGCCAAAAGAATATTTTGAACTTGAGGGCATGGACCAAGAAACCAAAACTTTGGTGGAACGCAAAATGAAAGATTTAGAAAAACTCGGTGCAACTTTGGTCCCGGTTTCATTGCCTTACACCAAGTACGCAATTCCAGTGTATTACATTATTGTGCCAAGTGAAGACTCGTCAAATTTGGGGCGCATGGATGGGATTCGTTACGGCGTGCGTGCGAGTGGGGAAAATTTGTACCAAACGTACGCGGCTTCACGCGAACATGGTCTGCCAGCCGAAGTTAAACGCCGCATTATGATTGGTACGTACGCGCTCAGTGCTGGTTATTATGATGCCTATTACCGCAAAGCGCAGCGTGTTCGCACTTTAATTATTCAAGATTTTCAAAATGTTTTTCGTGAAGTTGATGCGCTCGTCACCCCAACCTCACCATTTCCAGCCTTTGGTGTGGGTGAAAAAGCTGATGATGTGCTGGCCATGTATTTAGCTGATGTGTTTGTGAGTCCAGCCGCTGTGGCTGGCATTCCCGCACTCTCAATTCCAGCTGGTAAAACTGCGGCTGGTTTGCCAGTTGGGCTCCAGATTATTGGCCCGAGTCTGGCTGATGATTTAGTTTTAAGAATTGGTCACCAATTAGAAACCCTGTCCTAATATGCCCAAAAATCACCACCTTGGCTATGCGTTAAAAAAACCTGATTATCGCCAGCCGTGGCGGATTTTTCGGATCATGTCTGAATTTGTTGAGGGTTATCAATTTTTGTCACAACTCAAAGACGAAATTACGATCATGGGCTCGGCCCGGTTTCATGATGGCACAGATAATTATGTCATTGCGCGCGAACTGGGTGCAAAGCTCGCCAAAGCTGGGCACACCGTGATTACTGGTGGTGGTCCAGGTATTATGGAAGCAGCTAATCGCGGCGCGCATGAAGCGGGTGGAAAATCGGTTGGCCTCAATATTCAACTGCCGTTTGAACAATTACTTAATCCGTACGCACCACAATCCACGTCATTTTTTTATTTTTTCACCCGCAAGGTGATGCTCACCTCGCCAGCCAATGCGTTTATTTATTTTCCGGGCGGGTTTGGAACCATGGATGAATTTTTTGAAGTGGTTGACCTGATTGAACTTGGTTTTATTTCCCCAACCCCAATTGTTTTGGTGGGGAAAAAGTTTTGGAATCCACTGATTAAATTTTTAAAAGATAATGAAGCTAAAACTGGCGAAACCCACCCGTCAATTGATACCTGGCAAGTAGTGGATACCGCGGATGAAGCCATGAAAATTTTGGAAAATGTTTCTGAGCAAACAGATAATTTGTGTCCGCTTGATCCATTGTCATTTCACAATGAAAAAAATATTGACTGGCGGATTTTCCGAATTATGGCTGAACTGGTTGAAGGTTTTGAGTTTGTGTCAGACATGCCCGACGCAATTACGGTTTTGGGGACTAAATCAATTCCAGAAACTAGTCACTATTATGACTCAGCCCGGAATTTGGGTGGGGAATTGACCAAAGCTGGTTATGCGGTTATTACTGGCGGAAATAAAGGGGTGGCCGAAGCGGCCAACCAAGGGGCGTTTGAGCATGGCGGCGCCAGCATGGGCATTGCTATGCAGTTCCGCGGCAAAGCAATCCTTAATCCGTATTTGACCAAATCAATTCAATTTAGTTTTCCGTTTACGCGCAAATTAATTTTGACCACGCCAACCTCTGGGTTTGTGTTTTATCCAGGTGGGTTTGGAACGTTGCACCAATTATTTGAAGTTTTGACGTTAATTCAAACCAAAAAAATGACCAAAGTGCCAGTGATTTTGGTTGATCATGATTTTTGGGGTCCAATGCACAATTATATTAAAGAAGTTTTGTTTCATGATGTGGACACGATTGCGGACGAGGATGACGAGCTCTACCAAATTGTTGATTCCGAAGCCAGTGCCATGAAAGTGCTGGGCCAAACCCTCAAAAAGAACGTGCGCGCTGGGGCGCAGGAATAATTATGATCCCGTGGTTTGTTTTCCATTCATTTCAAATTGGCCCGCTTAATATTCAAGTTTGGGGCCTGTTTGTGGCCCTTGGAATGCTCCTTAGTTTGTGGCTTCTCAAAAAAGAAACAAAAAATAATCCGCAGCAAAAAAAAATTTTTGATATTGCGTTCTGGGTAATTGTCTGGGGTTTTATTGGCGCGCGCCTTGGTCATGTCTTATTTTACAAACCATTGTTTTTTCTGAGCCACCCGCTGGATATTTTCAAAATTTGGCAGGGCGGCATGTCATCATTTGGGAGTTTTTTTGGGGCGGGCGCAGCGGCCTCTTATTTGATCAAAAAGCACAAATTAAATCTACGCGAATTAGCTGATACTTTTTTGTATGTGTCAGTGCCGGGCTGGATAGTGGGGCGTGTAGGCTGTTTTATGATTCATGATCATTTGGGAGCGGCGTCAAATTGTCCACTTGCGATTATGACTCCGGTTGGCCAGCGGCTCGACATGGCCTTGTTAGAAATAATTGGGTTAATTCCACTCGCCGTGTGGCTCTATGTGGGGCGCCAGAAAGTGCGCCGAGCAGGGGAGAAAGGACTGATTATTTTGGGCTATTACAGTGCTCTTCGACTTGTTTTAGACTTCTGGCGGGCCACTGACATTGCCACAGCTGACACCCGATACTTAGGATTGACTCCAGCCCAATATTTTAGTATGGTACTGCTTGGTTTTTGCTTGTTTTTCTTATTTAAAGCTCACCGAAAATAATATGGAAATGAAAGTTTATGTCAGTGCGGTGATTGAACAAGATGGAAAAATTCTGTTAGTTCAGGAGGCCAAAGAAAGGAATTTTCAGAAATGGAACATTCCTGGTGGCAGCATGGAACTGACTGAAAAAGCGTGGGAAGGTGCACAAAGAGAAGTGAAAGAAGAGACGTTTTTGGATGTGGAAATTACTTCATTGCTTGGGGTGTACAATTCTGTTGGTAATAATCACTCAATTAGATTTGTGTTCGTGGGAAAAATTGTAAGTGGTACTCCTGCAGCTGGAGACAATATTTTGGCTGTTAAATGGGTAGACCCAAAAGAACTGGTAAATTTAGATCCAGCTCATTATATTAATCCGTTAGTTTTTGAAGCCCTGGCAAAAGATTATGTTGACGGTGTTCGTCATCCGCTGGAAACAGTCAGAGAAATAGGTAAACATAACAAATAGTTACAACATGGAGAGGTCGCATAGTGGCCTAGTGCGCCGCCTTGGAAAGGCGGTATACCGCAAGGTATCGAGGGTTCAAATCCCTCCCTCTCCGCATAATTATTAAGTTTTTTGACTAAAGTGAGCGCCGCATGTTAGTCTGACCCTGAATCACGCAATTCCGCGTGATTTCAGGCTAAGGAGATCTCCGTGGCACATCGTACCCTGAGCAACGGCAATTCGAAGAAGAGCCGGGACAAGCACGAGAAGGTCCAGAAGAACTCGGCCAAGGCGCCGGGGAAGAGCTGGATCGATATGGGTCCGAACACCAACTCGAAGCGGAACCAGGATCGCAAGAAGAAGTGAGCTGGCCGCTACGCGCGAGTAGCGCGAGATGACTAGGGGGCGGTGTTCGCGCGCCGCCCCCTCCCTACAACTAGAAAAGGATTGCAAAAAATGGTAGGATGAGAGCATGAAAAAAGTAAGATTTCGAATTTTAGAAAATAAATTAATTACTGAGTCGCTTGCTGAGAATATTAAAAAAGAAACAGCAGAAGCGATTATTGAAGTTGCTAAACATCTTCCAATTGCTGAAGTTGATATTACTCTGGGGCATCTGCCAAAAAATATTGCCACTGGAATAATTAGTGGAAGTAGTGCCAATAAACATGAAGCAACTATTGCGCTGAATGTTAGACATCGGAATTTTAAAAAACGTCTACATGTTGAACTTCCTAAAGTTATTGCCCACGAGCTTTATCATACGGTCCGAACTCGGAAAAATAAGTACCCTGAAACTTTATTGGAAATGTTTATTGAAGAAGGTTTGGCAATCCATTTTGAGTTAGAAGTGTATGGAGGGGAACCCCCAGCTTACGCAGTTCGACTTAGTGATAAAGTGTTAAGAAAAACTATAGAAATGGCAAGAAAAAGTTTTTACTCAACTAGATTCTCTCAGGATAATTGGTTCCATGGTGGAAATACTAAAAAAATTCCTCGCTCTGCCGGTTACTGCATTGGTTATTTTTTAGTTAAAAACATGTTAGAGAAAAATACACAAAACACTGTGTCAAAATTGGTGACAAAAAAATATATATACTTTATATCCAAAATTAGTCCTACTCTATAATTTTTATTATGATAACCCTTAACCCTTACATTAACTTTAATGGTAATGCTGAAGAAGCTTTTACCTTTTACAAATCTGTTTTTGGTGGCGAATTTACTGCACTCACTCGGTTCAAAGAAATTGCCAGCGCCGAATTTCCAGTGCCAGAAAGTGAAGCCGATAAAATCATGCGCATTGTGTTGCCAATTGGTAACAATGTTTTGATTGCCAATGATGTTCCAACCATGATGGGGCGAGTAAACGAGAATGAAAATCGATCTAAAATTGCAGTGATTGTTGATAGCAAAGAAGAAGCTGAGCGAATTTTCAATGGCCTATCGGCGGGCGGAACAGTAGAAATGCCAATCGACCAAAGTCCTTGGGGCACTTACTTTGCCATGTTTAGAGACAAGTACGGGATTGAGTGGACTGTGGAGTTTGGGGAGAGAAAATAGTTGGTAAATGGCACCAACTACCACTACTTTTTCCATTGAAATATATGTTTTTTATACCAGGGCAATTAATATCGCTTTTAACTTTTCCAGGGGTAATTGTACATGAGTGGGCTCATAAGAAGTTCTGTGATTGGTTTGGTGTTAAGGTTCACGAGGTTGCTTATTTTAAATTTTGGCAAAAAATCGCAGGACATGTATTACATGAGGTGCCATCAACATTTAAACAAACTTTTTGGGTGTCGGTTGGACCTCTGATTGTAAATTCAATTGGATGTATTATATTGAGTGCCGTGTCCTCACAAACAATCCCCGAGAGTTTTCTAAATTATTTTTTTCTTTGGCTTGCTTTATCGATTGGGGCACATTCATTTCCAAGTGACCATGACGCAAAAAATATTCTAGAAAGAAGTAAGAACCACATTAAAGATGGCGATTCTTTTATACATTATCTATCCTATCCATTTTTTGCGCTTATTTGGCTTGCCAATAAATTGAGTTTTTTCTGGTTTGATTTCATCTATGCATGTCTACTTATGCGGATAGGTGGAGGTGTAAGTTAATATTATATGCCCGAATTAAAAACCAAGGTAAATAAAGCCAGTGTTGCCAAATTTTTGGATACCATTACTGACCCGCAAAAGCGTGAGGATTGTTTGGTGGTTTCCAAAATGATGGAAAAAGCCACCAAATCCAAACCCGAAATGTGGGGCACGGCAATTGTTGGTTTTGGTCGCCTGACCTACCGTTACGCCAATGGCAAAGAAGGGGAATGGATGTTGATTGGTTTTTCGCCGCGAAAAGGCTACATTGCGCTGTATGGTTTAAAAGTGTTCACCATGGCCGAAGGCAAAATAAAAGCCGGCAAAGGCGAAAATGATTTTTTGTTAAAATTAGGAAAATACAAAGAAGGCGGCGGGTGCATTTACATCAATAAATTGGCGGATGTGAATGTCAAGGAGCTGGAGAAAATTATTAAACTCGCGGTAAAAAGAAAGGCAAACGCCTAGGTTATGAAAAATCAGTACTTTGGTGATTTTGGCGACTACCAAAAGTTTTCTCTGCTCAAACATTTGCGTGACAGTGCCAAATTGAACATTTTGGTTCACTGGATGAAAACCAAAGACGATTTTAGTAACGACGGTGCAAAAATAAAATATCTTTCGAGCCCCAATGAATGGGCTTCTTTTGAACCAGAAATCTTTGCTTTTATTGATGGTCACATCAAACAAGAAAAGCGCGATTTGGCACTTTACGAAAAAAGTGAACATGCTAAAAATATTACTTTCCTGAGTGATTTTATTGAAAACGAAAATGTTCACGCTAAACTTTTAGAAAAAATAAAAACCGATCAAAAATCAGATTTGGTTTTCTTTGATCCAGATAATGGAATTGAAGTTAAATCAACTAACCCCAAAAATAGACATAAGTACGTGACCTGGGCTAATATAAAGACAGCCTTTGAAGCTGGTAAAAGCGTGCTAGTCTATCAGCATTACTCCAGAATGAATCGGGATAAATTTATTGCTGCGAAATTGACTGAATTCAAAGAGCGATTTCCTCAAGATGTTTTTGTGATCAAGGTAAAGCACTCTGTTTATTTTTTGTTGCCACAAATTAAACACAAAAAAGAAATTGCCAAGGCCCTTCAAAATTATTCGACTGTATGGACAAAAAACACCGCATCTACACCATGAGCTTTGCCAGTGTCTACCCACTTTATGTGACCAAGGCAGAAAAGAAGGGGCGCACCAAAGCCGAAGTTGATGAAATTATTAGCTGGCTCACTGGCTACACCCACAAGGGGTTAGAAGCGGCTCTCAAAAAGGGGATTGATTTTGAAACATTTTTTGCAGAGGCTCCCAAATTAAACCCAACCCGCGCTTTGATTAAAGGCGTAATTTGCGGTGTTCAAATTGAGGAAATAACAGATCCGCTCATGCGTGAAATTCGCTACTTGGATAAATTAATTGACGAGCTGGCCAAAGGAAAAACAATGGAAAAGATTTTGCGGAAATAATATGATTAAAAAATCCGACTCAGCTGTTCACCGCATGCCCTCTGACTTTAAAAAAGCCTTGGCTTCTGATGCCAAAGCGCAGTCAACCTGGGACGATATCACTCCTAATGCCCGCAAAAACTGGATTTGTTGGATAATTTCTGCTAAAAAAGAAGAGACGCGGGCGCGGCGGATTGAAGTTGGGCTTTCTAAGCTTGGCTCAGGCATGCGGCGACCATGTTGTTTTGAAGGTTGCAAACATTAATTTATTATTTTTAATTTAGACCTATGCTCCCAGTCAATTACGCTGCCATTTTAGTTGCTGCCCTCGCCAACTTTGTTGTTGGTTTTATGTTCCACGGCCCACTCTTTGGCAAACTTTGGATGCGCCTGGCTAACATTCACCCAACTGGCAATGAAAAATTCAAAGACATGATCCCACAAATGATCAAAAATTATCTGGTCAATGTTTTATTTGCTTACGTCCTCGCTGTGGTCTATTTATTTGCCACCACCTCACCACTCATGGGCGGCAGTGGTGCCTTAAATGGTATGGCCTGCGCATTTTGGGTTTGGCTCGGGTTTGTGTTCACGACCACTTCAATCGAAGTTATTTGGATGGGTCGTTCAGCCAAACTTTGGTACTTTGAACTGGCCGCGTCACTCACTAGCTCGTTAGTTATGGGGGCAATTATTGGAGCTTGGTAATTAGTAATGGGTGCTTAAAATTCGAAGCCCGGCACTGATGTGCCGGGCTGTTGGGTACTGACGCCCTCGTCTGTGTCAGTACTCGTTCCCTTGAGTTTCGGCGCGGGACTTTCCCGGCCCCCAGTTCCTCATGGCCTCTGCCTGGAACTCGTTGAGGAGGACGATTTCCCTGCCGTCGTGGTAGCGAAATGTCACTTGCTGCTGCTGGGGATCGTCATGAATCTCCACCGCCGCCTCCCCACCTTTCTGGGGGATGAGGTAGGTAATGGACTTGCCGTTCAGCAGCGCCTGCTCAGCCGCGGCTCGGGCCCTGACCGAGGGCCAGGCGCTGGGGCGATGGCGGTGGTGCATCAGGATATCTGCCGACTGGAGGGTGGCTGCCACCCGTTGCTGGTTCATGTTGCCTCGCTTGTACTCAGGGCCCCCTTAGCCCTTGAGGTCTATAAGACAGTAGAATATACTAAAAACAATTAATTTTGTCAATCCTATGGCCCGCACTAGCATTTATCTTAATTTTGCCCGGAACACTGAAGAAGCGTTTAATTTTTACAAAACAGTTTTTCAAACTGAATTCGAAGGCCCAATTCACCGCATGGGTGAAGTACCGCCACAAGACGGCGGGCCAGTTTTGGCTGAAGAAGATAAAAATTTAGTCATGCACGTGGTGTTGCCAATTACTGGCGACTTTAAATTAATGGGCACTGATGCACCAGAATCCATGGGTTTTAAAGTTAATTTTGGGAATAATATTTACATTAATTTAGAACCAGATACACGCATCGAAGCTGATCGTTTGTTTAGCGCTTTGTCAGCTGGCGGCAAAATTGAAATGGGCATGCAAGAAATGTTCTGGGGTGATTATTTTGGTTCTTGCACTGACAAGTTTGGGGTGCAGTGGATGGTAAATTGTACAAGTAAAACTTAATAATTAATTTATATGAACTATCGCAACCCAAAAGTTGTCATCACTGTCCGTGTATTACTCGGCCTCTTTTTAATCTTTAGCGGTATTTCTGGCCTCATGGCCGGCACTGATATGACTGGTGTACCTGCGCCAATGGTTCCATATACCAAAGCTTTTTATGAAGCTGGGATTTTCCACATGATTAAAATTACGGAAATTGTGACTGGGCTCATGTTTGTGACTGGCTTTTTGCCAGCTCTTGCAGCCGTTATGTTCGCGCCGCTCTGCGTTGGTATCATTGTCTTTAACAGTTCAGTGGCCCCAGAATTTTTACCAGCTGGCGTAATTGTGACTGTTATGAACATTTACCTGGGCTACGCGTACTTTGATAAATATCGTCCAATGTTTGCCCGTAAATAAATATGCAAAAAATCACCCCAAATTTATGGTTCGATAATGAAGCCAAAGACGCGGCTGAATTTTACATTTCAGTTTTCAAAGACGGAAAAATCACCAATGTTTCTCGCTATGATGCACCAAGCGCGGAAGTTTCTGGTCAACCAGATGGCTCGGTTTTAACCGTTGAATTTGAAATCATGGGCCAATCATTCCTGGCCCTGAATGGTGGTCCACTGTTTAAATTTAGTGAAGCCATTTCATTTGCGATTGATTGTAAGGATCAAGAAGAAGTTGATTATTTTTGGAACAGGCTCACGGCTGATGGTGGTGAAGAGTCGCAGTGTGGTTGGTTAAAAGATAAATATGGTTTGTCGTGGCAAGTAGTGCCAAAAGTTTTGAGCACGCTTTTGGCCAGCCCAGATAAAGCCAAGGCGAGTAAAGCCATGAAAGCCATGCTTGAAATGAAAAAACTGGATGTAGCTAAATTAGAAGAAGCATTCAACAATTAACTAAAAACATATGAACCGACCAGTACACTTTGAAATTCAAGCCCAAGAGCCTGAACGCGCCATTAAATTTTACACTGAGGTGTTTGGTTGGAAAATTGATAAATGGCCAGGCCTAGACTGGGATTACTGGGTAGTAATGACTGGGGAAAAAGATACGACTGAACCAGGCATCCACGGCGGACTTCTCAAAAGTCCAGCCGCTCAGCCACCAGAACAATGCGGCACCAATGCTTTTGTTTGCACCATGCAAGTTGATAGTTACGACGAGACTGAACAGAAAATTTTAGCGGCTGGCGGCAAAGTGGCCATGCCAAAATTCGCGCTTGCAGGTATGGCTTGGCAGGGCTATTACCTAGACACAGAAGGCAATACTTTTGGAATTCACCAAGCTGACCCAAACGCCAAATAGGGTTTATTTAAATCATTAAAAAGCAAGGAATTACCACCTTGTTTTTTATTAGTAAAACCGTATACTAGATAAAATTTATGAAACTTGAATTTGAAACAATTTCTCTAACAACAGAAAGCGGTCAAATCGCCCTCAGTATCACCAAGCCAGACATAAAAACCAACCAAGTGGCTATTTTGTGTCCAGGTTTTTTGGACTCAAAAGATTATGCCCATTTAGTGGGCCTGGCAAATGATTTGGCTGAAATTGGATATACCGTGGTCCGATTTGACGCCGCTGGAATTTGGCAAAGTTCAGGGGGAGAATACACTACTACACATTATTTGCAGGACCTTAAAGCTGTCCTTGATTATATTTTGCAAGACTCAGATTTTACCAAAGTACTACTTGGCGGGCACAGCAAAGGTGGCTTTGTAGCCTTATATCAAGCTTGTTTTGACCCGAGAATTACTACGGTTCTGGCAATCATGAGTACGTTTCCGTTTGTAAAAGAATCAAATGGGGCGGTCATTGAAAAGTGGAAAAATTCAGGTAAGCGCTTGTCAACGCGCGATTTACCAGCTGGCTTAGGCACTAAAGAATTTGTTACTGACTATTCTTACGTGGCCGATCGTCTGCAGTATGATTTGCTAGCTGCCTTTAAAAACTGCCAGGCTAAATTAATTTTTGTGGCTGGCAGTGAAGATAAAATAGCTTTAGCCTCTGATGTTAAAAGTTTGTTTGATCAGACACCTGAACCAAAAGAATTTATTGTGGTTGAAGGGATTGGACATGATTATCGCAAAAATCCAGCTGAAATTTCATTGGTAAATAAGGAAATTTTAAAAGCTATTTAATATGCCAGAACCAACAGTACAGTGTCGGGATCAAGACGGAAACTATTATGAGGCAAAAATTTCAGAGCTAAGTTTTCGTCCTTCAATTTACGGCGTAATCGTAAAAGATGGAAAAGTTCTCTTGTCAAGAGATAGTAAGAGTTATGATTATCCAGGTGGGAAAATTGAGCTTGGTGAAAGTTTAGAACAAGCCCTGGTGCGCGAAGTAAAAGAAGAGACAGGATTAGACGTAAAGCCACAGAAATTAATTTATTGTGGATCTTCATTTTTTAAACACCCGTATTCTGGTGATTTTTTCCAGTCGATTTTAATCTATTACACCTGTGAAATTACTGGTGGGGAAATTTCCCTCGATTACCTTGACACTGTGGAGATTGGTGTTTTACAAAAACCTGAATGGATTGATTTGGATAAGGTTGATAACCTACACTTTGGTAACGCAGATGTGGATGGTCGAATTTTAAAATCCCTCAAATAATATGCTAAAAACTCGAGCCAGAAAATTAAATGAGGGTACGGTTGGGACTGGACCAATTGTGTACTGGGTAGACCGAGATTTGCGGGCGCAGGATAATTGGGCGCTATTATCAGCCCAGAAATTAGCTGCGGAAAATAAAGTACCCGTAATTGTAGTATATAATTTGGTCGTAAATTTTCTGCAGGGTTCAGCCAGACAATGGGATTTTAAACTTAAAACTTTGGAAAAACTAGCCGCGGAATTGGCTGAGAAAAATATTCCTTTTTTCTTAGTCCTGGATGAGACTGGTAAGGATTCGGTAAAACTATTGAGTGAATTCTTTGCAGAGCATAAAGTTGGAGCAGTAATTACTGATTTTTCACCGCTTAAAATTCAGCGTGAATGGAAAAATAATATAGCCAAAAAAGTTGATTGTGCTTTTTTTGAAATTGACGCCCATAATATTGTACCAGTGTGGTTAGCGTCCCCAAAACAAGAGTTTGGCGCCTATACTTTACGACCAAAATTGCACCGTCTACTGCCTGAATATTTAGATGATTTTCCTAGTCTACCAAAACATCCAGTAAAATTTGGTGGAAAAGTACCAAGCATTGATTGGAAGAAATTACTCAATCACTCTGACATAAATCAGGACGCCAAACCGGTTGACTGGGTAAAGCCAGGCGCAGATGCGGCCAAAAAAGTGCTACATGAATTTATTTCGGAGAGGTTGGGGGATTATGGTAAGCGCCGCAATGACCCACTGGCCAATGCGCAATCAAATTTATCACCATATTTGCACTATGGTGTTATTTCTGCGCAAAGAATTGCGCTTGAGGTCCTAAAACACGAGCAAAAAACCATTACCAAAATTGTAAAAACGGAAAGTAGTGCAGCCGCTTTTCTAGAAGAGTTAATTGTGCGCCGGGAATTAGCGGATAATTTTTGTTATTACAATCATGATTATGATAACCCGAATGGCTTTCCTGATTGGGCTAAAAAAAGTTTAGCCGCCCACGCTAGTGATGTGCGGGAATATCTTTACTCTAAGAAAAAATTTGAAGAGGCTAACACCCACGACGACCTGTGGAATGCGGCCCAGCAAGAATTAGTAAAAACTGGTAAAATGCCTGGGTACTTGCGCATGTACTGGGCCAAGAAAATTATGGAGTGGACCAAATCACCAGCTGAAGCCATGGACATTGCAATTTATTTGAATGACAAGTATGAATTGGATGGACGCGATCCAAACGGTTATACCGGAATTGCGTGGAGTATTGGTGGGCTTCATGATCGAGCTTGGTTTACGCGCCCAATTTTCGGGCAAATTCGCTACATGGCCCGTAGTGGTTGTGAGAAAAAATTTACGGTTAAAGAATATATTTCTAAATTTTTATGAAGCCAGCTGAATACATTGACGACGACCGTACCACGATCAAACGGTTATTTACTTTGCGCATTCCGTCACTGTTATTTGGTTTATTTTTGGGTCTGTTCCTATCATTTGTTACCTCCAGATTTGAAACCGTGCTTGAGCAAAACGTGGCGATTGCGTATTTTATTCCATTCATTGTCTATTTGTCTGACGCAGTTGGCACCCAAACCGAAACTATTTATGTGCGTGACCTCAAAACCGGTAAAGCCAAATTTCACACCTATTTACTGAAAGAATCAGCGCTTGGATTAATCCTAGGCGGGTTTTTTAGTGTCCTGACTGGCGCGATTATTATGATTTGGTTCAAAGACATGGCTTTAGCCTGGGCTGTGTCGCTCGGAGTTTTGGGCGCAGTTTGTTCAGCCCCAATTATTGCGCTCTGTGTCACTGAATTACTTGAACTTGAACACGAAGACCCAGCCGTGTGGGCTGGGCCAATTGCGACCGTGGTTCAAGATACGGTGAGTGTGATTATTTTTGGTTTAATTGCGAGCGCAATTTTACTCTGACTTCATTTTTACTAAAAACGCATCGACCCAGTGGCCATAACCTGCATCACTGGGGTGAAATTGATCACTAGAGTAAGTGGCTTTTTTATTAGTGGCATTACCAAAGAAATCATGGACATTGGCAATTTTAACGCGGTCAGATTCTAATTTGGTGATTGCTTCATTCATTGGTTTAGAGCGGTGTTCAACTAGCCATAAATATGGTGCTGGGAGTAAACTAGCACCTTTGAAATTTGGTAAATTGGCCAGATAAATAGTGGCGCGTGTTTTAGTGGTTAGTTCAGTTAAAATTTCTTGAAGTTTTCCCATCACATATTCTTCTGTAGCTAACCGGTCAATATCATTGCCCCCAATTGAAATAGTAATAATGTCTGGCTGGGCCTCAATAATTTGCGGCAATTGAATATCAATCAAATCCTGTAATTTAGCGCCGCTAATACCAATGTTTCGGTAATGAACCGAGTGGCTTTGAGCTAAATATTCAGCAAGTTGGTAGGGGTAGGTTTTTTCAACTTTTGATGCGCCTGTACCTTGAGCGGTGCTGTCGCCAGCGGCCAAGTAAATTAATTTGGGGCCAGTGCCAAGATCGCGGACAGTCTGAATAATTTCCGGATTAGTGGCCTTTTTTAGGACCAATTTGAAATGAATAAATGAGTAGCCAAGGTACACTAGGACAATTAAAATCAGGGTTAAAAAGTATTTCATATCTTCGTACTATAACGTGCTTTTTGACTTTTGGGTAGTCTATGGTTAAAATGGTCTCATATGAATATAACTTCTGCCAAATTTGTTAAAGGAATTGTTGGAACAGACGATATTTTGGAGCGCGACAATCCGCAAATTGCGCTCGTGGGCCGGTCAAACGTTGGTAAATCCAGCACGATTAATACCATTGTAAACCAAAACTCACTGGCCAAAGTCAGCAAAGTCCCTGGTAAAACTCAAGAAATTAATTTGTACGTCCTAAATAACAAATATTTTTTGCTTGATTTGCCAGGCTATGGTTTTGCTAAAACTGCCAAACAAGGTCGGGAACGCTTTCAAAAAGTAATTGATTGGTACTTATTCCGCTCTGAATATGAGCAAAAATTGATTGTTTTGATTATTGATGCAGAAGTTGGGGTAACTAATTCTGACCAGGAAATGCTCATGGCCCTAGAAGAAGCTGGAAAAGATTTCATTGTTCTGGCCAACAAAGTCGACAAAATCAAATCGACTGAGTATGAAGATAAACTGCAAACAATTCAAGATACGGTCGGTGACCACTTAGTCATTCCATTTTCCAGTAAGAAGAGAATTGGGATCGGTGAACTAGTTGAACAAATCCTGAAATAGGAGTACACTTCCATATTCAGGAATTAACTTTTGAATATGGACAAACAACCTAGTTTATTTGGCTTACTTAAGCCATATCAGGGCCTCGTAATCGGGCTTATTTCACTAGCAATTGGGGCAAATTTGCTCAATTTGCTGCTCCCAAAAATTATTGCCCGGGGGATTGATGCTTATGCACTTGGAGCGTTTCAGCTCAATACCACTCTGTGGGAATTTGGAACTTTAGCAGTTCTGATTTTAATTTTAATGATTTTGCAGACCCTGGCCCAGACTGTTGCATCTGAACGAGTGGCACGCGACCTTCGTAAATCTGTGGCCAATAAAATTGCTGGTCAAAGTTTTTCTTATGTGGAAGAAATGTCGTCAGCCAAGCTTTTGACCAATTTAACATCAGACATTGACTCCATTAAAACCTTTGTTTCACAGGCCATCCCGTCAATTATTTCATCACTGGTGTTAATTATTGGGGCTAGCACCCTTCTCTTAATTTCGGATTGGAAATTAGCACTGATTGTTTTGACCATTATTCCAATGATTGCGGTTACCTATTTCTTAGTGCTCAAACAAGTGCGCGAACTGTTCAAAAAAGGCCGAGAAATTATTGACTGGTTAAATAAAGTAATTAATGAAAGTATTTTGGGTGCAGCTTTAATTCGGGTCTTAAATTCACAAGCACCAGAACATACCAAGTTTACCGCAGCCAATACTGAGGCCAGAAACACTGGACTAAAAATCCTACGTCTGTTTTCTATTTTAATTCCAGTAATTACTTTTTTTGCTAATTTTGCCACTCTCGCCATTCTGGTTTTTGGTGGTAAGTTTGTAATTAATGGGGACATGACTCTGGGTGATTTTGCCGCGTTTAATAGTTATATTTTAATTCTCATTTTCCCAATTCTAATCATTGGGTTTATGAGTAATATTATTGCCCAGGCTGGCGCCTCATACGCGCGTGTTGGTCAAGTGTTGGCAGCCAAAGAAGAGGAATTAAATGGAACAGTAACTGATCCACTGAGTGGCAAGATAGAGGTAAAAAATGTTACCAAAATTTATGGTGAAAAAACTGTTCTAAATGATGCCAGTTTCTTAATTCAGCCTAAAAGTAGGACAGCGATTATTGGTCCAACTGCCGCTGGAAAAAGTCAGCTCTTGTATACGTTAGTTGGCCTATTAAAACCTACTTCGGGTGCGGTCACTTTTGATGGGCATGCGCTCAGCGATTTTGACCAGACCAAACTCTATAGCCAAATTGGATTTGTGTTTCAAGATAGTTCAGTTTTTAATTTGAGCTTACGCGAAAATATTGCCTTTAGCCCAGGCGCCACTGATGCGGATTTAGCTAAAGCCCTCGAAACCGCTGAATTAACTGACTTTGTGAAAAATTTGCCAGAGGGTCTAAATACTGTGGTTTCTGAACGTGGCACAAGTTTGTCTGGTGGGCAAAAGCAGCGTCTCATGCTAGCGCGCGCTTTGGCAGCTAACCCAAAGATTTTATTACTGGATGATTTTACGGCGCGGGTTGACCAAAATACCGAGCAAAAAATCCTCAGTAATATCCGCAAAAACTATCCGGATCTGACTTTAATTTCAGTCACTCAAAAAATTTCTCCAATTACTGATTATGATCAAATTATACTCTTAATGGAAGGTGAAGTTTTAGCGACAGGAATGCACACTGAACTTTTAGAAAGTAGTCCAGAGTATGTGCAAATCTTTAATTCACAGCAAAGTACCAACCAATTATGAACTACACCTTAAACACAGCGGCTGGTCGTGGTAGTGCAAAAGGGGGCACTTTGGCCGCTGTAAAAAAACTGTTACCACTTCTCGCCAGTGAAAAACGAATTTTAATTTTGGCGCTCCTGGCAATTATTGTAAACTCTGCCTTAAACCTGCTCACTCCAGTCCTTATTGGTCACACGGTTGATAAGTATATTTTAACCAAAGATTACCACGGTGTTTTGATTTTTTCTGGGATTTTACTAGCCATGTTTTTGGGCTCCACCTTATTTAGTTATTGGCAAACCACGCTTATGGGCGGGGTTGGGCAGCGGCTTCTCTTTAACCTGCGCGGTTCAGTTTTCAATAAGCTACAAGAATTGCCAGTGGCTTTTTTCAACCAAAACAAAGCTGGTGACCTGATTTCTCGGATCAACAATGACACGGATAAACTTAATCAATTTTTCTCACAATCACTCGTACAATTTATTGCCAATATTTTCATGATTGTGGGAGCTTCGGGTTTTATTATTTATTTAAATGCAAAACTAGGGTTTGCCTCACTGGCGCCAGCTCTATTTTTACTGATTTTTACCAGCTCATTGTCTTCATACGTTAAACATAAAAATGCTCTTAGTCTTGATAGTACCGGTGACCTAAGTGCTGAGATTCAGGAAAGTTTAAATAATTTTAAAGTAATTGTGGCCTTTAATCGCCGCGATTATTTTAAAAATAAATTTGCAGAAGCTAATGACAAAAATTATCGTGCCTCAGTTGGGGCGGGGATTGTAAACACTGTGTTTTTGCTCCCAGTTTACACTTTTATTGCCAACACCGCCCAATTAATTGTGCTGGCCTATGGTATTTACTTAATTGCACACGGAGATTTTACTTTGGGTTTACTGATTAGTTATTTGACCTATGTTACCCGGGTGTATGATCCACTCCGGCACATTGCTGCACTCTGGGCGCAATTTCAAGTGGCCCTGGCTGGCTGGGATCGGATTACTGATATTTTGTCACTGAAGAATAATCTTGAAGTGGTTACAACTACAGAAAATAAGGGTCATGTGCTCCTTGAATTTAGTAAGGTTGACTTTGGTTATACTGAAGATAAAAAGATTTTATCTGGGATTAATTTTACCCTTGAACCAGGCAAAACCTATGCTTTAGTTGGGCCAACTGGCGGTGGAAAGACCACAACCGCTTCACTTATGGCGCGCCTCTATGACCCAACGGCTGGGACAGTCTATTTACATGGTCGCGATATCCGTTCTTATACTCCGACTGAAAAAACCAATAAAATCGGGTTTATTTTGCAAGAACCATTTTTATTTACCGGCACGGTACGGGATAATATTTTGTATGGTAATGAGAAATTGCAACATTTATCAGCTGAAGAATTAACTAAATTGTTAGAGCAAAAAAATCTCAAGGAACTTGTTAATAAATTTGGGTCAGGACTTGATACCAAAGTTGGTGGCAGTGGGGAAGTGGTGAGCCTTGGCCAAAAACAATTAATTGCGTTTATTCGCGCTGTACTCCGCGAGCCAGATTTGTTGATTCTTGATGAGGCTACGGCTAATATTGATACTGTGACCGAGGCCCTGCTAGAAAATATTCTAAAAAAATTACCAAGTCACACTACGCTCGTCATTATTGCGCACCGCTTAAATACCATTGAAAATGCTGATGAAATCTTCTTTGTAAATTCTGGTCAGGTTACGCCAGCTGGTTCGCTCGATCACGCCGTAGAAATGCTCATGCACGGAAAGCGGGCGAGTTAAAATTAGATTGCATACTGATATGCCTCCACAAATTGTCCTGATTGGCACAACTTTAATTCTACTTACCTCATTTTCGTACATTAGAGATACTCTTTTTGGTCACACTAAGCCAAATCGGATCACTTGGCTACTCTGGGCAGTAATACCAGTTATTAGCCTAGGAATTTCGTACCAAGCAGGGGCCACAATTTGGGAAATCTTGCCAATCATTGCTGCCGGAGCTGGACCAGTTTTAATTTTTGCAGCTAGTCTTTTAAATAAACAGGCTTATTGGAAATTAACAACCTTTGACTTTGTTTGCGGGGTTTTATCAGTGATTGCCATGATTATCTGGCTCCTGGCTGATAGTCCGGTGATAGCCACAGTCTTTGTGATTTTAGCTGATGCAGCGGCCTCGCTGCCAACTTTACACAAAACTTGGCTCGAACCAAGGTCAGAGTCCCGGGCTATTTATGTGGCTAGTACAATCGACAAAGGCCTTGGGCTCGCTATTCTTTCGAGTTGGAGTTTTGTGCACTCTGGCTTTATTATTTGGCTTTTAATCTGCAGTCTGATCATTATTGCTTTGACCTATCGTCAAGTTCGTCCTCAGGTTGACAAAATTGCCTAAAATTGGCATAATTTGGCCATATTTAGTGAAGTCTATGTATCAAATTTTACTGTTTTACAAGTACATCAAATTAGACAACCCCGAAGCCGTGGCCGCGGAGCAACGCACTCTTTGTGAACGCTTACATTTGAAGTGTCGCAGTATTATTGCGAACGAAGGTGTGAATGTGACCCTGGAAGGAAAAAAAGAAGACACTGAGGAATACATCCGCATCATGCAGGCTGATGCCCGGTTCAAGGATATTCACTTTAAACGGAGTGAAGGCACTGGTAACGCTTTTCCAAAAATTTCTATTAAAGTTCGTAAGGAAATTGTCACCCTTGGACTTGGTGATGATGATTTCAGTCCCACTGAAATTACTGGTAAATATTTGCAAGCCGAAGAATTGCATGATTGGTTCAAGAGTGGTAAAGAGTTTTACATTGTGGACATGCGCAATGATTATGAGTTTGCTGTGGGTCGTTTTAAAAATTCTATTTTGCCAAATTTAACTAATTTCCGAGACCTGCCAAAAAATTTACCAGTTTTAGAATCTTTAAAAGACAAAACTGTACTCACGGTTTGTACTGGTGGTGTACGCTGCGAAAAAGCCAGTGGTTTCTTGGTTAAAAATGGGTTCAAAGATGTTTACCAATTATTTGGTGGGATTGTGACCTACATGGAAAAATATCCAAATGAAGATTTCCATGGTCTCTTATATGTTTTTGATGGGCGCGTCACCATGGGCTTTAATGTGAGTGACCCAAGTCACGTTGTGGTGGGTGAATGTCATTTGTGTAAAGCCAAAACGGAAAATTACATTGATTGTAAATATATTCACTGCCGTGGTCACCGCCATATTTTGTGCTGCCAAGATTGCGAAGCCAAAGGTGGTGGCTATTGTTCACCAAACTGTAAAAAACAAGACCTGGCTAAGTTGCCGTGGTGGAAAAATTTATTTAAAAAATTAACCTTTAAATATGGGCGCTGAATCTGGAAAAAAAGTTAAAATTCATTACACTGGCCGCCTAAATGATGGTACGGTTTTTGATACTTCTACTAACCGCGAACCACTCGAATTTGTACTTGGCAGTGGAATGGTGATCAAAGGTTTTGATGCGGGAGTAACCGGTATGGAAGTGGGCGAAAAGAAAACCATTGAAATTCCAGCTCTTGAAGCCTACGGCGAAAGTAACCCAGAAATGTTTATTCGTGTGCCAAAGACCGCCGTGCCACCTGACATGGCGCTTGAAGTTGGTTTAGATTTATATTTACCGCAACCAAATGGCGGCGGCATTCCAGTGGTAGTGGCGGAAATTACTGACACTGAAATTGTGCTTGATGCCAATCACCGGTTGGCGGGCAAAGATTTGATTTTTGATTTAGAGCTAGTTGAAATTCTCTAGCATGAAAAAAAATTCTTTGGTCTCGATTTTTTTAACGGTTTTTATTGACCTGATTGGGATTGGCATGGCCATTCCAGTGATTACGCCGTATTTGTTGACTTCACCTGATTTATTTCGGGCGGGGACTAGTTTAGAAACCCGCAATATCGTACTTGGTCTTTTGCTGGCTAGTTATCCAATTTTGCAATTTTTTGGCGCCCCACTCTTGGGTACTTTGTCTGACCGCTATGGCCGCAAGAAAATTTTGCTTATTTCACTCATAGGAACAGCGCTTGGGTATGTGCTTTTTGCGCTTGGAATTATGACTAACCAGCTTTGGCTATTATTTGTATCGCGCTCACTAGATGGTTTTACAGGCGGAAACATTGCCACCGCCATGTCAGTTATTTCTGATGTAAGTGAGGGGAAAGATAAAACCAAAAATTTTGGTATGGTGGGCATGGCGTTTGGACTTGGTTTTATTTTAGGTCCATTCCTGGGTGGTAAATTGTCTGACCCAACGGTACTATCGTGGTTTAATAATGCGACCCCATTTTGGGCCGCGGCTTTACTGTGTCTTTTCAATATTGGACTACTACTATTTAGATTTCAAGAAACTCTCAAGACTACCATTCATACAAAAATCACTGCGCTCACCGGTTTTAAAAATGTGGCCAAAGCTTGGAAACTGGCCAGTTTGCGCCGGGTTTTCCTAACAATTTTTCTACTCACATTTGGCTTTACTTTTTTCACTCAGTTTTTTCAAGTATTTTTAATTGAACGTTTTCACTTTAGTAATGGTCAGGTGGGAAATTTATTTGCGTACGTTGGTCTCTGGATGGCCTTTACTCAAGGTGTCCTAACCCGGCCAAGTATTAAGCGGTTCAAGGCTGACGCAATTTTATCAGCCGCAGTACTTGGCATGACCGTTGTTTTCCTAGTTCTAACATTACCAAAAAGTAGTTGGCTGCTTTACACCATTATTCCGTTCATTGCGATTTTTCAAGGCCATATCCAACCAACCAGTACCAGTATTATTTCAGATTTAGCTGGTAGAGAAGCACAGGGTGAAGTAATGGGAATTAACCAGTCAGTGATTTCACTGGCCATGATTGCGCCACCAATTATTTCCGGCGTGATTGCTGGTTTTCACTACACCTTACCATTAATTGCCGCGTCAATTTTCACTTTTATTGGTTGGCTGGTATTTCAAAATCACCGTCGCCACACTACTCAGGAACAATTCCACGCTGAATAATATGGTCCCGCGCGTCATGAGTACTCAGCACCCAGATAATGTCTCTATTCCAAGTTTTGCTGAGAATGAAATTTTTTCACCTGAAGATGAGCTCAAAGAAGCACTCTTTGGGTACAAAAATTTAGGTTGTGACGAACAGATGTGGGATGCTGAGGGTAAAGAAGCTAATCCAGAAATTCTTGATCATATTTTTGCGACTGACCACCAATTTTTCCGCGAGCACCAGCTGGGGCAAAAAATAAAACTGACCTACCGTTTTCCTAATCCGCGTTTAGAGCCAAATCGCGCGCACGTGATTAGTGACATGCTAAAAAAAATCCCTGAACTCACCGAAACTGCCAAGCGTTATTATGCCCGGGCCAAACAGCCAATTATTGAATTTATTTTGCCGCAAGCCACTTCGGCTGAGGAAATTATGGCCTTACAAAAAATGAGTTCAGTGCCAATTCAAGGCATTCCACTCCTTGAGAGTCTGGATAAAATTACGCGCAGCAGTCAAATGATTGAAAAAATTATTCAGGGTACAAATCCAGATTATCAGCGGGTGTTTTTGGCCCGTTCTGATCCGGCTTTGCAATCTGGAATGCTAGCCGCTATTTTAGCGACCAAAGTGGCACTGTTTCGTTTACATAATCTATCTAAGAAAATTCGTGTTCCAATTTACCCAATTGTTGGGGTGGGTAGTGCGCCGTTTCGTGGTCACTTCACTCCACTCACCGCGCTAGAAATTTGGCATGAATACGCTGGGGCCGCGACTTTGTCAGCTCAATCGTCATTTAAATTTGATTACGAAGAAAAGGTAGTGGCTCGGGCTGTGGCTAATTTACGCAAAGAAAAAATAACTGAGCCGCAAAGTTTACCAGAACGCAAAGTCTTGTTTTTAATGACTAAATTAGAACATGCCTACCAAGCCGAAATGCGCAAAGTTTTACCGCTTGTTTCGACGATTGCGCCATTTGTGCCACCGCGCCGCCGTCGTTTTGCCGTGACTGGTAATAAAAAAGATTATGGTCGCGGCTTTACTGGTTACACTGGTAAACCACTCCCGCGCGCGATTGGTTTTACGGCCGCTCTGTATTCAATTGGCCTACCCCCAGAATTATTTGGCTTGTCTTGCCTCACTGAAAAAGATGCGGACTTGCTAACAGAAATTTATCCGTCGTGGCTTCGTGATATAAGTAGTGCGGCTAAATATTTGGATCCAACTACGCGGGTTGGTAAAGGCCTTCAAGAAGTGGTTAAAAATTTAGGTCTAGTCATTGAGCCAGATAAAGAACACATCCATTACAGTGCACACATTATCAAAGTGTTTAAAAATAAAAAACAAAACGAACACTTGAGTGAAATAATTTTAGAAGCCGCACGCGTCCGTAACTTTTTAGGTTAATATGAAACTGCAATTTCCCAAACCAATCCATTATTTCCCGCGGCAATTAATTCGCCGGGCTGGGTATGGTGAAATGACTAACCGCGAGGGCGAACTGAGCTATGTACGCGTGCTTGGGGTGGGTGGATACCCACGCTGGCATGCTTACTTGGAGGAAACTGCGGCTGGATTCACGGTCAATGTACATCTTGATCAAAAAAAGCCAGTGTATGCTGGCCAAACTGCGCATAATGGTGAGTATGAGGGCGCGATTGTTGAGGCTGAGTGCGCCCGGATTGTGCACGTGATCAAACCATTTTTAACCTAAACACAGATCAAATTTTTTGGCGCTTGATTTAAGACTTCCGCGCCGTTTTTAGTGACCAAAATATCATCTTCAATCCGAATTCCTAATTTACCAGGATAATACACACCTGGTTCAATTGTCACAATCATGTTTTCTGCCAAAACAGCCTGACTTTGACTAGAAATTCCTGGCCACTCGTGCACGGCCGTGCCAACCCCATGACCAAGACCATGAATGAAAAACTCTGAGTCTTCACCTAAAACTGTGCGACAAATTTTATCCAGCTCACCAGCTAAAACACCGGGCTTAACCGCTTCAATTGCTTGCTGCTGGCTATTTTTAACAGTCTCGTACAAATTCTGCTCTTCAACACTCGGTTGACCAATAAAAATAGTGCGCGATAAATCTGAACAATAGCCGTTTATTTTAAGTCCAATGTCTAGCACACAAAAACCAGGTAACAGGGGAGTGTCGTTGGTTTGGTGGTGTGGCTCAGCCGCATTCGCTGCGCTCGCAATAATTGGTGGAAATGAAACCGTACAGTTATGTTCAAGCGCAAACTGATAAACCTGTCGGGCTGCGTCAGCTTCAGTTTTAAACTTTGGCCAATTAATGACTAAAGAAGTAAATAATTTGTCAGTCACTGCAGCTACTTCGCGCATGGCCATGATTTCAGCTTTAGTTTTAATGGCCACGACTTTTTCTAGACCAGTGGCTGGTTTTAGAGTAAAAATCTCACTCAAACTTTTAACCAGAGCAGCCGGAAAAACATTTTCTCTGATTAACACTGTTTCACTTAGTTTAATAATTCGAGTCAATAAATTTTTTACATTTTGATCAAGTGCCCTTACTGAAACCCCGGAAAACCTGGTCGTGGCTTCAGGCACTTCAAATGGTGTTAACCATAAGATTGCTTCACCACTTTTAGGAATTAGCAGAGCCACGTGCTCAGGCTCATAACCCAAAACATAAGTTAAAACTGAGTCATTAATTTCATGACTCAAACTAGTAAGCAAAAGATAATCCGCCCCATCACTCTCAAGAAATTTTTGTAAATTTTTTATCTTTTCTATATGCATATTAGTTAGCGCCGCCGGAACGGAAGAAAAATCACAAAACTAATTAAGGCATGAACAGCCGAAACCACCAGTGCGTACCAAAATAACCAGGTTAAAAATCCGGGCGAAACAGAAATCACCAGCGGGCGGTGCAAAAGTTCAGCCATACTATTGATAATTAAAAGTAGGGCAATTAGCCAAACCAAGCCACGCCACATACTTTTTTGATCAACTGGACTTGGGGCCAAGTGACTTGCCACGGCAAATGACAAGTAAATAAATAACCAAAAGCGGGGATTGTGAAGATTAGTACTAGAAAATAAAGTTTTGAAAATAGAAGTCAAACTGGCAACATTTAGCTGCAATTGGGAAATTGCTTGCCTGACTTCGGCTGAATTTGGTAATAGCCAAATAAATAAGAGCCATAAAACCAAAACCCCACCCAGGAGTGGAGCGGCCCCAATAAAAAAATTCCCAATTTGCTGAAACCAGTTGCGCGGATTATAACTGTGTAAAACTTCACCTAATTTTCCACTCTGATGATTTGGTTTAAACAGCGATACAGAATCGATCCGGTGAAAAAATAATTTGGCCACTAAATAATGACTTAGTTCATGTATAGGTGTGCCAATCCAGGCAGTCCACAAAATTCCCAGCCAACCAATGCTTTGATAATATTGTTTTTGAGTAAAAGTTTGGAGCACTGACAGCACAAACCCCGTCACCAAGAAAAACCCAAACACAGCGACCAGCTGCAATCCAGTTATTTTTAAAACCGCGAGAAAAAAATTTTCCATATTGAGCAGTATAACAAAAAAATCCCCCAGCCATAAGGCAAGGGGATTTTAATTATGCTGCGACGGTAATGTTCACGAACTTGGTAAGCTTGAGACTGCCATCAAAGCGACGGCGTTTGCGCTGAGTGAATTTTACTACACCTGACGCAAGAGCAAACAAAGTATCATCTGAACCATGACCAACGTTTAGACCAGGGTGGATACTAGTACCGCGTTGACGAACAAGCACAGTACCTGGGGTCACGGTTTCGCCATCACCAACCTTGACGCCAAGGTATTTTGGTTGCGAATCGCGGCCCAGTCTAGTGGAACCACCCGCCTTTTTATGTGACATAAAAGGAGGATTATGTTTGAAGCTTCCCCTCCACTACCATGGAGAGTACGATGAGGCCAGTCTACCATGAGATAATTGCTTTGTCAAGCCAAAATACTGTATACTGGGGCAGTATGGTAAAAACCCTCTATCCCTTTAAACTCTTTGTCACCAGTAAACCCATTTTCATTGGGTTTTTATTATCCCTGGCCATTAATTTGGGCGCCTGGTTTTGGCTCTACTTTGGAGCAGTCCCACGCGGTGAAGACGCAGTGCTCCATTATTCAATTTTGTTCCAAGTTGACCGTCTGGGGGCATTTGGCAACTTGTACCATGTCCCAGCCATTGGTCTTGGCTTTTTGCTCCTTAATACTATCATTGCCTGGTTAATTTACAATGAAGATTCTTTTTTAGCTGAATTAATTGTGGTCGTCACGACAATTTTAGAACTGGGTGTGCTGGCAGCGGCCAGTGTGCTAGTTTTTTTGAATGGCTAATATGAAACGGGGAGTGCCTGATCTAGGTTTACTAGCACTGTGTACTGGCCTCTTAATTTTTGGCTTGTTAATGTTAACCTCAGCCAGCTCAGTCGTAGGTCTATCATTATTTGGTGACTCATATTTTTTTATTAAACGCCAAGTTTTATTTGGGCTTTTACCTGGCTTGATGGCAGCCTATATTTTTTACCATGTCCCAACGGCTTGGTGGCAAAAAAATGCTGGTCTGGTCATGGGTGCATCTTTGGCTTTGTTAGTTGCAGTCTTGATACCTGGTCTAGGTGAAACCTATGATAAAAATGCGCGCTCCTGGATTAATTTATTTGGTTTTTCCTTTCAGCCAGCCGAATTTATTAAATTTGGGTTAATTTTATTTTTCTCTGGCTACTTACTCAATCGTCGTGACCGCTTAAAAGACTGGAATAATGGGTTTGTGCCCTCACTCACGGCGGGTTTAATTCCGGTCGCCCTGTTAATTGCACAGCCAGATGTTGGAACTGGATCAATTGTGTTTGCCCTCGTCCTGGCCCTATTATTTTTTGCTGGCGCAGAGCTAAAACACCTTGGCACGTTGTTATTAGTTGGTTTGGTTGGGTTTGGGATTATGATTGGCCTAGCGCCATACCGTTTGCAGCGTGTAACCACTTTTTTACACCCTGAACTTGATCCGCAAGGAGTTGGTTACCAGATTAACCAAGCGTATTTAGCGATTGGTTCGGGTGGGGTGCTGGGACTTGGGCTTGGTCATTCACGTCAAAAATTTCACTACTTACCAGAAGTGCACGCGGACAGTATTTTTGCGGTCATAGCTGAAGAAACTGGTTTTATAATCACCGTGTTATTTTTACTTGGCTTATATATTTTGGTTAGAAAAATTTTTACTTTGGCCAAACACACCAGCAATGAATATGATCGGCTAGTGTTACTTGGAATTGGTAGTTGGATTACGATTCAAAGTTTTTTAAATATTGGTGCCATTATTGGTCTTCTGCCGCTGACTGGCGTGCCATTACCGTTTGTTAGTCACGGTGGCAGTTCGCTCCTAGCACTACTTGCGGCCCTTGGTTTAGTTTTGCAAATTAGTCAGAATCCTAAAGCCAAATCGTATGAAAAAAATTAAAATCATGTATTCAGGTGGTGGAACGCTTGGCCCAGTCACACCACTCCTGGCCATTCATGAAGCTCTGGCCACTGAATTTGGCGAGATCTACGAACCAATTTGGCTTGGCACTCGAAACGGTATTGAACAAGATCTGGTAAAAAGTTATGGCATTCCGTATCACGCCATGATGGCTGGTAAACTCCGCCGCTATATTTCGTTTTGGAACATTACTGATCTGATTAAAATTTTTATTGGTGTGTTTCAAGCCATTTGGTTTCTTAGCACCAAAAATCCAACTCTGTGTATTTCAGCTGGTGGTTTTGTGTCAGTACCAGTGCACTTTGCCGCTTGGCTATTAGGTATTCCAACCTGGATTCACCAGCAAGATGTGCAGGTAAGCTTGGCCAATCGGCTCATGAAACCATTTGCGCGCAAAATCACAACTGTTTTAGAAGTCCAAACTAAATTATTTTCCCCCAAGAAAACCAGTTGGCTGGGAAATCCAATTCGCACTGAAATTTTTACAGGCTCTAAAAAAGTCGCCACTAAATTATTTTCTATTACTAAGAATTTACCAATTTTACTAGTTACTGGTGGTGGCACTGGGTCACAAAAAATTAACCAGTTACTAGTCGAGTCTCTGCCGCATTTGCGCGGGGTATGTGAAGTAATCCATTTAACGGGGCGTGATCGGCCGCAAGAATTAGTGATCCGCGCAGCAGAAATTTTTAAAGATTATTACCACACCACGCAATTTTTAACTACAGAAATGAAAGATGTGTACGCGGCCGCTGACCTGATTATTTCGCGGGGTGGTTTTGGCACCATTACCGAAATTGCGGCCATTAAAAAACCAGTAATTGTGATTCCTAAGCCTGGTCACCAATTAGAAAATGTCCAGTATTTTGAAAAACTGGGCGGCCTCTACTCACTAGATGAACGTGAAATTGATGCCAATTATTTAGGGCAAATGATTAAACGACTCCTTAGTGAGCCAAGAACTCTGACTGAACGGGCCAACAAATTACACAGTTTATTACCACCAGCTAAAACCGAGCAAATTGTGGGGATTGTTAAGGAGCTTTTAAAATAATCGCCAAACCCTGAGTCATTTGCTATACTCGCTGTATTATGCCAACTTTTCACTTAACCAAAGCCGGAAGCGTGCCAGAACCAACCAATGACATTTGTTTGTTTGGTCAAACTTTTTATCGCAACCAAATGCGGCGATTTGGGATTAAAACCGATGACCGCCGTCGGCACATGTACGTGATTGGAAAAACTGGGATGGGCAAAACTACGGTCATGGAAAACATGGTGTTGAATGATATTTACAAAGGCCATGGGGTGGGCATTGTTGATCCGCACGGAGATTTTGCGGAAAAAATCATTGATTTTATTCCTCCACACCGCATTAATGACGTAGTTTATTTTAATCCAGGTGATGTTGATAACCCGATTGGTTTTAATGTTTTAGAAGTCACTACTGAAGAACAAAAACACTTGATTGCGGCCGGGCTCATGGGAATTTTCAAAAAGATTTGGCCTGATGTGTGGAGTTCTCGGATGGAGTACATTTTGAATAACACGGTTTTGGCGCTGTTAGATTATCCAGGCTCAACTCTACTGGGGATTAATCGCTTATTGTCTGACAAAGATTTTCGCAAAAAAGTGGTCAATCAACTAAAAGACCCGGTGATTAAATCTTTCTGGCAAAATGAGTTTGCGTCATATAATGACCGCTATGCGCAAGAAGCCGTGGCGCCGATCCAAAACAAGATTGGTCAATTTTTATCGGCATCAGTGATTCGGAACATGGTGGCGCAAGTGACTTCCACCATTAATATTCGTGAGATCATGGACTCGCGGAAAATTTTGATCATGAACTTGTCCAAGGGGCGGATTGGCGAAGATAATAGTCGCTTACTTGGTGGTATGTTAATTACCAAGATTCAGCTGGCCGCCATGGAACGCGTTGATACCCCCGAAGCTGATCGCAAAGATTTCTTTTTATACGTTGATGAGTTTCAAAACTTTGCCACACCAAGTTTTGCAAATATTTTGTCTGAGGCCCGTAAGTACCGCTTGAGTTTGATCATGGCCCACCAGTATGTTTTGCAGCTGGATGAAGTAGTATCAGCCGCCGTGTTTGGGAACGTGGGGACGATCATGGCTTTCCGGGTTGGTGGCGGTGATGCTGAAGCTCTTGCCAAAGAATTTGCCCCGGTTTTCATGGAAGAAGATATTGTTAACTTGGCCAAATATCACATTATTTTAAAGCTCATGATTGATGGTGTGGCATCACAACCATTCAGTGCCATGACCATGCCGCCAATTGGTTCACCAACTGGTTCACGGGAAAAAGTAATTCGCGTATCACGCGAACGGTATTCGCAGCGTCGTGAAGTGATTGAAGATAAAATTATTCGCTGGAGTGGTATGGAACCTTTGCAAGAGGCTTCAGTGGATGTTGACACCACGATTGAAAATAAACCAGAGCGTGGTGGGGGAATGGTAAAAAATCAACCACGGCCAAATGATGCGCCAATTATTTCTAATCCAATTCCGAGTAATTCAGTGTCACTGAAAGATTTAATGCCAAAAAATAGTGGCAATCAAGGTGGTGATGCATCAGGCAAGAAAAAGCGCCGCCGCAAACGCGGTGGAAAAAAGAATAAGCCTGGCGAAGGCGGAGGGAGTGGGAACAGTAATGGTAATGGAGGTGGAAATGGTGGAAATAATACCTCGCGTTCTCAAGAAAATAAATCAGAAGTAAAATCTGAACCACGAACTGAACCAAAGTCAGAGCGAACTGAAAAACCAAGCGAACCACGTCCAGAATTATCCGCTGATAAACCACAGCCGCCGCAACCGCCAGCTCCGCCAAAATCCATTGCCCCTAATCAAGTGATTGAATTCTAGTATGAAATTTTGGCGAGCACACAAAAAAATCCTGTTAATCTTAGGATTAGCTTTTGTTTTAATTTTCTGGCGCTTTTCGCACGTTGACCTGGTTGGCGATGATGGTCACTATAGTTTTCGTGCGCTCGGCCTGGTTGGCGAGGTCCATC
>CAZFKS010000001.1:48180-193158 GCA_964519725.1 uncultured Gammaproteobacteria bacterium
ACTCTCTGAGGCTCAGTCAACACCAGTTGACTGGTATGATCAGCTACCAGTCTGGAGTTTTTTGTCATTTCATGACCACCCGCTACTGCTTTTTATTATTCAACACGTCTTCCTCAGTATTTCATCAAATGGTTTTTGGTTACACTTGCCGTTTGCTTTATTTGGCCTGGGTACGATTTGGCTCATGTACGTTTGGATCAAAGAACAATTTGGTGAAACCCCGGCTTTAATTTCTACGCTTGCACTCACGGTCATGGCCGATTTTATTACTTTATCGCGCCGCCCGCTCATGGAAATTGGGGTGATGTTTTTTATTGTTTTGGCCCTGTATTATTTTTCTATTTTCCAAAAAAATAAAAATCAATGGTTAAATTTTGGGATTTGTCTGGGTCTATTAGTGGAAGTTAAATTTACAACGGTCTTTGTTTTTGTGGCGATAATTGGGCACCTACTAATTCACAAACTCTGGCGCGAAAAAGATTTTAGCAAAAAATTTGCCAGTGCGATTGGAGTAAGTGTACTTTTGGCTCTACCTGTTGTCATTTACAATGTAGCCATGTTCATTGATCGGGGCCACCCATCCTACCAGTTTGCGCGGATTTTAAAAACTAATTCACCGTGGACGGCTGGTAGTTTTACCGTCACTAATAATGGCAGTAATTTTTGGGCGAGCCTCGAGCACCTGGCCCACTGGATTTCCTGGCCAGCCGTAATTTTATTTGTTCTGTCTTTTGCGTATTTACTCTTTATTAAACAGGGTAAAAAATATTCGCTCCTACTACTATTACCAATTTTATTTTTTCTTGAAGACGCGATTATCGGTGCCCATGACCTGTATCCAATTACCGTTGCGCCAGTGATTGGCGTGGCCATTTATGAGTTCTACACACGCGTTAAAAAACCAGCCATAATTCGTTACGCAGCTTGGACCATGTTTTATTTTTTATTATTTTACACAATTAACAGTAATATTTTTGCGAAAAATTTTGGTCCAGTTGGTTGGTTGCGGTCCAGTGATCAACCGCAAAATTATGGTCTGTCTCAGCTTGACGAATATCTAGGTGAGCTCAGTGCCCGCGCCAAATTAGAGAAAAAACTTGATGTGTTAGACGTGTATCCGGAAATTAAGGCCAAAGAAAAACATCTGCATAAGTACTTGCTTCCGGGAAAAACTTTGGTCGGTGGTGAAGGAAAATTACAAACAGTTATTTTATATGATAACAGTATTAATTGGTTCCCACGTTTTTGGATATTTGCCAGACGCTTATTTTATAATAATGAAATGTATTTATCTACCAAAACACTTGGCCCAATCACTGAAACCTTAGGTTATGCCCCGCAAGTAAGTTATTTTATTAAAGCAAAAAATACCTTACTTGAATCTGATCCGGTTGAAGCACAAATAGCTAAACAATTTGAAGACAATATCACCGGGGCGGGGATCGAGCCAATTAAAATTATTTACCGCGATGATGGTCTGGAGGCGTTTCGAATCTACAAACTTCCAGATAATGTGCGGTTTAAGTTTGAAGAACCAGCCTTTACAAATTAAGGTTTTTTGTTAAGATGCCGGTATATGACCAATGAAGAGGCCCGTGAATATATTAAGTATACTGTGCCAGATGTGCAGGGTGCGCCTGGTGCCTTTACGTTTGTAGAATTTGCCTATAATGCATATTCTGAAGCGCACACTATTTTTGGGCAAAATTTAAACCCACTTTTTGTTCATTTTCGCGGTCAATTTTTTTCACAAATGACTGATCTAAACCGGATCTGTGATTTGATTAAAGGTATTTATCACACCTATCAAACTGACCGGACTGTGCTTGATCATTACATTGATTTACACCGCAAGTATGAAAATGACATGACCACAGCCTGGAATAAATACGAGGCAGGCGAGGCTGATATCCACACGACTCTCACTGAGCTAAACACAGCGGCCCACGAGTGGTGGAAAATTAGTTTAGTTGAAGAAGAAAAGGGCGGCATTATTGAACAAGTAATCATTCCAAAGTTTGCTAATAAATTTAATCTTAGTACGACTGAGGCCCATGATTTGGTGCGCACTTTAGCCCAATCAGATGAGCTCTCAATCTTCATGGCTGAACGTGATTTGTTTTATCAAATTGCGGGTATTTATCATGACAATCCAGATTTAGCTAGCGCTGAACTGCGCGCTAAAATTTCTGAATATTTAGAAAAATTCTTTTGGTTTAAATCTAATTTTTATCGTCCAGTCAAAATTACTCCTGAAGAATTGATTGAGGCGGCTAGTAAAACTACTCCGGCTGAAGTTGCACTGGAACAACAAAAGATTGCCACAATTTTAGCTGATGCTGCGACTGCCAAAGAAGCGTGGGAACAGAAAATTTCTTTGTCTGACGATGATCGCGCCGAATTGTATTTTGCCAAGCGCGTAATTGAATGGCTTGATGTGCGCAAAGAGGGGATGATGCGCCACTTTTTTTACTTTGGGTTACTCATGGAAGTTTTGGCCGCGAAGTTTAATGTGACTTATGACCTAATGGCTTTATTTACTTTGCAGGAAATGCTAGAACTATCAGCCGAAACTTTGACTGAAGAAAAAATTAAAGCGGTTGAAACCAGAAATAATGGTCATTTAATTATTTTTAAAGATACTGATCGGGTTGAATTTCAAGACACTGAGGCCAATGAAATCTGGAATGAAATTATTAATAAACTAAAAATGAGTCAGGATTTAAAAGGAATGGTGGCCAGCAAAGGCAAGACCCCGACTGTAACTGGCCGTGTCGAAGTGATTCTTGATCCAGATAAAGAAACCTTTACTCCGGGTTCAATTTTAGTAACCACCATGACCCGGGTGGAATTTGTGCCACTCATGCACCAAGCTAAAGCCATTGTTACGGACGAAGGTGGACTGGCTTGTCACGCGGCGGTAGTTTCGCGCGAACTTGGTGTGCCTTGTATTATTGCGACCAAAAAAGCTACTCACACTCTTAAAACTGGCGACGAAGTTGAGCTAGACATGACGACTGGTAAAATTGTAAAAATCTAAGTATGTCCCAGACATTGTTTGTTTGGGATTTAGCTGACACTTTGTTTTACCAAAAGTGGAATACTGAGCACATGCAAGCAGCCGATCCTATTGCTTGGATGGCGAGAGAAGGACTTGATGCCAGCACACCACTCCAGTACGAAAAAAATTTCAAAGCTATTTTTACGGCCGGCACACCGGTGGATTTGGCACTAATGCCAGATTATGCTGAAGTGCTCAGCCAGACCGCTGATAATCAAGCGTTTACCACTGGAAATGTTGAACAAGTAGATTGGCGCGCCGAGTATTTAAATCCGCAAGTGGGTTTTGACATAAAAAAATATTTCAGCAAAATCGTTAGCACCTTTGAATTTGCGCCAACCAATTTAAAAACTGAAGCCGTAATTGAGGCTTATTTAAAAAGAGAAGCTGCATTATATAAAAAACTGGTTTACACTGACAATGATTTGGCGAACTGCGCGTTGTTTTATAAAGTTGGACAAAAATATTTTTCTGATGTCAAGATATTTCATTTTAAAAATGACAGACTCGGAGTACGTCCACAGGCTTGGTACATTGAGATTGGCGCTTTGACTGACCTCATTGAATTTTTCAAATAAGAATATTGTACACAATTTATCCACCTAAAATTTTATTGGCTCTAACTAGCCATTTTTTTGCGATTGATTGGTCATATATTTTTTGTGATAATACTTATTGTTCACCGCGACTTAACTTTCAAAATATGACAAAAAATGCAGAAATAAATTTTTCACCTGAACCAACCCTGCGGTCAATTGAAGATAAAATTGGCTCAATTGAAAATACCATGAACAAAAATTTTAAGGTTTTATTTGAGGCGGTGACTAAAAACACTGGTCAAATTTTAGCCGTTGATGAGAAAGTTAATCATGTCCAAACTGATGTGGCTGAGCTAAAAACTGATATGGGGCGGGTGCAAACCCACCTACACAGCATAGACGAACGCTATGAGCGTCTGGAAGTAATGATTTCTGGTCTTGATACTCGAACAAAAGAAGATACTGATGCTCTAACTTTTGAAATTGTGAAAATAAAAGAGCACTTACGCAAGAAAAGCGAGTGAGAACTTTAAATAAATCTAATAAAGGTTGATGGAAGCCGGGCCGAACTAAAAAGCTAAGGCCCGGCGCGTCCGGCACCAAAGCTTGAACGAATAATGGCAGAAGACTTGTTTTTTCTGGTTTTTTGTGTTAATTTAGAGAAATATTTTATGAACTTTCTCAAATCTTTTTCTGAGATTAATAAAAGCAGCGTCAATGACGCCGGCGGCAAAGGCGCTTCACTTGGCGAAATGACCCAGGCTGGGATTCCAGTGCCAGGTGGTTTTGTGGTTTTAGCCAGAGCCTTTGACCGATTTATTGAAGAAACTCATTTAAAAGAAGAGATTACCGCACGCCTAGCAGAAGTTAATCCAGCTGATTTAAGCAGTGTGGATCGGGTCAGTAATATTCTCCGCGACGTGATTCACTCCACCCCAATGCCCGCTGACCTGAACGCTGAAATTATGGCGGCGTTTACTGAATTAGGTTCAGAATTTGTCGCGGTTCGTTCCAGTGCCACGGCCGAAGATTCTTCTAGCGCTAGTTGGGCCGGGGAATTAGAAACATATTTGAATACCACCAGCGAAACTGTTTTAGAACGCGTGCGCCAGTGCTGGTCATCATTATTTACGCCGCGCGCTTTATTTTATCGTCATGAGAAAGGTTTAATTAACGCGCATGTTTCAGTCGCCGTGGTCATTCAAACCATGGTGCAATCTGAAATTTCTGGAATTGCGTTTACCGTGCACCCAGTGACTGAAGACAAAGACCAAATGATCATCGAGGCGGCACTTGGTCTAGGCGAAGCCATTGTTGGTGGCCTGGTCACACCTGATAGTTATGTAATTAGCAAAAGCCAAATGAGTATCATGGACATTTCCATTGGTGAACAAACCCGTAAATTACAAAAGCGAAGTGGTGCTGGTGAAAAATCTGAACAGGGTAATAATCACTGGGTAGAATTAGGCCCAGAAGGTAGTAAACAAAAATTAACTGGCAAGCAAATTATTGAGCTCGCTGGCCTGTGTCAAAATATTGAAAATCACTATGCTTTCCCGTGCGATATTGAATGGGCCTTTGCTGAAGGTAAATTTTTCATTACCCAAAGCCGCCCAATTACGACCTTAAAATAATATGTACACTGAACTTGAAAAAAAAGTTTTAACGCACACGGCACAAAAAGTAAAAGAGTTGTTTGCCAAGTACCCAGTGCCAGCTCATAGCTTTCCGCACGCAGAAGCAGTGGCTAATTATGCCCAAAGAATTGGCACCAAAGAAAACGCAAATAGTGTTTTTATGTGTGAAATGGCGGGATATTTGCATGATATTGGCCGCGCACCTGAAAGTTATGATCTTGGTTATACTCATGAGCCATCAGATCAAAATGAAAAGGGTCACCACGAATTATCATACTTACTACTAAAAGATTGGTTGTTGGACGATAAGGTTTTACGGGACAATCTAACTCCAGCGCAAAAAAATGAATTGCTCTACGCTGTTCGCAATCACTGGAATAATTTTGCTGATCGTTATGATACAGCCTGGATTTTACGTGACGCTGACAAATTAAATTTGTTTGGAACTGAGGGTCTAAACAGACAATTAGAGCATAATGCCCCAGACGAAACTAGAATTTCCCGCAGTATTCGTTATAGTTTTGATAACTATTTCTGGTTTAAAACTAAAACTGCCCGCGAAATTGTGAGTGAACCTGGTATGGTCGAAGCCCTGACTAATTATTACGCAGATTTTTTGCGGGCCCGTGTAAAAGACGTCCATGACTACAAATAAAAAAATAAAAGTATTAGCCTTTTTATCTGGCGGCGTGGACTCATCAGTCACGGCCGCGCTTTTGGTGCGCGCTGGTTATGATGTTACCGCTGCGTTCATGATTAATTATGATAATGATGGTGATTCCAACTGCTGGCGCACAGATTGGCGTGATGCCGCCCGTGTGGCCAGTCACCTCGGCATTCCGTTAATTCGCCTAGACTTTAGTAAAGAGTACAAAGCTAAAGTTCTGGACGAAGTGTACCGCGAATATAGCGCTGGACTTACCCCAAACCCAGATATTTTGTGTAATGAATATATTAAATTTGGGGCTTGGCTAGATAAAGCCAAAGCCCTTGGTTTTGATTATATCGCGACTGGCCACTATGCCACGATTAAAAAAACTGGAAAAATTTTTAGTTTAGCTAAATCCAAAGATACTAAAAAAGACCAAACGTATTTCTTACACCGCTTAAATCAGGCACAGCTCAGCCGTACTTTATTTCCAATTGGAAATTACACCAAGCTACAGGTGCGAGCGCTCGCTAAAAAATTTAAACTCCCAACTGCCCTCCGCAGCGAAAGCATGGGAATTTGTTTTATTGGTGAAGTGCCGATGCGCGAATTTTTGGATAAAAAAATTACAGCCAAACCAGGTAAAATTCTAAACGAGGCTGGCAAAACCATTGGTAAACACACTGGTTTAGGTTTTTACACTATTGGTCAGCGCCATAATTTAGGCGTAGAGACTGGCGAACCACTGTTTGTTCTGAGCAAAAATCCCAAGGCTAACACCATCACGGTCGGACCACTCAAAGCCGAGGGGCTGTGGGGGAGTGAATGCACCCTGTCTCGCGTCCACTGGATTCATGGACAGCCCCCACGGCTTCCTGTACAGTTAGAAGTGCGCTGGCGTCATGGTCAGGATTTCCAAAAAGCACAGCTAAGTGTAGGCAAAAAATCAACCTTAACTTTTGCCAAACCACAGCGCGGCTTAACTCCTGGTCAGTCAGCCGTTTTTTACCATAATAACCTCTGCCTTGGCGGCGGAATTATTTCTTAATATGGAACTTCATACCAAACAAGGCCTCTGGCGCTCAGCTTTTGCCCTGATTTTAGCGGTAGTTTATGATTGGATTTTTTATCAAAAAGGTCTGGGGTTAAATTTTCCAATTTTCATGACCGTGGCTCTGGTTGGGTTTGCGATTTTATCAGCTAACACTAAACAATTACGCAACCAATTTGCCTGGTGGTTAACCTTGCCACTATTGGCTTTATCCGCTGCCCCAGCTATTTACAGCAATACTTACGCACACATTGCCGCCCCAATTTTAGCTGGGCTCACCTTTGTTTGGTTCACCCTGATCATGACGGTTAACCTCAAAGGTCTTGGACTACATCTTAGTGGTTTGGCTTTTCCAAAACACCTCGATGCGCTCGTAACTAATTGGCGCGGCGTGTACAGTGATGCATTTTCTTGGCGTGAAGGTCAGGCCAAGAAAGTAGTGTGGGGGATTGTGATTGCGTTTCCACTTTTAATTATTTTCGCAACGCTCCTCGCGAGCGCTGACCAAATTTTTGCCGAGTGGCTGAAAAATTTAAATATTTGGGAAGGAATTTGGCGCGTGTTCCGCACCGTCATGATGACTCTATTTGCAGCGGCGTTCTTGTACTTACTTGGTAGTGACAAAAATGCCATGAGCGAAAAAATTCAGAAAGTTTTCAAAATGGAAGCGGTTACAGTTGGTATTGTCCTGGCTTTGCTCAATGCTTTATTTGGTTTATTTGTTTTCATTCAAATTAAATATTTATTTGGTGGCGCTGAATTTGTTCTGGCCAACAACGTGACCTTCGCTGACTATGCGCGCAATGGTTTCTTTGAATTAGTCCGGGTCTTAATTTTGGCGGCGGTCATTATTATCTTGGTGCACCGGTCATTTTCTCACCATGGTAGTCACCCGGTGATTAATACTTTACAAGCAGTTTTCATTGCCCAAATCGGGGTCGTGGCCTACAGTGCGCTGTACCGCATGAACATTTATCAGGACGCATTTGGTTTCACCTCGCTCCGCCTCTACGTTGAGTGGTTTATTTACTCACTCTTTGCCATGCTCATTTGGTCTGGTATTGCCCTGGTTAGTAAAATTTCTTTCCGTCGCTTTTTCCTGGTTGGCGCCAGTATGGCCGTAGTGGTTGCGGCGACTGTCTCTCTCGTTAATGTTGATTATTTAATTGCGGCCGAAAACATTAATCGCTTCTTGGAAAAAGATAAAGGTTTAGATGTCAATTACCTCAGTACTTTATCCCAAGACACTGTCCCAGCCTGGGAAAAAATAACTACACCAGCTAATTTTGTAAAATTAAATATTACTCAACAATTGACCGTTGAAGATACCTTGAAGCGTTATGGTGCAGAAAATGCTAGTAGTACGGCGTTAGCATTTACTTGGTCAGAGTATAAAACTAATCAAAAGCTTTCCGCCATGCAAGGTGCAATTGCTGAACCACTTACAGCGGCCCACAGCAAAGATACTTGGTACAATCTTACCCAGCAACAAGTCCAAAATAACTTAGGCAATTACTTGGGTAATTGTTTGCGCTTACCAACTGATGCGAGCGGAGTGGATAAAAATGATTTAAGACTAATTCCAATCGAAACAGTCACTGATGTCCGCTGTGTGGAAATTGGCGCCAACCCAACTCGTCAAGCCGAATTAGTAATTAAAACTAATTACAATAATCAGGACTACACCAAAAATACTCAAACCTATAGTTACCGCGTCGTAGTTCAAGATGGTCAAAATGTAAAAACTGAATTTCAAACTGAACTGAAAACCATAGATGAATTTGGTGGTCTAGATTACAGTTTACAAAAGAACGGCGATTTAGTAGAATTTGATTTCAATAACCGCGATATTATTCAGTACACTATTAGTGAAAATAAACTCCAAAAAACTAGTTTATATGCTCAAGTCCAGTGAAATTCGTCAGCGTTACTTAGATTTTTTTGCGCGTGAGGGTCACACGGTCATGCCATCATCGTCATTATTACCAAATAATGACCCGACCACACTCTTTACTGGCTCAGGCATGCAACCAATGATTGCCTATCTTCTGGGCGAACCACACCCAAGTGGTAATCGATTGACTGATTCCCAAAAATGTTTTCGCTCTCAAGATATCGAAGAAGTAGGGGATAATCGTCACACCACTTTTTTTGAAATGCTTGGTAACTGGTCACTGGGTGATTATTTTAAAGCTGAACAAATTCCGTGGATGTGGAATTTTTTGACAGATACTGAAGTCGGCTTAGGACTGGATCCACAGCATTTATACTTCACTTGTTTTCGCGGCAACGAAACTTTAAACATTCCCCGTGACACCGAGTCAGCTGAAACCTGGCAGAAACTTTTTGCCGAAAAAGGAATTGATGCCAAAATTGTTGATTTTCCAGAACGTGATGGCATGCAGGGTGGTAAGATTTTTTATTACGATGAAAAGAAAAACTGGTGGAGCCGAGCTGGTGTGCCAAGTAAAATGCCAGTTGGTGAGCCAGGCGGACCAGACACAGAAATGTTTTGGGACTTTGCGCCACAGTGTGGTGACAATCATTTGAACGGTGACAGTGACAAAGCCAAGTGGGGCGAAGTTTGCCATGTTAATTGCGATTGTGGACGCTTCATGGAAATTGGAAACAATGTGTTCATGCAGTACCGAAAAATTGAAACCGGTTTTGAAGAATTACCACAAAAAAACGTGGACTTTGGGGCTGGCTTAGAACGTATGGCTGCAGCCGTGATTAATAACCCAGATGTGTTTGCGATTGATATTTTTCAAGATATTATTAAAAAATTGTCTGAGTTATCTGGCAAAACTTATGGCACAGACGAACGCACGGTGTATGCCTTTCGCGTCATTGCTGACCACATTCGCGCCGCGACTTTTCTAATTAATGACGGTGCGTTTCCATCTAACAAAGACCAGGGTTATTTTACCCGCCGCTTAATTCGCCGCGCTGTTCGGTACGCTAACAACTTGGAAATTAAACAAAATTTCTGTGCTGACTTAGCGCAAAACATTGCGGAAAAATATCAAACTGCGTATCCAGATTTATTTGCTAAAATTGATAGTGTTAAAGCTGAATTAGACAAAGAAGAAACTAAATTCAAGCGCACGATTAATGATGGAATTAAAAAATTTGCCGAACTTACCAAAAATTTGAGTGCGGGCACGAGTATTCCAACTGAGCAAGTGTTTGATTTGTACCAATCATATGGTTTTCCGTTTGAAATTACCCAAGAATTAGCGGCTGAACGCGGCCTTGCCGTTGATGAAACCGCTTTCCGCGCTGAAGTCAAAAAACATCAAGAACAATCCCGGGCTGGTTCTGAACAAAAATTCAAAGGTGGTTTAATTGACCATTCGGACATGAGTGTGAAATATCATACCGCTACCCATTTATTACATTCAGCGGTTTTGGAAATTCTAGGCCCGCACGCAGTGCAAAAGGGGAGTAATATAACACCAGAACGTCTTCGTTTTGATTTTGCGCACAATGACAAACTAACTGACGAACAATTAAAGAAAATTGAAGATTTGGTCAATGCCGCAATCAAACGCGACTACCCAGTATCATTCCAAATTATTCCTATTGCCGAAGCGCGCGCTAAAAAAGCGATTGGTCTGTTTGGTGACAAATACGAAGAAATGGTCAAAGTCTATACGATTGGTGATCCGAGTGAAATTGCGGTGGCTGACCCAACTGCCCCATGTTTTAGTCGTGAATTTTGTGGCGGCCCACACGTTGAACACACTAATTTGATTGGACACTTTAAAATCCTCAAAGAGGAGGCAATTAGTGCTGGGATCCGCCGGATCAAAGCCATTGCTGAGTAAGTATGTTGCCGGTCAAAAATCTCCTTGCAAAACTCTGGGGTTACCGTGCCCAATTTTTGCGGTACTTTATTGTGGGCGGGACTGCCTTTATCCTGGACATGAGCAGTCTGTACTTTATTAAAGAGTACTTTGACCTGGAACCTGTCCAGGCAGTAATCATTAATCAGGCCTTTATTTTGGCCTATGTCTTTGCTCTGAATAAAAAATGGTCCTTTGGGGCCAGTGGAGCTACCCACCGTCAATTGGTCCGCTTCCTCACTCTAGCCGCCTTTAACTACCTAGTTTCTGTGGGCTGGATCTGGTTTTTCTCCCATATTTTGGGTGTTTACTACCTAATTGCCCGGGTCAGTAACATTATTTTAGCCACCAGTTGGAACTTTCTCCTCTACAAACACTGGGTTTATGTGCATAAAACCCCGGCTGAACCCCTTGACAAGACCCTCTAAGCCCACTATAATAGGGCAGTAATTTTCTTGACATGCCAAAAACAGACGCTATTGAAGTGCGCGGCCGGATTGAAGAAGTTCTTCCGGGCGCGAAATTCCGGGTCATTCTAGAGAATGCCCACGAAGTTATTGCCCATTTGTCAGGGAAAATGCGCGTGAATAATATTCGCCTTGGCGTAGGTGATGAAGTCAAAGTAGAATTGACTCCATACGACCTAACCAAAGGACGGATTACGTTCCGTTTCTAAAATTAATACTTGCTAAAAATCAACCAGTGCGGTGGAGCTAACGGCTAGTGGTCTCTAAGGTGAGATAAGGCCAAAGTTAGCAAAGATATCGCGGCAGTGGTTGATGTTTTTTTGCACTTATTTAAGTTTATTTATTTATGAAGGTACAAGCATCGGTCAAGACCCGTTGCAAAGACTGTAAAGTCATCCGCCGCCAGGGCGTTGTCTTTATTATTTGCAAAAACCCTCGCCACAAACAACGCCAGGGTAAAAAGCAACGTCGCAAAGCGGCTTAAGCTTAATTTAATATATCTATGAGAGTTGCCGGAGTAACTATCCCAAAAGACAAGCGCCTCGTGATTGCGCTTACCTATGTCTACGGTATTGGTCCAACCACTGCCAAGAAAATTTTGAGTACTGCTAAAATTTCAGAATCAACTCGGGTTAAAGAATTGTCAGAAGCCCAAGAAGACATGATCCGCACCATGGTGGAAAAACAACACACCACTGAAGGTGATTTGCGCCGCCAAATTCAAGCTAATATCAAACGCCTCAAAGATATCAAAGCGCACCGTGGAATTCGCCACATGCGCCACCTTACAGTTCGTGGTCAACGCACCAAGACTAATTCTCGGACTGTTCGCGGCAATAAGCGCAATCTTGCCACCAGTGGTAAGAAGCCAGCGGCTCAAAAGACCTAATCTTAGTACTTGATTTGTATGGCAGAAAAAAAAGTTGTTAAGAAGAAAAAAGTAGTCAAGGTGGTTCCACACGGACACGCCTATGTTCAAGCTACTTTCAACAATACCATTGTGACCATTACTGACCAAAACGGCGATGTGCTGGGTTGGGCTAGTGCTGGTGGCGCTGGATTTAAAGGCCCAAAGAAAGCGACTCCTTATGCCGCTGGTATGGTCGTAAAGAAAGTTTTGGAAGCGATCAAAGAAGTTGGCCTAAAAGAAGTGAATGTTTACGTTAAAGGCGTAGGTGGCGGCCGTGAAGGTGCGATCCGCGCGTTTAACACTAACAATGTTCAGGTTTTGTCAGTTAAAGATGAAACCCCGATTCCACACAATGGTTGTCGGCCACCTAAGCGTCGTCGCGTTTAATCTACACCTATGGGAAGATATACTGGTCCTAAAAATAAAATTGCTCGCCGCTTTGGTTTGAACCTTGGTCTTAAAACCAACCCAACCAAAGTTGCTAAACGTTTGGCGCAAATGCCTGGCGTTCATGGCCCAAACAAACGTCCGAAGGCCCCATCAAGTTTTGGTCGCCAACTTTTGGAAAAACAAAAAGCTAAATTCATCTATGGTATTCGCGAAGCTCAGCTCCGCCGCTACGTTGATGAAGCAACTCGCGTAAAAGGTAACTCTGGAACCATGTTACTCCAAGCTCTGGAAATGCGTTTTGATAACGTCATTTACCGCCTTGGTTTTGCTGGTACTCGCGCTCAAGCTCGTCAAATGGTGACTCACGGCATGTTTATGCTTAATGGCAAAAAAATGTCAGTGGCTTCACACGTTGTGGAAGTTGGTGATGTAGTTTCAATCAAGCCTTCAAAAGCCAAGAAAAAATTATTTGATGGCATGAATGAAAAACTCGAAACTGCCAAATTGCCATCATGGGTAACCGTTGAACCTAAAAATTTGACTGGTAAAGTAGTAAGTATGCCTACAGCTGATGATGTGGAACATCTCTTTGATGTAACCCTCATCATTGAATACTTCTCAACTCGTTAATTTTAATTATACCTGTCCCTATGGACCACATTTTATTACCTTCAACCATAGAATTTCAGGACACTGACAACCCAAAAGTTGGTAAATTGGTGTTGTCACCATGTCACCAAGGTTATGGTACAACCTTAGGTAACGCTCTTCGCCGCGTACTCTTGTCTTCAATTCCAGGTGCGGCGGTTGAAGCCGTTAAAATTGACGGTGTTGACCATGAATTCAGTGCTATCCCAGGCGTACTTGAGGATGTTGTACAGGTAATTCTTAACCTCAAACAACTCGCGGTTAAACTTCACTCTGACGGTCCAGTTAAATTGGCCCTTAAGAAAAAGGGGATTGGCGATGTTACGGCCGCTGATTTTGAATCAAACGCTGATCTTGAAGTAATTAACAAAGATTTAAAAATTGCCACCATTACTGATGCTAAAGTTAACTTTGGTTTAGAAGTAATTATTGGTAAAGGCCTTGGGTATGTGCCAGCCTCTGAAAAGAGTAGTAAGAACCTTGATCTGGGCACCACTCTGGTAGATTCATTCTACTCAGCAGTGCGCGATGTAGGCTATGATGTTGAAAATACTCGTGTCGGTGATATCACTGACTATGAAAAATTGACCGTAACTATTGAAACCAATGGTACTATCTCACCCCGAGAGGCAGTCCATGGGGCTACGGAAATTCTCATGAAACATTTCACGAGTATTCTTGATACGACTAAATAAATATGCGACACCAGAAACAAAGCGTAAAGCTTGGTCGCCTGGCTGGCCCACGCAAAGCCCTTCTCCGGAGCTTGGCCGAAAGCTTGATTGTGCACGGTGGTATTACCACCACTTTGGCCAAAGCCAAAGCTGTGCGCACCATGGTTGAACCACTCGTTACCAAAGCTAAACATGGCAAACCAGCTGATTTAGAAAAAATCAGTAGTGTTTTGTACACCACTAAAGCCAAAACTGCTTTACTGAAAGAAATTGCTCCACGTTACACTGAGCGCCGTGGTGGTTACACTCGGATTATTAAACTGGGCAACCGTTTCAATGACAGTGCAGAAATGGCCAGAATTGAATTTGTCTAATATGAAAACCATTGAAATTAATGCTGAAGGTCGCGCTGTGGGCCGAGTCGCCAGTGAAGTGGCCAAAGCCCTCCAAGGCAAGGCTGAGGCTGGTTACACTCCACACCTTGACCCAGCCATCAAAGTGGTGGTTCTAAACGCTGGTAAAGTAATTTTCACTGGTCGGAAATTAGCCCAAAAAGATTTCCGCCACCACACTATGCACCCAGGTGGTTTGAAAGTTAAATCAATGAAATCAGTGTTTGTCAAAGATCCAACCGAAGTCATGCGTCACGCTGTGGCTGGAATGCTCCCAAAGAACCGCCGCCGCGATGAATTCATGAAACGTTTATCTGTGAAAGCATAATCCTATGGCTGAAAAAACAACAAACCAAACTGAACGCGCTGTTGGTCGCCGCAAAACTGCTGCCGCTCGCGTGCGTCTTTCAGCTGGTACTGGTGAAGTAACGGTAAATGGTAAAGAACTCAAAGTTTACTTCCCACTTAAACTCTGGCAAGAAAAAGTAATGGCTCCACTCATGGTCGCTGGCCGCGAAAAGCAACTTAATGTGTCTATTCGCGTGGCTGGTGGTGGGGTTAGTGGTCAAGCTGAGGCGGTTCGCCACGGTATTGCCCGCGCTTTAGTTCGTTGGAACGCAGATTTGAAACCAGCGCTCCGCGCCGAAGGTTACTTAACTCGTGACCCACGGGCTAAAGAACGTAAGAAACCTGGTCTCCACAAAGCTCGCCGTGGTCACCAATGGAGAAAGCGTTAATCTTTCACAAACAAAAAATCCTCCGACTGGGGGATTTTTTATTTTCCGGAAGATGCTATACTAGGGCCATGAATGTTGCCCGTAACACTGCGATCATGATCATTGGGTCAGTGGGTCAGAAAATTATTTCACTGGCCTTTTTTACGCTACTCGGACGAGTTTTTTTAACCAAACCTGAGTTTGGCGACTACACTGCGGCCCTGGCTTTTTCCACTTTGTTTGTTGTTTTCATTGATCTTGGGCTCAATAATTTATTGATTCGTGACGGAGCGCAAGATCACAAACGCTTATCTAGTTTAGTCACGGAAATTTTAAGCATTAAATTAGTAACTGGGATTTTGGCATACCTAGCCATGCTTGGGACTGGCTTACTACTACATTTTGATAAACATTTTTTGACCTTAATTTCCATTACTGGCCTGGCCATGTTACTTGATGCGACCCACTTAACTTTTTACGGATATTTGCGCGCCAAAGGGGAGTTACATTATGAAGCCAAAGCCTTAACTGGCAGTCAAATTCTCACCGTGGCAATTGGTTTAACTGGCTTATTACTGGGTGCTAAAGTACTATTTTTACTCTCTGCTTTTGTGGTTACGTCCCTGGCCAATGTTTTATTTAGTTACAACCGCGCTCGCGCCCACGGCCTAGTTTTTACTCTGGAAAAACCAGACTTAGCGCGACTCAAAAAAATTCTCCTGATTTCCTGGCCATTTGCATTGGCCCTTATTTTTGGGCGGTTTTATTCGTACAGCGACGTAATTATTTTAAAAAGTTTAAAAGGGAGTAGTGAAGTGGCCGTGTACAGTGCGCCGTCAAAAATTTCGTTTGCGTTTCAATTTATTCCGCTCGCGTTTATTGCGGCGCTTTACCCACGGCTCAGTGAACTAGCTAAAATTAATCAGGCAAAGTTCCGCGAAGCGATTAGTTTTGCCATCAAATATTTATTGTTAATTTCAGTACCAATTAGTGTGGGTATGTTTATTTTAGCCAAGCCCATTATCTTAGTTACACTCAGTGATAAATTTTTAAGTAGCGTACCATCACTCCAAATTTTAATTTTTAGTTTAATTTTTTCATTCATTAGTTTTCCGCTGGGCGCGGCACTCAATGCCAGTGGACATGAAAAAAAACAAACTTGGCTGACTGGATTTACCTTACTCATTAATGTCCTCGCCAACCTAGCGTTTATTCCACGTTTTGGTGCAACCGGCGCAGCCACAGCCGCCCTAGTGGGCAATATTTGCCTTGGCACAGCTGGATTTTTCCTGTTACCAAAACACTTAAAAGCTGACTGGTCGATTTTAACACCAGTGTTACTAAAATTAATTTTTGTGGTTGGACTCATGGCTGGGACAGTCTTAGAAACTTACCAATTCACTAGTAATGTATTCTTGGCAATTGGTACGGGCGGGATCATGTACGTGGGTGCCTTGTGGTTATCTGGACTACTAAAACTCTCAGAACTTAAACAATTACGCGCTAAAGTATGAAGAAAACTTTAATCATTACGCTTGAGTATCCACCACAAGTCGGCGGGATTGCCACGTATGTAAAAAATTTAGGTGAAGCTTTACCAATCGAAAGCACAGTAATTTTAGCGCCGTTTGTCAAAGACATAAAAGACAGTGAAACCGGGCCTAAAATCATTCGCCGCAAAATGTTTTACCGATTACTTTGGCCGCACTGGTTAAAATTATTTTGGCAAGTACGAAAAATTGTAAAAAAAGAAAAAATTGAAGTGATCATGCTCCACCACATTTTACCAGTGGGGTATGTGGCGGTACTGATTAAATTTTTCCGTAAAATTCCGTTTGTGATTTTTTCGCACGGAACTGATATTGCGGCAGCTAGTCGTAAACCATGGAAACGCAAAATGGTGGTCATGGTGTGTAAGCGCGCCGCCCAAATTATTTGTAACAGCGAGTCACTACTTCGCCGCTTTACTTTAAATTTTCCTGAATTCACGAGTAAAGCCAGTGTAATTTACCCTGGCCCTGATCAAATCTTTTTTGCCCCGCCTGACACAGAAAAAGTTAACCAAATTGCTGAACAACTGGCGATTAGTGGCCGCCCCACCATTATTTCCATTGCGCGCATGGTTGAGGGAAAAGGCTTTCCCCATCTGGTCCGCGTGGTTAAACAAGTGGCTGACAAAGCGCCGAGTTTGTCCTGGATTATTATTGGCACTGGGCCAAAATTAGGTGAAGTAATTGCTGAAGTGCAAAATAATTCCTTGCAAAATATTGTCCGGTTTATTGGTGAAGTGCCACACACTGATTTACCTAATTATTTTCACACTAGTTCGATTTTTGCGCTATTAACTCACCCAGATAATGGTTTTGAAGAAGGGCTTGGTCTAGTATTTTTGGAAGCCGCGGCCGCTGGTCTGCCCTGTATTGCGGGCAAAAGTGGGGGAGTAGAGGAAGCCGTGGTCCACGGCAAAACTGGTTTTGTGTTTGATGTATACCGCAATCAACCTGATATTGTTGAGGCGCTACTGTATTTAATTAATAACCCAGAAGCGGCCAAACAAATGGGCGCCGCTGGCCGCGCCCGCATCAGTAGTGAGTTCAATTTCAAAAATCAAGTCAAAAAATTAGAATCTTGGCTTAACTGACAAAAATTTTTGGCCATGGTATAATACGTTCGCTATGCCCAAAGAAAAAGAATCAGCTCTCGGACGCGTGTTTCTGGCACGTTGGTTTTTGTTTTTGCTTTTGGGCCTGGTAATTATTATTGCCGTTGGGTATGCGCGCGCCTATTATGAAGATTATCAAGTACGTCAACAGATCAGTGCCCTAGAAAAAGAAGTGGAGGCTTTGCAAAAGAAAAAATTCACCTCACTAGAACTTTTAGAACGGGCCAATACGGAAAGTTTTTTAGAAGAAAAAGCCAAAACCGAACTTAACCTCAAAAAACCCGACGAGAATGTGCTCATAATTCCGGAAATTGATGACGCGGCCACAGCCCAGGCTGAATCAGCCCTAAAACCAACCGCTGAAGAGGCCCCCTTGAGTAACCCACGCAAATGGTGGTATTATTTTACTACTCAATTTACCGGCTCAAAACCCTAATCAAAACCTTTAATTTAAACTTATATGTCAGAAGAACCAGTAGTGACCACCGCAGAACCAACCGTAACCGAAGAAGCTGCTCCTAGCGAAACCAACCCAGTCACAAAAGCCCCTAAAAACGTGCTTTGGCTTGGCCTAGGCGTGGCCGCCATCCTTGGCCTCCTGATTGTTTCTGGTGTCGCTGTTTACGGCGTCTACAATGTATCTGAAAATCCATTTGTAGTTAAGACCGCTTCAGTCCTTGGCCTGTCAGTCGCCAAAGTTAATGGTGAGTCAATTTCATACCGTGATTATGTGACTGATCTTAAGTCACTCCGCGTGTATTACCAGACCCAAGGTACAGCCTCACCTTATAGTGCCACCCAAGAATCTGATCAAGTGCTTAGTCGTTTAATTGCCAACCAATTAGTCGTTGATACAGCCCGCGAAATGAATATTACCGTCAGCGACGAAGAACGAGAAGCTGCTAAAAAAGATATTTTATCGCGCTTTGATAATGATGAGACTAAATTAGCCACTGATATTCAAACTAACCTTGGTCTTAGTTTGCCAGAATTTTATAAACGCGTGTTAGAGCCAACCCTGCTCGAACGCAAAATGGCCGAAGAGTTCGCCAAAAATACTGACCCAAAGTACGCGGCTTTCACTACTGAACAAGCCCGGGCGCGTCATATTTTATTCCAAGTAGCTGACCCAAAAGACGATGCTAAAGTTAAGGCACAGGCCGAAAAAGTTTTGGCTGAAATTAAAAAAGGCGCAGACTTTGCGGCCAAAGCCAAACAATATGGTACGGATGGTACCAAAGACAATGGGGGAGACCTAGGTTATTTTGGCCGCGGCGATATGGTTAAAGAATTTGAAGACGCTGTCTTTGCGCTAAACAATGGCGAACTGGCTAAAGCTCCAGTTAAAACTCAATTTGGTTATCACTTAATTAAATTAGAAGAAAAACGGACCGCGCGCGACTTTACTTCATTTATGAATGAACGTTTGCGCACTGCAACTATTAGTGTGTTCGGCAAAGTGCATAACCCATTTGAAAATCTGACAGCTAAATCATAAGAGGAGTTTCTCCTCTCTTGCGGGTATTGTATAATGGTAATACGCGACCTTCCCAAGGTTGAGTCAGGAGTTCGATTCTCCTTACCCGCTCTAATTTTTAACCATATTTCTATGGAAACTCCTGCTGTAACTAGTGGTGATCGTACTCGGTACATTGCCGCTGGTGTAGGAATTATTATTTTAGCGGCAATTACAGCCATGGCGTTTAGTAATAAAGACGATGAACAAAAATCTGCTGACTCTGCGCCCACCAATACTACAGCTGAAGTAACCACTTCAACCACGACGCCAAACACAACCACAGTGGATACGGGCGATAAAACCACCAATGTTAAAGCTAAACCAAAAACTGCCAAACCATTTGCTAGTTACCAAAAAGCTTTAGAAAGTTATCAATATAAATTCCAATTTGTTAATTGCACCGCAGTCCCAGCCAAGCTCACCTTTAAACAAGGTGTAAAAGTAATGTTAGACAACCGCGATGCAGTTGCCCGCACCATTGGGATTGGTAACACCAAATATACCATTCAAGCTTACGACTTTGTCATTGCCACGGCTCCAGCCGCTGGTAATTATGCCCTCACTTGCGCTGGCCGCACAGTGGGTGAAGTTAAAACCCAAAAATAGGTTGACTTAGACTTTTTCTAGAGCTACAATAATCCGGCTTAGGCCGGTGTAGCTCAGTTGGTAGAGCGGCACATTCGTAACGTGCAGGCCACCAGTTCAATCCTGGTCATCGGCTCAGAAAAACACCCACTCGGGTGTTTTTTGCTGGGTTGACTTTTTCTTTCTACTATGGTATATTGTTTTGTCCTGAACCAGCTTCTGTGAACTTTTATAAGTTTAGAGGAGCTGGGTCAGACCGAGCACAACCATTGGAGTCATTCCATGTACCGTTCCGTGCTCGTCGTTCTGTTCACCGTTCTCTCCACTTCCTGCACCACGACCCAGGTCGTCACCGACCCGCCGGCGCCCGCCTACGTCCGCGACCCGCGGCTCGGAGGCGACCCCGAGGCCCCGGAACCCGAAGTACTGAAGATCTTGGTGGAGCAGTTGAGCTCCGTTCCGGGCCTCTACCTCTTCAACCCGAAGAAGGGTGAGCTCGCCCCCGTGGAAAACGGCTACATCTACCGCTCGAAGGCGCACGTGATCACGACGATCACGGACCTGAGCGGAGAGTGGTACTGCCAAGCCCGGGTGAGCTACTGGTTCACGAAGGACCAGACGAAGCGGTACTACTACCGCCTGAAGGGCTTCTCCATCAACGGCGGTGAGCCGTGCAGCCTGGAGCTACTCCTGAAGGACGAAGACCTGTCACCGCCCGACTAATGTCGCTCGTGAGTCGAGGCGACGCCGGCGCGGAGAACGAACACGAAAACCCGTTCGCCCGCCTGCTCTTAATCTAAATTTGGATTCAGAGCAGGAGGAAAAGCGAACGGGTTTTTTGTTTACGACTTAATATTAAGTCGATTTTTTATCTCAATCTAAACAAAAATAAACTTTAAAATAATTAATATTTTCTTGAGGAAAATTTAAGCTGTACTTTGTTACTATTAATTTGGTGGAAGGGGCGAGTCCTGGTCGGTTCAGAGCTAGCTTCGTCAATCTAGCGCATGGGGTTCGACTCCCCCTCGCTCCACCATCAAACATCTCTTGACAAAGCCGAGAAAATACTTTATATTTAAAGTATTGACGAAGCTGGTTCGTATGGGACCGATCACCATACCCCATCCAAGAAGGCCCTGCAAAGGGCTTTTTTGTTTTTTAGCAAAATGTTATACTGTTTTTTAGTATGATTAAACTTGAAAACGTTAGCAAAAAATATAATCGCGAGACAACTGCCTTGCAAGATATTAATTTTACCATTGAACCCGGGGAATTTGTTTCAATTGTTGGTCAAAGCGGTACAGGTAAAACTACGCTTGTAAAATTATTAATTGCTGAAGAAAAACCAACTTCAGGTAAAGTTGAAATCGGGGACTGGAACATTACGCATATTCACCAGTCTGATGTTCCATTTTTACGCCGCCAAATTGGCGTGATTTTTCAAGACTTTAAATTATTACCCAAAAAAACCACAGCCGAAAATGTGGCCTTTGCGCTTGAAGTCGCTGGTGAAGCTAGTCACCGGATCAAAGAAGTAGTGCCACGTGTTCTAGAAACTGTGGGCTTGGGTCATAAATTAAAACATTTTCCCCATGAACTGTCTGGCGGGGAACAACAACGGGTGGCGATTGCGCGCTCACTAGTGCATCGCCCAAAAATCCTGGTGGCTGACGAACCAACTGGGAACCTCGACACCATTAACACCCACGAAATTATTGATATTCTGAAAAAAATTAATTCGTTTGGCACCACGGTTGTACTGGTCACTCACAACCGCGAAATTGTTAATCATTTAAACCGGCGCGTTATCACCCTCGCTGACAATACCATTTTGTCAGACGAAGCCGTGGGTAAATATCGTTTAGTGTAATATGCTTGTTTCACTAGTTCGGGTTATTAAATTTTCTGCCTTAGATTTGGTCCGTAACGCCAGTCTGGCGACCATGACCGTAATTGTTTTGAGTTTGCTGCTCATCTCAATTAACACCGTGCTTGGCATTCGTTTTGTGGCGCACGAAGCCGTGAACTCAGTGAAAGATAAAATTGACCTCAGTATTTATTTAAAACCAACGGTCAAAACCGAAACAGTCACGGCCCTGGAACAAAAAATTAAAACTATCCCAGAGGTCAAAGAAACCCGACAAATTAGTCGGGAAATTGCGCTCGAAAATTTTAAACTGGCTTACGCTGACCGGCCAGAAATTATTGCGGCCCTAGCTGAAGTGGGGGACAATCCACTTGGCCCAGCTCTAATTGTTAAAACCGATGACCCAAAGGATTATGATAAAGTAATCGCAATTTTGGATGATCCGGGATTTAGCGACACTGTGGAAGATAAAACTTTTGCTGACACGCATTTGGCCATTGAAAAAATTACCAATGTCACGGCCCGCATTCAACAATTTGTCTGGGTGATTTCACTGGTTTTTGCCCTTGTCGCCATGATTATTATTTACACCACGATCAAAGTGGCCATTTACACCGAACGCGTGGAAATTGCAGTCAAAAAATTAGTGGGCGCCAGCAATTGGTTTGTGCGCGGGCCCTACTTAATTGAAGCCGTGATCCTGAGCACCCTTAGCCTGGCCATCTCCCTGATTATTATTTATGCCGCTGCCCAGGCCCTAGACCCGTATTTTTCGCCTTTACTCAGCCAAAATCGCATATTGACAAACTACCTCGGAGCGAATATACTAATGCTCGCTGGTTTTGAGTACCTTGCGACCCTAGTTTTGACCCTGGGCACCTCTGCCCTGGCCATGCGCAAATACCTTAGAACCTAACTTTACCCCATTCCGGGATCGTCTAATGGTAGGACAGCAGCCTTTGAAGCTGTATATCGAGGTTCGAATCCTTGTCCCGGAGCTAATATTCATCATTTTACCAACATGCGCAATTTTGATCGCGACCACCGCAATGATACTCGGGGCCCCCGTTTTGCCAAGAAAAGTTTTGGTTCAAGAAAATTTGGCGACCGTGAACGCAGTTTTGATAAACCACGCTTTGGTGGACGCGATAATTTTGGCGCGCGCAACAGTGGCAGCAAAACAATGTTTGAAGCGGTGTGCAGTGAATGTGGTGACCGTTGCCAAGTACCATTTAAACCAAATGGCCGCAAACCAATTTTCTGCAGCCAGTGTTTTGAAAAACAAGGTGCAGGCAGCAGTGAACGCAGCTTTGACCGCCCACGGTTCGATCGCGAGGACCGCGGTGGTTTTAAAGACAAAAGTAATGATGCTTTGGTCGCAAACCTCAAAGCCCAGCTCGACGAAGTTAACAGTAAACTCGACAAAATTCTCCGCACTCTTAGCCGGACCAATAAAATTGAATCTACTGCCTTAGACTTTGGTGAAAGCGAAAGTGAAGAAGAAGTGGAAATGACCCCAGCCCCAAAGAAAAAAGGCTACCCTAAGAAAGCTGGTCAAAAGAAAAACAAAAGTAAGAAATTTGAATAAACTTTAAAAGCAACCTCTGACCAGGTTGCTTTTTTGTACAAAATTCTAAAATCCAGTACCATATACAGATATGGAATATCCACACAACCCTGAAATTAGAGAAATTGAACCACAACCTACAGAACTTCACACTGAGGAAGAATTATTTGAGTTGTGGTCTACGTACCGCCGCAATAATGGAATTACTTTCCCAGACCCGGTTAAAGAGGAGAAAGCAGTTCGTCTTCAAGTAAAGGACACGCTAAAACAACTCTCAAAATCAAAAGATCCTGTTCACTTCTATGGATTACGCGAAAACGGCCGCATGGTTGCAACTGGCCGCGTGTCTTTTTATCAGGATAATCAAAACAATAAACATGGCTATTTGTCGCTACTAACAGTGGATCCTGAGTATCGTGGGAGAGACATTGCTGGAAAAATGACTGAGACTCGAGTGACTAAAGCCTTAACAGAAGGTTGCACGTACATTGACACTGAGGTGTACGCAGACAATGCCCCAGCCCTTGTTACGAAGTTTAATGATGATTTTGAAGTGGTCGCTGGCAGGTATGATGGTGACGAACTCTATGGTTTTCTCTTGAGTAAAAAAATTGACACGGCGGCTGAGGTTGACCAGACCGGTAAAGCTGGAATTTTTGCAGAAGCCCCCCTAGATGATAAGGAAAAGTTAAAAGAACTTTTAGAGTCAGGTTGGGTGGGCGTTGATCTAAAAAATCTTGGTGATAAAGATGATAAAGATCCAGCTAAGTGGGTGATGATTTTTGAAAAATAAGCCAAACATGAACCAAGACCTAGAAAAAATAATTGTCGCCGCCAAAGCTGGTGGGGAAGTGCTGAAAAAATATTATGGCGCTAGTTTAGATACTACCAAAAAAACTATTGCGTCTGATTTTCGGACCAAAGCTGACCTGGAATCAGAAGAAGCGATCTTGGCCAATCTCACGGCTGACTTTCCGACCTACAATATTATTTCCGAAGAAAAAGGCGAGATCAATAAAAATTCTGAGTACACGTTTGTGATTGATCCACTCGATGGTACCAATAATTTTGTGCTCGGGATTGCAAATTTTGCCATTTCGATTGGTCTCTTAAAAAACGACGAGATTATCATGGGCGTAATTTACAGTCCAATTATTGATAATGTATATTATGCGGAAAAAGGGCAGGGCGCGTTTGTCGATGGGGCGGCGCTGCACGTGAGTGCTGAGCAAGATTTTACCAATTCAACGGTTTGTTACAGTCAGGGTTACCACACGCCGTACGAACCGCAAACCAAGGTGATTGATGTTCTGTATCATCAGCAGATCAAGCGCGTCATGACTAATTGGTCAGTGGCCTTTGATTTTTGCATGCTAGCGTCTGGCCGCGTAGAAGGAATTATTGCCAATGACTTGGAACTCCACGATTGTTCAGCCGGCAAATTAATTGCGCGCGAGGCTGGGGCAAAGATTACTGACCTAAAAGGTGAACCAGAAGTAAGTGATCGAAGTTGTGATTTTATTGCAAGTAATGGAAGTACGGTGCACGAAAAAATGATTGCCGCGCTCAACTAATCGCAATAATCTTGTACTCAATTGTTTTATTAGTTGTAATGATGACAATGTCACCAATTTTTTTATTTAACAGCGCGCTACCGATTGGTGAATTTTGCGAAATAATGCCGCGGGTCGGGTCAGTTTCACTTGAACCTAAAATTTGAAAAGTTTTCTCCTTACCATCACATTCTACAGTCACCGTATGACCAACCTGCACCCGGTCAGAATTGGTTGGAGTAATAATTACGGCGCGATTGAGTTGGTGTTCTAATTTTAAAATATTGTTATTGATTCCGCGTAGACGACCTTTGGCGGCTTGGTAGGCATAATTTTCTGAAAAATCGCCCATTTCTGCTAGGCGCGCCACTTCCGCCGCAGTTTGCGGCCGGGCCTTAGTTTTTAAATAGTCTAATTTTTCCTGCAGCTCCAAAAATTTGGCCTTAGTGATCATTGGGTCAGCTGGGAGCTGGCTTTTCTTTTCGGATTTTCGGTCTAGGGTGCGCATAGGGTACATAATACCACGTGTAGACAACTTAAAACCAGGGGTATACCATATAAGTAGTACTCTTTTTGTTTTTATATGAAAAAACTATCTTTTCTCCTTTTAATTTTACTGACTGGGATGGGCTGTAGTCAGCCAGCTGCACCGACCCAAACTGAATCAGTATCCACCTCAACTGAAACCACCCCAGAAGTAAAAACGGTAAATATTGTCATTCCAGCCAACATCGAGGAATATCAGCAAAAAATGACTGACCACGTCCAAACTGGCGCGCCTGACCCACTGCCAACCACTAAATTTGTGACTCAGGCCATTGAAATTCCATCAGCCAGTGACCCAATTAAAGTGGCCGCTGAAACTGCGGCCAAATCAGTGTACCAAGCTGGTGGTGGTCCAAGTGAAATTACAGTTGAATCACTTAGGGTGGAAAATGCCACCGCCTACGTTCAATTAAACATTGATACTAATGGCTGGGCGGGCGTATCAGTCGCGCAGGGGATTGTGCACCCAGTGGTGGAAAAAACTTTGCTTCAGTTTGAAGGGATTAAAAAGGTTGAGTTTAAAAAATAAATTAGTCTATATTTTGGGTAAAATTAGCCAAAAAGTCTACCTTGACACTGCCCATTTGCTTTGGTATACTTTTCCCAGTTCATTTTAACTTATTCGGGGGTAGCTCAGTGGTAGAGCAGTTGGCTGTTAGCTGAAATAGCAGCGCCGCGCAGGAATGCGGGGATGAAAACGGAGTGAATTGACAGGAAACCTCTCTGACTTAGTCAGGGTGGCAATCTGCAGCCAAGCCTCAACCGACCCAGTTGTCTTAGATAATCGCACTGTTTGTCGCAAGATGAGCAAATTACGTATTTGGCACTGGCAAGGTAAGGAAGGTTCAGAGACTATCCCAATTATGGGAGTACTCTCACGCTTGCAAAAGTATGAGGGGAAGCGCTCCGCACCCAACCGTTTCTAGCAAGACTAGATTTGACGAGGGTGATGATATAGTCCACGCTTCGGTGAAAATCGAAGGAACGTGTAACCAATTGGTCAAGGGTTCGAATCCCTTCCCCCGAGCCAAATAAAAACACCAAACCGGTGTTTTTATTTTACTTGTTTTTTGGGGTAAACAGACCTATACTTATAGCAATTTTAATCTTCTTTCCTATGAAAAAGCTACTTACCGTTTCATCGGTCATCATGACAGTCTTTGGTAGCCTCTTTATTCTAAGTGGGGTATGGGGAATTTACTTTACCTACCAAAACATTGCTCGGGAAAAAATCACCACCCCAGAAGACGCTGTGCCTGGGAAAAAGCCAGTTCGCGGCCCCATGACTCTCCAGGCTCAAGCTGATATTATTCGTAAACACACTCTAGACCAAACCAACGGGCAAACTTACGCAGAAATGCCCCGTCAAATTGAAAAGGTCGATACCAATAACAAACCCGTGATGGTACCAAACACTAGTCGTGATATTTGGATTACCGCCACAACTCTTACTACGGCTCTAAATCTGGGAATTTTGGCGTACGCAGTTTCCACCCTGACTATTGCCCTAGGAGTATTATCCATTGTAACTGGAATTAGTTTTTACTATTTAGCCAAAAATAAATGACCACTACCAATTACAGGATTAATTCCTGTCAAATTAGCCTAAATATTCGTGATGATGCAGACGAAAGCGTTGCCGCGGAAATTTTTAAGTGGCGCGAATATCGGATTGCCGAGAATTATATTACTGACTTAAATTTGCCAATTTTTGATGTTGGCGCGCACGCTGGGTTTTTCAGTCTGTACGCGCGGGCCTTGAACAAGGAGGTGGACATTGTGGCGCTTGAACCAGAACCAAATAATCTGGATGCGCTCAAAAAAAATGTGCTCGTGAATAAAATTGAAAATATTATTATTATTCCAGGGGCACTGGCTGGTAAAAGTGGAAGACGCACCTTAGAAATTAGCTCTGACAGTCACAATCATAAATTAAATGATCAAGCGAAGACTAGTATTACCGTGAAAGCCTTTAGTTTAAATAATTTAAATGAATATTTTCCGGGTGGAATTGGACTCATGAAAATGGATATTGAAGGCGGGGAATACGAAGTATTTGCGAATTTAACTGAGGAAAATTTTGCCAGTTTCAAAGCCGTACTCATGGAGTACCATGATTTACCAGGCCAAAAACATCAAAAAATTGAACAAACTCTCCGTGAACATGGTTTTGGGGTACAAGTGTTTCCATCTCACTTTGATAAAACCATGGGCTTTATCTGGGCCACCAATAAACGTCACTAAAATTTTGTTGACACCCTACAAGAAAGGGAGTAAGGTAGATAATAGCTTAATTCAACTGTGATTCATTGGGATGTCGACTATCCTCTGGACTGACAGAAACTACTTAGACATATGACTGACGACACTAAAGCCACAGAAGAAAAAGATAAGCCAACCGAGACTAAGCCTAAGACTGAAGAAAGCCAAGACCAACCAAAAGCGTAAAATGGCTCTCCAAGAAAAACTAGCCTGCAGGCTAGTTTTTCTTTTACTTGTTATTTCGATGTAATTATGCTAAACTAAGGAAATATTTATATCTTCTATGCACCCCGAACAAATTCTACTGTCCATTTTTAGCGCGCTCATTATTGGCTTTCTGGTAGTTGACCTTGGTTTTTTCAACCGTACCGCTCATAAAGTTACACCAAGATCAGCCATTAACCAATCAATCTTTTGGATTGCCATTTCAGTGGCTTTTGCTGGTTTAGTATACTGGTTAGAGGGCAGGGAACTAGCCGCTCAGTTCATGAGTGCGTATGTGACAGAGAAAATGCTTTCAGTGGACAATCTTTTCGTGATTTTACTTATTTTCAGTTTTTTCAAATTAGAAGAACAATATCATCACCGCGTTTTGTTCTGGGGAATTTTAGGGGCGATTGTTTTCCGCGGCATTTTCATTGGGGTAGGATCAGTCATTATCAGTCAATTTCACTGGGTATTGTATATTTTTGGGGCAATCCTTATTTACACCGGGTTTAAACTTTTAGCTGACAAAAAAGAAGAGCACGTTGACTACCACAACAGCGGAATTGTAAAAGCAATTCGAAAAATTATTCCGTTCAGTGTTAATCATCATGGAGGAAAATTTTTCGTTAGTGAAAATGGCAAATGGCATGCCACCAGTTTATTCATGATCTTGGCCCTAGTAGAGGGTACTGATATTATTTTTGCCGTTGATTCTATTCCGGCGGCCTTTTCTATTTCTCATGATCCATTTATTGTCTTTACCTCCAATATTTTCGCGGTCATGGGGCTCCGGGCACTATTTTTCCTGATTGAAAATGTAATTCACCGGTTCCACCACTTACAAAAAGGCCTGGCCTTTGTCCTAGTTTTCATTGGTGCTAAAATGCTTCTAGGAATTTTTGATCTTCATATTTCATCAGTCATGTCATTTGGGGTAATTATGGGTGCGCTTGGTTTATCATTATTACTTTCAGTAATTTTTCCTAAGAAAATTTAGTATGAGCTGGTTAAAAGGGAATCGTGGGGTTACCAAATACCAAGCGTTTTTGGCCCTTGTTTTAATTGGCTTTTGGGTGTGGGCGGCAATCAATCCAGTCTATCCAAAAGATTGGCTCCTAGAAAATTATTTAATTTTCTTGTTTGTGCCAATTGTGATTTGGGGCACCTATCACTATAAATTATCCAACCTCTCGCTTACTTTAATTGTAACCCTAATGTGTCTCCACATTGTTGGCTCACACTACACCTATGCTGAAGTGCCATTTGGTTATTATGTTCAAGACCTGACCCATGGCGCGCGCAACATGTATGACCGTATAGTGCATTTTTCCTTTGGCCTCCTCATTGCCTACCCGCTGCGTGAAGTGCTCATAAAGCAAACTGGCCTCAAAAATTTTGCGTCATATTATTTACCATTTGATATTATTGTGTCTTGGTCAGCACTCTACGAATTAATGGAGTGGGCCACAGCCTACATTGTGGCACCAGAAGCTGCCCTGGCATTTCTCGGTGCGCAGGGTGATATTTGGGACGCCCAAAAGGATATGGCCCTAGCGACCACCGGCGCCGTGATTGCGATGTTAATTACATACATGCACAACCGTTACAAAAAAGCCTAAAGTTATCCACTGCACCTTTTGCAATTCTCGCTTATAAGACTATAGTGAACATAGGGGTCTATTTAGAATTAATGTATACCTATGCTTACATCTATTGCGTTCATTTTAATTGTTCTTTGGCTCATTGGCTGGCTCGGTTTCAATATCCTAGGCAACTTCATTCACATTCTCCTGGTGATTGCGATCATCATGTTCCTAGTCAGGGTTATCCGCGGTGAAAATCCGATTAAGTAAACTTTCGAAAGAGAAAAACACCGACGTTGGTGTTTTTTCTTTTTGGTGCTATAGTATGGGCCATATGAAAAAAGACACTTCATGGGACAAATCCGCCACTTGGTATCAAGGGGTAACTGAAGAAAGTGGGAATTATCAAACTGAATTAATTTTGCCAAATTTACTGCGCTTAGTCGCACCAAAAACTGGTCAGAAAATTCTTGACCTTGGCTGTGGAACTGGGTTATTTGCGCGCGCGTTTGCTGATAAAGGGGCGAGCGTAACTGGCCTAGATAATAGCCGCGACATGATTAAAACTGCCAGCGCAAATAATAATCCCAAAAATCCCATTACCTATTTAGTTGGCAGTGCGGATAATTTAAAATTACTCGCTAACCAAAAATTTGATGCGGTGACCATTGTGCTTGCCCTCCAAAACATGGAGCAAGCGGCCAAAGTACTCCAAGAAGCGGCGCGCGTTTTAAAACCAGCTGGGCGCTTACTCATTGTTTTAAATCATCCTGCCTTTAGAATTCCTAAAGCCACTAGTTGGGAATGGACCAGTGATCAAAAAATCCAGTTTCGCCGCGTGGATAAATATTTATCTGAAAGCAAAACCAAAATTGTCATGCACCCCGGCCAATCTTCAGCCTACACTCTGAGTTTTCACCGCCCCCTCCAAACGTATTTTAAACTGCTCGGCAAAGCTGGCTTTGGGGTGACCAACCTAGAAGAGTGGATCTCACACCGAATTGGACCAAAAGGCAAAACCTTTGCGGCCCTAGAACAAGCCCGCAAAGAAATTCCTATTTTCCTGTTCTTAGAGGCCACAAAAATAAAATAATCCGCCAGCTGGCGGATTATTTTATTTGACCTTATGTTTAGAGTGATACGGAGTCAGCCCCTTCTTTACTAACATCGTTACTTACCAGTGCCTTACCGCAAGCTTTGCGTTCAGTTTTGTAAGTTGACCAAGCGGCGTTCCGAGCACTGCGGAAAGTGTTACGGGCACTTTTTTGAGCTGACTGAAAAGTTGACCAGGCTTTTTCCTGGGCTGCTTTACGTTCTTTTTTAGTTGTCAGATCCCAGGCTTTGCCTAAGGCTTCACCGCGAGCTTGAAAGGCTACTTTCCAAGCCGAATTTTGTGCCTCAATGGCACTCATAACTGCGGATTCTCTTTTAGTTAAGGCAGTTTTAATACAGACCCTCTGAGCCTCAGTTAAATCAACAGAAGGGGAACTTGCCTGAGTATTTGAACCTGAGTCATCATTAGCCAATACCAAAGCTGGGCCAATGACACCTACAGCTACTGCGGCCAGAAAAAACTTACCAAAGTTTTTCATAGAAAAAAATTAAGATTAACAGGTTGAGTATACCACAACCCCGTGCTATACTCTACCCACTAATTAATTCCTATGTCCCAAAATCTCCAAGAAATTTTCGCCCGGGTCGAAAAGGCCAAGTCCCGCCAAAAAGAAATTAAAACCATTTACCGCGACGCCTTAACCAGTACCCCAGAGTACGAAGAATTAAATGACAAATTAAAAACTCTGCGCGAACGTAAAAAACAAATTGAACAAACTACCAAAGAAAATTTCGGCTCAGAATTAACTGAACTAGAAGATTTAAAAGTGGATATTGAATCTGATATGGAAATGATGAGTGACATTGCACTATCACAATTGGTAAAAGGGGAGAATATCCAAATTAAAGATCAGTACGAAAATGAATACGAACCAGTGTTTGCGGTTAAATTTAGAAAAATGAAATAATATGTCACGAGAAGTTGTTTTTGATATTGAAACTATTGGCGATATTCGTGACCTTTCAACCATGAAAGTGACCGTGGTTTCGATTTATGAATTTGAAACTGATCGTTACCAATCATTTGACGAACATGGGCTTGGTAATTTGTGGCCAATTTTAGAACGCGCTGAGCGGTTAATTGGTTTTAATAGTTTGCACTTTGATCTGCCAATTTTAGGCCGCAATTATGCGGGTGACCTAACTAAAATTCCACACTTAGATATTTTAAAGGTGGTCAAAGAATCAACCGGTAACCGCATTAAATTAAATGATATTGCCAAAGCCACGCTTCAAATTGAAAAAAGTGCGGACGGCCTCCAAGCTATGGAATGGTACAAACAAGGTAAAATTGATGAAATTAAAAAATACTGTGAGCAAGATGTAAAAGTGACCAAGGATGTGTATGACTATGGTCGCAAAAATAAAATGCTGTATTATCCAACCTTAACCGGTGACCTAGTGCCATTCCCGGTGAATTTTGAGCCTGCCCCTGTCGTGGCTGGCACAACCCAAGCCGCCTCGGGAATTAACCTGACTTTACCCTTCTAGTTCCCTTAAGGAAAAGTTATCCACTTTTGCTCCCTGGTGACGACTTGCCAGGGATTTTTTTATCCCTATAATGAAATTAGGAGAGGTCGCGGGTGCGCTACAGTGCACAATACAATTTAATCTTAATCACTGTATGTGTATCTGACCGTATTACTAACTTAATCTACACATATGAACAACAACCGTAACCAATACCAGAAAGAAAATAATACAGGCGGAAATGACTCACGTAATGATGGTGGTAACCGCAGTAATCGCGACAGTGATACCATGGATACTGAAACTACTAGTGAATCAACTCGCAGCCAACGTAACTCCTAACATACTGTTCATTAAAAAGAAGTCCCACGTGGGACTTCTTTTTATTTTATTTTTCACTAGAAAATTTCTAAGTGAACCGCGGTTGGCAGCACACCTTTGCTGACCAAATATTGTTTTGTTTCTGCCACCATTTCCGAGCTGCCACAGAGGAAATACCGGGCGTCGAGTGGTAATTTTTCTAGGTGCGCAGTCACCCGGCCACTGGCACCAGTCCAATTTGCTTCGGGCTGAGATAGGGTAGTGATCACAGAAAAATTAGGGAATTTGCTGGTTAAATGGGCTAAGCGCTCAGTCCAAAACAAATCAGTTTGTTTGCGTACACCAAATAACAAAGTCATTGGCTCTTTAATTTGACGCAGCAGAAGCGCATCTTCAATCATGCCCATAATTGGCGCGAGACCTACCCCAGTCGCAATAAACACCAGTGGGGTAGTCACTTCAGGTGGCACCACAAACCGGCCAACTGGGCCATAAAAATTAATCTGGTCACCAGCCTTGGCCTCACGAACAAAATTTGACCCGACCCCGTCTGGCAAGAGCTTCACGCATAATTCCAGCTCTGGGTCAGTGGGCATAGAGGCTAGGGAATAGGACCGTAAAATCTCTCCAGTCGGGCCTGGCACAGCTAACTGGATAAATTGGCCAGCCTGGTATAAAAACCCTTCTGGACGCAAAATTTTGATTGACACAACATCCTCTGTCAGGGCAACTACTTGGCTAATTTGAGCGGAAATTAGAGTGCGGGGCATATTGACTTTTGGGAACTTTTTTTATAGAATTGGCTAAGCGAGCGTATCATATTTACCTTATTTTAGCAAAAATGTTACCCAAGCCACCAGCGCGCCCAAAGTCTAGGAAATTCATTTACCTGGACCACGCGGCCGCGACCCCCACTGCCACAGAAGTTGTCAAAGCCATGACCCCATTTTGGAGTCAGTCTTTTGCTAATCCGTCAGCTTTGTATGCCGCGGGTGTGGCGAGCCGTGAGGCGGTTGAAGCCGCGCGGGAAGTAGTGGCTGAGACTCTCAAAACTCAAGCGCGGAATATTATTTTTACGAGTGGCGGCACTGAAGCCAATAATTTAGGTATTGTTGGATTAATTACTGAACTGAAAAAAATTCACAAAAAGTTACACATCATTACCACCGCCATTGAACATCATTCGGTTTTAAATCCAATTAAAGCCTTGGCCAAAACTGGCGTGAGCGTAACGTATTTACCAGTGAATGCACAGGGTGAAATTTCGGTAAAAGAATTAGTGAAAGCAATTCGTCCAGACACGGCACTTATTTCAGTCATGTACGCGAACAATGAAATTGGAACCATTAATCCAATTGCGGAAATTGGCCGTGAACTTTTAAAATATCGCAAAGCACATGGCACACAATGGCCATATTTCCACACTGACGCGTGTCAGGCCACTGGTACTTTGGATTTGTCAGTGGAAAAATTGCACGTTGATTTACTAACTTTAAATGGCAGTAAAATTTACGGACCAAAAGGCAGTGGCGCCCTGTTTGCGCGCGCGGGCGTGCCTTTGTCACCAATTATGTTTGGTGGTGATCAAGAAAAAACTTTGCGCAGTGGCACAGAAAATGTGCCCGCGATTGTTGGCTTAGCCAAAGCGTTAGAATTAGTAAATAAAAATAAAATAAAAGAAGCAGCGCGCGAAGCAAAATTGCGTGATTTTTTTTGGGAAAATATTTCCAAAAAAATTCCTGGCGTTTTATTAAATGGACCAACTGAACGTTTGGCTAATAATTTAAATGTTTGTTTTCCGGGTTTGGAAGGGGAGACACTGGCGATTTATTTAGATGCGTACGGAATTGCTTGTGCGACTGGTTCAGCCTGCGCCACAGACCAAGACGATGCGTCACACGTGTTAATTGCTTGTGGGCGCAGTGGTGACGAAGCTAAAGCCAGTTTGCGTTTTTCATTGGGTCGTAGCACCACTAAACAAGATTTGGATTTTGTTTTAAAATATTTACCTGACCTAGTTAAAACTTTGCGGGCCAGTGCAGCCATTAAAAAATAAACTAAAAACCACCCGCCTCCACGCCTGAAGAGAATAATTCTCAGCAGACGCAGTGTCGGGTGGTTGAGGAGGAACCAGTTGGGAGTACCCAACACTACGGCCCCTAACCTAGGCGCGCACCTCCTCGCCAGTACCTGGCAACTCTAGGAGCCACTGGAAGAATCCGATCAACCCCTGCAGAACTGCACGGATCTTTTCGGCCAGGACATACGCCTGGATGACGATTCCAGCGCCCAGGATTACTCCAAAGAGACAAGAACCCTCCACCAAGAGATCAGCTCCGAAGAGCAGCGCCCCGAGTGGTGGAGGCAGACGATCAATGAGATCTTGCATACTTGCTCTATATATCATTTCAAGCAATTTGTCAATATTTACCTAACTAAAAACCACCCGCCTCCACGCCTGAAGAGAATAATTCTCTGCAGACGCAGTGTCGGGTGGTTCCCAGCACCACGGTCGCGGTGCGACTACTTAGCCTGGACCAGGCGCGTGCACTCACGTTCGACCTCCGCGAGGAGGCTTTGAAAAGAGGTTAGATCCGTGATCACAAGCTTCACGTAGTGGTACATGGGGTCCTCCTGCCGAATGGTGTCGGCACATATACAGTAACCCTGAAATTGAAATATTGTCAAAATATGGCCTTACAAAAGCCAACAATTTACCTTGACCGCGCGCTCTACGATGATGCGAACATTGAGCAGGTCAAATATAAATCCAAACCCGGGTTAACGCGCGAGGTGGTTTTGGAAATTTCTAAACAAAAAAATGAACCAGAGTGGATGTTAAAAAAGCGGTTGCAGGCGTTTGATTTGTACCTGCAAACCCCGCTGCCAAGTTGGGGTCCGGATTTATCTGGGCTCGATTTAGAAAAAATTATTTATTTTGTCCGCCCAGATACAGAAGAAGCGCAGAGCTGGGAAGATGTGCCCGAAGAAATTAAAAAAACGTTTGATAAACTGGGAATTCCAGAAGCCGAAAAAACTGTGCTCGCTGGCGTGGGCGCGCAATATGACAGTGATGTGGTGTATCACAATATCCAAAAACAACTGCGCGATAAAGGTGTAATTTTTGAAAACATGGATACGGCCGTGCAACTGTATCCCGAGCTCGTGCAAAAATATTTCATGACCCAATGTGTGCCAATTAATGACCATAAATTTGTCATGCTTCACGCGGCCGTGTGGAGTGGGGGAACATTTATTTATGTGCCAAAAGGCGTGAAAGTTGATTTACCACTCCAAGCCTATTTCCGGATGAATGCCAAAAGTGGCGGACAATTTGAACACACCTTAATTATTGTTGATGAAGGTGCCGAAGTGCAATACATTGAAGGCTGTTCTGCGCCGCGATATACCACAAGTTCTTTGCATGCGGGTTGTGTAGAAATTTTTGTGCACGCGAATGCGCGCGCCCGATATTATTCCATTGAAAACTGGTCAAAAAATACTTACAACCTTAATACCAAACGCGCCTTAGTTGATGAAAATGCTGTCGTAGAATGGATTAATGGGAACATGGGCAGTGGCGTAACCATGCTCTACCCATGTTCAGTACTACGTGGCCGGGGTGCTCGTTCAGATAGTTTAGGCGTAGCGTTTGCTGGACCAGGACAGAATCAGGACACTGGTAGCAAAGCCATTCACGCGGCGCCAGATACTAAATCTACTATTAAAGCTAAATCAATTTCGGTTGGTGGTGGAATTTCTACGTACCGTGGACTCGTGCGCGTCACATCAAAGGCGGAAAATTCTTCAGTCGCGGTGAATTGCGATGCACTCTTAATTGATGACGCGTCAGTTTCCAACACGTATCCAACCATGAAAATTGATCAAGCCAAAGTGGATATGGCGCACGAAGCGACAGTGGGAAAAATTGGTGATGATGAAATTTTTTATTTGCGTTCCCGCGGACTCAGTGAAGATCAAGCGCGACAAATGGTGGTCGCTGGTTTTATTGAACCAATTGTGAAAGCTTTACCACTGGAATACGCCGTGGAATTAAATAAATTAATTGAACTGGAAATGGAAGGGTCAGTCGGCTAGTATGCAAATTATTATTCCAAATACTGAACAGAATTTTGAGCTGAAGATTGCCGAAAATACATTGATTTTAGATTGTAATAAAATTAATGGTGAATTTAAACGGCATATTAGTATTCAAAAAGGTGCGCGCGTAAAATATATTGATTTGCAAATTGGTGAGGGAAATAGTGAACGAAATAGTGAAACAATTATTGAATTAGCGGGTGAAAATGCTGAGGTAGAATTGTTAGGTTTATTTGCGGGGCAGGGGAATGATAATTTAAAAATCTCGCACAAAGTTATTCACGCCGCACCACATACCACTTCAAAATTAGAAGCGCGTGGAATTTTAACTGACTCAGCCTTTGCCCACCAAATTAGTTCGATTGCAATTTTACCTAATCAAAACGGTTGTGCTGGCGACGAGCGCTCTGATACAATTTTACTGTCTGACAATGCGCGCGTAATTGCGGTACCAGAACTGGAAATTGGGAATAATGATGTGACGTGCAAGCACGCCGTGACCACTACACGCCTGAGTCCAGAAAAATTATTTTATTTAGCCACGCGTGGATTAGATGAAGCGAGCAGCCGGAAATTATTAGTCGAAGCACATTTAAATGGTTTGGTTGAACATATTCCAGAAGTTTTGTGCACTGAGCTGGCCTTAGATTTTTCTAATTTTACGTAAACAAAACCGACCCGGTTAGGGTCGGTATGTTCCACGACATATCTTTGCCTATAACAACGTTGTAAGCAAAGTGTGTGCCGTGGAACCTCCTTTCAGGTGCGTGGCACGCTCACCTGGGCGGGTTGGTGGAGAACACAACAGTCATCGTGACCGTCGTCTCCGGTGGGAGCTTGGCGATCTGGCCTTCAAGAAGGCCTTTCACCATGCTCACTACGGGATCGACTGCTTCTGCAGTCGAAGGGATTTCGCGCCGATCCTGGTTAGTATGCTCGCCGTAGGTGACGAGCGTACCATCAGTCTGGCGCGAAACACTAAATGATACTCGCATGGCCCCAAAATACCTGTTTCTAAAAAATATGTCAAACCAATTTACGGAAAATTTTCCCGCCCTAAAAACCAATTCTGAATTGGTGTATTTGGATTCAGCGGCCAGCAGTTTGAAATGTGAGGTGGCGATTGAAGCGATGGAGAAATATTATCGCGAAAATGGGGCAAATATTCACCGTGGTTTGTATGATTTGTCAGAAGCAGCAACCGCGCAGTACGAAGACGCACGGCAGACCGTGGCGAATTTTATTAAGGCTGAAAAAAACGAAATTATTTTTACTAGCGGTACAACTGGTAGTTTAAATTTGGCCGCACGTTTATTAGAACAAAAAATTAAACCTGGTGATGAAATTGTTTTGACCCGGTTTGAACATCATGCGAATTTAATTCCGTGGCAACAGGTGGCCAAACGCACAGGCGCAGTTTTAAAATTTATTGAACTTGATGCGGATTATCATTTAGATTGGCAGTCAGCGGAACAAGTAATTGGGCCAAAAACAAAAATTGTGGCCTTTAGTGCGGCTTCAAATGTGCTTGGGACACTTATAAATGTTAATGAATTAGTGCGAATTGGCAAAAAATATAATGCCTATACCGTAGTTGATGCGGCCCAATACGCCGCGCACCGTGAAATTGATGTCAAAGCCTGGGGCGCAGATTTTGTCGCTTTTTCTGGGCACAAATTATATGGCCCAACTGGGCTTGGGGTTTTATTTGGAAAAAAAGAATTATTAGCTGAATTAGAACCAGTAAATTTTGGCGGGGACATGATCCGCACTGTAACCTATGAAAATTCGACCTGGGCAGATGTGCCATACAAATTTGAACCAGGTACACCACCAATTGCTGAAGTGATTGGACTGGTAGCCGCAATTAAATTTATTGCGAGTATTGGATGGGATAATTTATCCAATCATGAAAATGAACTTGTAAATTACGCACTCCAAAAATTAACTGACGTGAATATTATTGGACCAAAAGGGGACAGACGTTTGCCAATTTTCTCGTTCACGCTTGGTGATGCGCACCCACATGATGTAGCGGAAATTTTAAATCGCGAACACATTGCCGTGCGTGCTGGTCACCACTGCGCCATGCCGCTCATGAATCATTTGGGCTTGGTTGGCACTACACGCGCGTCGTTTGGGATGTACACAACCAAAAAAGATATTGACCAATTGGCAGCCGGAATTATCAAGGCCAAAGAAATTTTAAAAGTATGAGCGAAGACTTTGACCCAATTTACCAAGATTATATTTTAGATTTATATCGCCACCCACATAATCAGGGAGTAATTGAAAATGCGGACGCAAGTGCCGAAGAATTTAATCCATCTTGCGGGGACCGAATTAAATTAACCCTTAAATTCGCTGGTGATGTTTTGGTTGAGGTAAAACATAGTGGCCAAGGTTGTGCCATTTCTCAGGCTTCGGTTTCACTGTTAACTGACTTTGTAAAAAATAAAACGCGCGCAGAATTGAAAACTATGACTGAAGCTGAGGCCACGGAATTACTTGGTATTCCGATTAGCCATACCCGCCGCAAATGTGCCATACTAGGCTTCATAACCCTTCAAAAAGCCTTATGAACTATTGGTTAATGAAAACAGAGGCCAGCACTTTTTCCTGGGATGATTTGGTGAGAGATGGAGAGGCTGAATGGACGGGCGTGCGGAATTACGCGGCACGCAACCACATGAAAGTTATGCAGGTTGGAGATGAAGTATTTATTTACCACAGCAATGAGGGCAAAGAAATTGTGGGCGTGGCGAAAGTTATTAAACTCGCACACCCTGACTCCACTGATAATACCGGCGTTTGGGAATGTGTAGACGTAGCGCCAGTGAGAAAATTAAACCGCGCCGTTTCACTAGAAGAAATTAAAAAGATACCTGAATGTAAACAAATGAAATTAGTTACTCATGGCCGTTTGTCAGTGCAGCCAGTGACCAAAGAAGAGTGGGAAACAATTATCAAATTGAGCGCTAAATAATATGTCACTAAAAATTTCACAATTAAAAATTTCGGTTGAAAATAAAGAAATTGTTCATGGTGTTACTTTGGAAGTGCAGCCTGATGAAGTGCACGTAATTATGGGCCCAAATGGCAGTGGTAAATCAACCCTGGTAAATACGCTCGCTGGGCACCCAAAATATGCTGTGACCAATGGAACAATTTTGCTAGATAATGAAAATATCACTGAAGCTAAACCAGAAGAGCGCGCTAAACTGGGCTTATTTTTATCACCCCAATATCCACCAGAAATTGCTGGGGTAAGTATTGCGAATTTTTTGCGCCTCGCCGTTGGCGCCAAGCGCGGTGTGAATTTAAATCCACTGGATTTTTACAAAGAGTTAAAAGCAGCCATGAAAAAATTAGACATTGATGAAAGTTTTGCCAAACGCGCGATTAACAGTGGTTTTTCTGGTGGTGAAAAAAAACGCGCCGAAATTTTGCAGCTCGCACTCCTCGAACCAAAGTATGCTTTGCTTGATGAAACTGATTCTGGTTTAGATGTTGATGCACTCCGGATTGTCGGGGAGGGGATTAATAATTTTCAAAATCCTGAACGCGGAATTTTGCTCATCACGCACTACGCGCGCCTACTTGAATATATCAAACCAACTCACGTGCACATTATGCGTGACGGCCAAATTATCAAAAGTGGTGGCCCAGAATTAGTGGCTGAAGTTGAAGCCGAGGGTTACACCAAGGTATAATAAGAATCTATGAAGCAAGAAATTATTGTCATGGATCACCGGCTCATTCGCTTTTTTAAATATCACAATAATAGTATTGCGCGTGTCGGTTTGTTTGTGATTTTCTTTTGGTTTGGGCTCCTGAAAGTTTTAAGTTTAAGTCCAGCCACACCTCTAGTCACAGCACTATACACTAAAATTTTTGGTACTATTGGCATGAGTGAATTTATGATTGGTTTTGGTGTATTTGAAATGTTAATTGGGATTTTATTTTTAATTAAAGGCGCGGAAAGAATTGTGTTACCACTCTTGGCCGCACATTTATTCACCACGTTTTTACCCTTGATTTTATTACCTAATTTAGCCTGGACTGGAATTTTTGTGCCAACGCTTGAAGGTCAATACATTATCAAAAATTTGGCGTTAATTGCCGCAGCCGTGAGCGTGGGCGCACATTTGCACGAACTGAAAAAAGTATGATCACTCGCGAAGCGATTATTGAAGAATTAAAAAGAGTGTTTGATCCAGAAATTAATTTGGATATTTGGACCATGGGTTTGATTTATGAAATTAATATCAAAAGTGATAACGAGGTGCACATTCTCATGACCTACACCACGCCTATGTGTCCGTTTGGTCCAGATTTAAATCGTCAAATTGAAGAAAAATTACATGACCTCGGTTTTGAAAAAGTAGAAGTTGAGGTTACTTTTAATCCGCCCTGGAAAGCGAGCGACGAACTACGAACCATGCTAGGAATTTAAAAAACTGCCGCGCGGCAGTTTTTTATTTACCTTGATTTTTTATTATAAATAAGCTAAATTAAGCGCGCTTTGACAGCGTTTACCAAGGGGGTGAGCGACTTGTCGAATGGGGGTATACATGAATCTCACAGTCGCGCCGACCGCCATTAAGGCGGTCAACGAAGCGCTCGAACACAACGACCGAGTGGGCTGGAAGCCCGCGCTCGGCCTCGTGCTCGGCACGGGCCTCGGCAAGGTTGCCGAGCTCGTCGAAGATCCCATCAAACTGCCTTTCAGCAAGCTGTGGCCCGAGGTCACCAGCAAACTGGAGGGGCACGCCAAGGAGCTCATTCTCGGCGACATCGGGGGTCTCCCGGTCGCGGTCTTCTCCGGACGGATCCACGGCTACGAGGGGTACGAGCCGAACGTCGTGGTTCAGCCGGTACTGCTCGCGCAGGCGCTCGCCGCCGAGAGCATCGTGCTGACGAACGCGGCCGGCGCCCTGAACACTGACCTGGCCAAGGGCCAGATCCTCGTGCTCAGCGATCATATCAACCTCACCGGGCGCTCGCCGCTCAAGGGCCCGAACAACGAGGCCCTGGGCACGCGCTTCCCGGGACAGGGGGCCATCTACGGCCGCCACAAGGACCTGACGGCCCGCGTCATGAGCGAGTTCAAGGCCACAGTCCTCAAATCGGGACAGATCGAGCCGCGCAACGGCGTCTATCTCGGGGTCAACGGCCCTGAATTCGAGACCCCGGCTGAGGTCAAGATGATGCGCGGCCTCGGCGCCGACGTCGTCGGCATGTCGACGGTCCACGAGGCCATCACGGCCAACTGGCTCGGCCTCGGCGTCATCGGCCTCAGTCTGGTGACCAATGCCACGGGCACGGCCCACGAAGAAGGCGAGATCTCGCACGCCGAAGTGCAGGAAGCCGGCCGAGAAGCTGGTCCTCGTCTCGTGAAGTTCACGAAGCTCCTTCTGGAGGCGTACCGCAAGGACGTCTTCAAGAAGAGCTGAAGGGCCGCTGTCTGTGCGCCCATCGCCCCTCCTCTCTGGGAGCGCCCGCGCGCTCCCACCCCAATCCTTTCTCTCCGCCCGCCAGGGTGGAGTTTTATTTAGGGTTTTACTTTTTCTAAAATGTGGTATTATTGAGCTAATTATTTTATATGTCCGAACCAAAACTCCCTGATAATTTACCTGATGAAATTTCCCAAAAAATCCGCGCTGGCGGCAAAATCCGCCGCATTGTGGTTGATCGTCAAGCTTGCATTGGGGCGCGCTCGTGCGTAGTGGTAGCGCCCGGCGTCTTTCAAATGGACGACCAAAATTTGGCCTATGTGACTGATCCAGACGGAACTGACGAAGATACAATTTTGATGGCCGCGCAATCGTGTCCAGTGCTCGCGGTAAAATTGTACGACGAAGACGGGAAACAAATTTTTCCTGAAGAATAAAAAACAAAAATCCGCTCGAGGCGGATTTTTTAATTGCTGAATTTTATTTAATTATTAATTTTTCCTTTTCCACATCAACTTTTACGCTTTGCCCCTCAAGAGCTTCGCCTGAAACAATCTTCATAGCTAGGGGATCGAGCAGTTCAGTTTGAATAACACGCTTCAGTGGGCGCGCACCTAGGTTTGGGTCATAGCCTTTTTTGGCCAGCCAATCTTTGGCCTCAACTGAAACTTCCAGTGAAATTTTTTGTTTAGCCAAACGCGCCGCCACAATCGCGATTTGTTTGTCTACAATTGAACGCACTTGTTCCTCAGCGAGTGGATGGAAAACAATGATTTCATCAATGCGGTTTAAAAATTCTGGTTTAAAATAATCTTTGAGGGCGTCGCGCACCTTGGTATTCATTTTTTCTTCTTGCGCTTCGCTACTAGCACTTTTCTTTTTATCATTAAACCCAAAATCACCGCGGCGACCCATTTCCATGATCACTGAGCTCGCAATATTACTGGTCATAATGATCACTGTATTTTTGAAATTCACTTTACGGCCCTTGGCATCAGTCAGGTGACCATCTTCCAAAATTTGAAGCATGATGTTGAAAATATCTGGATGGGCCTTTTCCACTTCATCAAACAAAATCACCGAGTATGGTTTGCGGCGAATAATTTCGGTCAGTTGGCCACCCTCATCAAACCCAACATACCCAGGCGGGGAGCCAATGATCCGGGACACTGCGTGTTTTTCCATGTATTCAGTCATGTCCACGCGGACCAAAGCCTCGTCATCATTGAACAAAAATTCAGCCAGTGATTTGGCCAGCTCAGTTTTTCCCACGCCAGTTGGTCCCATGAAAATAAAGGAACCAATCGGGCGCTTTTCTTCCGCAATCCCAGCGCGGGAACGGCGAATAGCATTGGAAACTGCAGTAATTGCTTCGTCCTGACCAACTACGCGCTGACGCAGTTCATCTTCCATGCGCGTGAGTTTTTTAGTTTCATCTTCTAACATTTTTGCGACTGGAATACCAGTCCAGCGCGCGACCACCGCCGCAATGTCTCGCTCAGTGACTTCTTCTTTTAAAATCCCACGCGTTTTTTGAATGTCTAATAGCTTATCTTGTAATTTTTGAATTGCTTCCTCAGTGGTCGGAATTTTTCCGTAACGAATTTCCGCCACTTTTTGCAAATCACCGCGACGCTCTTCAATTTCGGCTTGTTGTTTTAATTTATCAATTTCTTTTTTGTAATCACGAATCTTAGTAATAATTTCTTTTTCATTTTGCCACTGCATTTCTAGGGCCTGAGTTTTTTCTTTTAAATTCGCGAGTTCTTCTTTTAATTTTTGTTGGCGTTCGCGTGACTCAGCATCATCTTCTTTTTTAAGGGCACGCAGTTCAATTTCAATTTTCATGGCCTGACGTTTCATTTTATCTAGGTCATCAGGCATGGAATCAATTTGCATTTTGAGGGCAGACGCGGCTTCGTCAATTAAATCAATCGCTTTATCAGGTAAAAAACGGTCAGTAATATAACGGGTCGATAAAGTCACTGCCGAAACTACGGCTGGGTCAGTAATGCGTACACCGTGGTGGACTTCGTATTTTTCTTTAATCCCACGCAAAATTGCGACCGCATCATCTTCATTTGGTTCATTCACAGTGACCGGTTGAAAGCGACGTTCAAAGGCCGCATCTTTTTCAATGTGTTTTTGGTATTCTTTAAGCGTGGTAGCGCCAATAATATGCAGTTCACCACGCGCGAGACCAGGCTTTAACATGTTGCTGGCATCAACTGCCCCGTCAGACGAACCAGCCCCAACAATGGTGTGCAGTTCATCAATAAATAACACCACCTTACCGCGCGCTTCAGTAATTTCTTTAATTACGGCTTTAAACCGTTCTTCAAACTCACCGCGGAATTTTGTGCCGGCAATTAACGCCCCAATATCAAGCGAAATAATTTCTTTATCTTTTAAGTTTTCTGGGACATCACCATTCACAATTCGTTGTGCTAAGCCCTCGGCGACAGCGGTTTTACCTACACCTGGTTCACCAATTAACACTGGATTATTTTTAGTGCGGCGAGTTAAGACTTGCATCACGCGGCGAATTTCATCATCCCGCCCAATTACTGGATCAAGTTTTTCTTTGCGCGCGCGATCAGTTAAATTAATTCCATATTTTTCCAGGGCCTGATATTTACTTTCTGGTTCTGGTGAGTCCACGCGCTGATTACCCCGAATCGTGGCCAGGGTTTTTAAAATATCTTTGTAATTTACCCCCTGACGCGAGAGTGCGTCACTAATGGGATTTTTATTACCCAAAAAGGCGAGTAATATGTGCTCCACACTAATGTACTCATCATGCATTTTGCGCGCCTCTTGGTCAGCTGCTTGCAAAATATACATGGTGGCCTGACCTAAGAGCACTTGACCAACAGTGCGCGGGCCCATGAGTTCACCTTGCTTAGGTAGAGAATCAATTAAATTTTGAACCTCATCACTCAGCTGTTCCGTATTGACGTTTAATTTTTTGAGCGCTGACAAAACCACACCCTCTTCTTGATCTAAAAGGGCCAAGAATAAGTGAGGTGGTTCAACTTGCGGCTGACCATTTAAACTGGCAATTTCTTGCGCGGCCTGAATCGCTTCTTGAGATTTATGGGTAAAATTTTGTGGGATCATAAGGGATTATTAGCACTCTTATAGTCTGAGTGCTAATATAACGCGCCTTGCCAAAGTTGTCAAGAAACGCTATATTTAAGCTTAGTATAGCATAATTAAGTCTTCTTTTATGAAAAACCTAATTTTAATCAGCCTAGGATTCTTATTCATTGGGGCTGGCTGTTCATACAAATACCAAGCCAACTGGGATACCCAAGATCGGGGAGAGGGTACTAGTGACCGTCCGGCCTGCAATCTAGAGGGCGAGGAGATGTATCCAGAATTGTCATGTTGTGGCAACCTCCAACCAATCACTACTGCCGAGGGTAAAAAAATTTGTATTTCGCCTACTGACCAAAATGCAGCCAAATCACCAAATAACAAACTATCAGGTTATTGCATTGATGCGGGTCAACAAGCGGGTGAGGCACCATGTTGCCCAGGCTTAGAAGAAGTCGCCGTTGACCATGCTTACAGTATTTGCAGTAAGCCACCAGGATACAAACCACGGGTTTGCGCGGCGCCAGGTGAAATGTTGACCCAAGATACGCAAAATTGTTGTGCTGGTTTAGAAGCCGAAGAAGTAAATGGCCACTGGATTTGTCAACAAATTTAATACCATGACTTCAGTTTTAGGGATTAAAGTTTCGGCAGTGAACAAAAAAGAGGCACTTGGTACTGTGCAAAAATTTTTGCATTCAGAAAAATCACATTACATTTTCACCCCTAATCCAGAAATGATAGTGGATGCAACCCGCGATCACAATTTTAAAGACGCCCTCAATCAAGGTGATTTAAACTTGTGTGATGGTTTTGGTTTGTCATTATTTGTCAAATCTGAACGCATTCCGGGCGTTGATTTTATGGTAGAGTTATGTGCCCTAGCATCTAAAGAAAGAAAATCAATTTACCTGCTCGGTTCAGGCGATGAAGAAGTGCTCATAAAAACAAAATTATTTTTACAAACTAAATTTCCCCAATTAAAAATTGCTGGCGTGCATCCAGGCTACACAATTAAGCTGCGCCAGACTGAAGCAGGGAGCATGTTAACCTATAATTCTAATGAACGCGACGAGGTGACTCATGACATAATTATGCGCGCGCCTGATATTTTATTAGTGGCCTTTGGGCACAATAAACAAGAACAGTGGATTGTAGAAAATGTACCGAATCTACCAAGCGTTCGTGTGGCTATGGGTGTGGGCGGAGCCTTTGATTTTCTGTCAGGCAAAGCCACACGCGCACCGCGGTTTTTGCAAGTCATTGGCTTAGAGTGGTTATGGCGGTTAGCGCTGCAACCACGTCGTATCAAAAGAATTTTAAATGCCGTTTTTGTCTTTCCTTTTTTGGTCTTGAGGAGTACAATAAAATCATGAATAAATTCCTACGACCACTGACCGGCGTAATTATTTCCCTATTTGCCATAGTATCAATTTTTAGTTTGGCTATTGTCAGCTGGCAAATGAACCGAGCAGCAGAATTGGCTCATCCTAGCAGCTGCCCATTTTTGGCTCACCAATCCGCCGTGTGTCCGATGGATTTTACTGACCATTTGGCCATTTGGCAAAAAGTTACTCAGTCAGAGATTGTTAAAAAAATATTTTTCACATTTTTTTCTGCCATAATAGTTGTAAGTGGACTGATCTTTCTTAAATTCAAAACATACACCCGCTCTTCCTGGTCAAAGACTAGTACTTCTATAGCTTGCTTGTTTTTGCCGTCCTCATTACAACCACGTGCACCATAATTAGTAGATTAGTTAATAACCTTTTATTATCCTAATCTTTACAATATGGACAAAAAAATTATTGCTGGATTCGTGGCTACTTTTGTATTAAGTGTATTAGCCACTTGGTGCATTGTACACTGCCAAAACTATTCTCGCGATCTCAAAAACGTAGCGGCAAATAAGCACTGCAGTATGATGGCCAATAAAGAAGAGGCTGGCATGGGACATTCAATGGACAGTATGGAACACCAAATGATGACCATGACTGGGGCTTTGGAAGGTAAAACTGGTGATGAACTAGATTTAGCCTTCTTACAACAAATGATCGTACATCATGAAGGCGCGGTTATGATGGCCAAAAAATTAGTAGCTGGCACCAACCGTCCAGAGCTTAAAAAAATGGGGGAAGATATTATTCGCGTTCAGACTACTGAAATCGAACAAATGGAAAGTTGGCTTACAACCTGGTTTGGGAAATAATCCTGACTAAAAACAAGGAGCGGCTTTGTAAAGCCGTTCCTTGTTTTTTAACTAATTTTATAGTAAGGTAACCACACTATGAACCACTCTAAAATTTTTCTTCTCCTAAGCACAGTCTTATTATTAACTGGCTGTGGTCATTTTACTCAAACCAGTCTACAGGAACAAGATTCAGTACGTGACCCAGAAGAAGACGTGGTCGCCAGTGGTGTCTTAGATCCAAATCAAACCACCTATTCTTTAGCTGACCGGGCTAGTTGGTATGAAAAATTAAATTGGCCAAAAAGTTGTGAAGAAGATTTTTCGTTTTCAAACACTGGTGATTTAACTGACCCAGCTGGTATTGCTTTTTACAATACCGATAGTGACGAATATTTATTGCGCGTTGATTGTTCTTTAGGCGCTTACCAAAAAAGCATGGTGTTTATGTTGGTAAATATTAATGGTAAGAATATTTCTGGCGGGCAATTAGAGCAACAAGTGTATAACCCGGAAACTAAAACCGTGGAAATTAGTGATGCTGAAGATGGACAATTCATTGGTTTTGATTCGTTTGACTCAAAAACTAAATTACTCACCATTTACACCAAAGACCGCGGGGTAGGAGATTGTGGCAGTCACAGTACGTATCGTTTGAAAAATACTGATCTGGAGTTAATCAAAGAAGCGTATTTAAGTTGTGAGGACGCTGATGCTTTCCACTTGAAAAATCCAAACACTGAAACTATGCCAGAGTGGCCAGTGATTTTCGAGAAAAAATAATATGCTCACCAAGGCAACAATTAAGCATTTAAATGAACTGCAACAAAAAAAGCACCGAGCGGCGGCGCAGGAATTTATTATTGAAGGGATCAAAGGAGTAGAGGAAGCGCTCGCGAATGCAGAAGTAATTTTAGTAGTCATGGACGGCAGTTTGCGCGATGAGGCTGATATGAAAAAAATAATTTCCGCCGCTGAACAAAACGAAGTGCAAGTAGAATTCTGTGGTCGTAAAGACATTGGGGAAATCAAAACCACCGATACTTTTCCCGGAGTAATGGCTGTAGTTACAACCAATGATATTGGACTCGAAGAAATTAGTGCTGGCCCAATTATTGCGCTTGACGGCGTTAAAGACCCAGGAAATTTGGGCACCATTATTCGCACGGCCGATTGGTTTGGAATTCAAAATATTTTACTGGCCGAGGATTCAGTTGACCCCTACAATCCCAAAGTCGTCCGCAGTACCATGGGCTCAATTTTCCGGACCCAAATTTTTGAAAGCCAGGATTTAGCCACCTCGCTAAACACGCTCAAAACTAAATATGGTTACAAAGTGGTTTCACTGGAAATGGACGGTAAACCTTTACCAACCGAACTCCTAAAAAAGGGGAGTGAAAACACGGTTTTCCTCTTTGGCAGCGAGTCACACGGGGTGCGCGAGACCCTTGAAAAATTCATTGATTTTAGCTACACTATCCCAGGCAAAGGCGCAGCTGAATCACTGAATGTAGCGATTGCCGCCGCCATTGTCATGTCCAGAATGTAACCTTATGTCTACTGTTCGCACCCGTTTTGCTCCTAGCCCCACTGGCTTTTTACACGTTGGTGGTCTTCGCACCGCACTTTACGCTTACTTATACGCCCGGAAAAATCAGGGTGATTTTCTGCTTCGCATTGAAGACACTGACCAAGAACGATTTGTAGAGGGTGCTATCCAAAACATGATTGGTTCATTACATTGGGCCGGAATTACGATTGATGAAGGGGTCAATTTAGATGACAAAAAAATAATTCAATCTGGTGACAAAGGTCCATATATTCAATCTGAGCGTCTAGAATTGTACAAAAAATATGTCGATGAACTGTTAGAAAAAGGTCATGCATATTTTTGTTTCTGTACCAAAGACCGTCTTGATGAATTACGCAAATTCCAAGAATTAAATAAAATGCCAACCGGGTATGATGGTCATTGTCGCGAAGGTAATTTAACCGAAGCTCGCGCACGCCAAGATGCAGGCGAAACTTCAGTTGTGCGCATGAAAATGCCAAAACAAGGTGTTACTTCATACAACGATATTATTCGCGGGCCAGTGGAATTTAAAAATGCCCTGGTAGATGATCAAGTTCTCCTAAAATCTGACGGTTTTCCAACCTACCATTTGGCCGTGGTTGTTGATGACCACTTAATGGAGATTACGCATGTAATTCGCGGTGAAGAGTGGATCTCTTCAACCCCCAAACACATTAAACTGTACGAAATGTTTGGCTGGACAGCACCACAATTTGGCCATCTATCATTACTCGTAAATGAGCAAAAACAAAAACTAAGTAAACGCCACGGCGATGTTTCAGTGGAAGATTTTAAACAAAAAGGTTACTTACCAGAAGCACTGGTAAATTTTGTTGCTTTCCTTGGCTGGAATCCTGGCGACGAACGTGAATTATTTACTATCAAAGAATTAGAAGCTGAATTTACTTTGGAAAAAGTTAGTAAACCGGCCGCTGTTTTCAACCGCGAAAAATTAAATTGGTACAACAAGCAATATTTAATGAAGCTGGATTTAGCAGATTTAGTTGAGCGTACCCGGCCGTTTATGCGTGAAGCTGGTTTGACTGACGCCGCGGAATTATCAACTGAAACCCTGGCCCCAATTTTAGACTTGGAACGCAGTCGTGCCAACACCCTGGTGGAATTAGTGAGCGGCGTTGCCTTTATGTTTGCGGAAACCCTGGATTATGACGCAGAAATTTTGGTGTGGAAAAAAGGGACCCCAGAAGAAGCCAAACAAATTTTTGGCGAGCTAACTGATTTGCTCGGCGGGGTAGGTGAGTGGACCAAAGAAAATTTAGATACGACCTTGCAAAAATTTATTACTGACAAAGGTTATGGAGTAGGGAACGTGATGTGGCCGCTCCGCGTGGCTTTGTCTGGTCAAAAAAATTCACCTGGACCAACTGAATTAGCGTCGGTTTTAGGCAAATATAAAACTTTAGCTCGGATCACGGCCGCGAGTGCCAAGCTCTAAAATTTACCCTATAAAGCGCTTAACCGAGCGCTTTTTTATTACCAAGCCCAAATATGGTATACTTTTGTCATTATGCGTAAATGGTTATTCTTAGCGGCCCTAATAATCGGCAGTCTGACCGCGTTTTTTTATGTCCGCGCGGCGAATGATGGCACCGTGGCCGCCAATAGTGAAATTGATGACTTGAACAAACAAATTGAAGAAAAGAAAAAGAAAATTGCGGAAATTGAAAAATCCATTGAAGCGTACAAGAAAAAAATTAGTGATGCACAAATTCAAACTATTTCCCTCAATAACCAAATGGCGATTCTAGATAACCGGATTGCGCAAGTTAATTTGGATGTGGAAGCTACCCAAGATAAACTAGATTCTCTCCAATTAGAATTAAAATCTTTAGGCCTCCAAATTGATGAAAAAAATAAAACCCTCGAGCGCCAGAAAAAAATCTTGGCCGAATTAATTCGCGAGATGCGCCGCGAAGACAACAAGCAAATGATTGAAATTTTATCAGCCTATTCGTCTTTTTCTGATTTTTATGATCGGGTCAACCGCGTGGAGCGACTGCAACATGACCTAGGTAAAACCGCTGAGTCAGTCCGTTTGGCCAAAGCTGACCTAGAGGCCAAGCACACCAAAACGACTGAAGTAAAAAATGATTACGAAAAAGTTAATGTTGAATTGGGTCAAAAAAAATCTGAACTTAACACGCAAATTTCGTACAAAAAAGACTTACTCGTGACCACTCAAGCCTCAGAGCAAAAATACAAAACTCTGGTTAGTTCGCTGCGCACCCAGTACCAACAAATTGAAAACGATATTTCCGGCATTGAAGCTCAAGTGCGAAAGAAGTTAGCTGAGCAACAGAAAAAAGCCCCAGAAAAATTTGATACTGACAGTGGTGAATTATCTTGGCCAATTACTAGCCGCCGTGTCACTGCTTATTTCTGGGACCCAAGTTATCCGTATCGCCAAGTGTTTGAACATAATGCGATTGATATTGCGACCGCCCAGGGTTCAACAGTCAAAGCTGCGGCTAGTGGCTATGTGGCGCGCGCTAAACGCTGCACCGTGGCGTCTTGCTATGCCTATGTCATGATTATTCACTCCAATGGCGTGTCCACGGTGTATGGCCACCTGAGTAAAATTTCTGTGTCTGAGGAACAATATGTGACCCGCGGTGATGTCATTGGTTACTCTGGGGCTACGCCTGGGACAGTGGGCGCTGGGCCATTCACGACTGGTCCGCATTTACACTTTGAAGTTCGGAAAAATGGCATTCCAACTGATCCGCTGAAATATTTAAACTAATCTAAAAGCCCTGTGAATACAGGGCTTTTTTAATATTTGGAATTTATCCACACACCAAAACTTGATGTGAGAACAAATGTTCTCTATACTACTTTTATACGTCAAACATTAATCTTATTAAGCACTGATATGGCCCCTGACCTTTACCAATCTCGCAAACAAAAGCTCCTCAATTATTTCAACAAATTCAAACAAGTCCCAACCTATGATGAAATGGTCAAACTGTTTGATCTAAGGTCCAAAGGTTCGCTCCACCGGTATGTAGAAAAATTTATTGAAGATGGAATTTTAGAAAAAAATGCAACTGGAAAATTAGTTGCGACCGAGAGAATGTTTGGCCTAAAAGTTTTGGGAGTAGTGCAAGCTGGATTTCCAACAACGGCTGAAGAAGATGCCAGTGCCAAAACCGTAAGCTTAGACCGTTGGCTCATTGAACACCCTCAAGCCAGTTACTTGCTCACTGTTTCTGGAGACTCAATGATTGATGCCGGTATTATGCAAGGTGATATGGTCATTGTGGACCGCACCAGGAATCCTAAAACTGGAGATATCGTGGTGGCTGAAGTTGACCATGATTGGACCATGAAGTATTACATTAAAAGGGGAGAGCGCGTAATTCTCCGCCCTGCCAACCGCAATTATCCAGACATTCACCCCCAATTAGAGCTTAAAATCGCTGGGGTCGTGGCCAGTGTTATCCGTAAATACTTATAATATGAAAATGCCTGTTTCTGAAGCCAAAGCCATTGTTCACATTGATGGCGATGCTTTCTTTGCTAGTTGCGAACAAGCTGTTAACCCAAAACTTCAGGGCAAACCAGTAGTTGTTGGGGCTGACCGTGGCATTGCCACTGCTTTTAGCCAAGAAGCCAAGCAGCGTGGGGTGCGTCGCGGCATGACTAAACTTGAAATCCTCAGGATTTGTCCAGACGCTATCTTACTTCCCGGTGATTATGAAACTTACACCTTATTTTCCAAACGCATATTTGCGATCATGCGCCGATTTACTGACCAAGTTGAAGAGTACAGCATTGACGAAGGCTTCATGGATATTACAGGGTTAGATAAAGTAGAAAAAATGTCTTACGCTGACATTGCCAAATTAATTAAAAAAACCATTCAAACTGAATTAGGGATCACAGTCTCAGTTGGTCTTGCCCCAACCAAAGTCTTAGCCAAACTCGCCTCAACTAGTAGTAAACCAAATGGCTTTGGTGTAATTACCCAAAAAGATTTACCTGAATATTTGCGCGATTTTTCTGTGGACACTATCTGGGGCGTAGGCCGGAACACGGCCGACTATATGCGCCGCCTTAGTATTTTTACAGCCTATGACTTTGCGGTTAAACCAATTGGGTTTATCAAAGATAATTTTACCAAACCACACCAAGACATTTGGTATGAATTAAATGGTCAATCAGTGTACAGTGTAATTTCTGAAGAAAAACAAACCTATGCTTCAATTTCTAAAACTCACACTTTTCACGCTCAAAAGGGGAGCCGGGCGTTGGTATATGCCGAACTAGTCACTAATCTAGAAAATGCTTGTGCCAAAGCACGTAATCATGATTTAGTGGCCAAACGAGTGTCTATTTTCTTAAAATCTGAATCATTTAATATTCAAGGACTCGAAGTAACTTTAGAACGCGCCAGTGCTTTTCCAATGGATCTATTAAGTGCGGTTAAGCCATTATTTGAAAAATTATACAGTGATAAAGTTCAGTACCGTGCCACTGGCATTGTTTTATCTGACCTCACCGATGCTTGCGCTGTTCAAACGACTTTGTTTGAAGCCCCAACCACACTTTCCACCTTACAAAAAACTTACGAAGCCATTGATGCTCTTGCCCTCAAATTTGGCAAACACACGGTGCATAGTGCCAGTAGTTTAGCCAAAGAAATTAAAAAACCAATGGAACTAGCTAGTTTGCCATTGGTTTCCCTAGGATTTGTTCGTTAGCTTGAGAGGGGTTGTGCAGCAGGACCCCTCAGAAGAGGAGGGTGTCGAAAGACTGGCCCGGGAACGCCGTATCCCGGCTCCAAGACCGTACCGGTCAGTCTGAGGGGGGATTGAGATATTCAACTGACTAGCGCGGTCTGTATTCTATCGGCATATCCAAGGGGTCCTGCCGCACAAAAGCATACTACTCAAAAAGATATTCAATGTCAAGATTGACCCTAAGAAAACATTTTGCTATCCTGATCGCATGAAACCATATTCTGATCGAATTATTTTCTTTGATACTGAATTTACTGACCTTGATCCAAAGGTAGGAGAGTTGTTATCAATTGGTTTAATTAAATACACTGGTGAAAAATTATATTTAGAATTAGAAAGTTCAGCTGAACCACACCCATGGGTCGTAGAACATGTCTTACCATTCTTAACTGAACCAAAAATTAGCCGTGAAAAAGCTAAAGAATTAATTAGAGACTTTGTCGGACCAGATGAACCATATCTGGTGGCGTATGTTAATCAATTTGATGCGATTTACTGGTACGAATTATTTGGCTCACCAAAAGATCACCCGGCTTACTGGATCCCAATTGACTTTGCTTCAATTTTATTTGGTTTAGGACTGTCACCAAATAGCATGGGCGTACACGCTTTTTTTACTGACCTAGGAATTAATAAAGAAGATTATCAAGAACATAATGCCCTGTCTGATGCCGCTTTATTACGTGACACTTACCTAGCTTTAGAAAAAAGAGGGTAGGGGACCTGAGTCATTTAGCATGAATAATTTTTTTGTTCATCGGTCTAAAAAATTTATTTTTGGGGCTACACTAAGCCTTTTATTTGCAATTAGTTGCCTGAGTATTTTTTATATTCAAGGCGAAACCGTAGTGGAAGAGGAGAAAGAGCAGGCACCAAAGGGGCCAAAACCAGTGGTACTGCTACTTCCCCATCAGGATGATGAAATGGCCATGGCTGGTACAGCCTACTATTACCTTAAACAAGGTCACCCAGTTTACAGTTTGCTTATTACCGATGGTTCAGGCTCAATGGCCCGTCATGTTATAAATGGTCATACCCCAGATGGCCAACGCATGTTTTCGGTGGTTAAAAAACAATTTTTAGTGCCTGAACATTATGGTTATCACGATTTAACCAAACAGGATTTTAGTGCTGCACGCAACCGCGAATATGTGGCTTCGATGCTAAACTTGGGTCTGGAACCAGCTAATATTCGTATTTCTAATCCAGGTGGAATAAAAGGCAGTGAACAGCCTATATATAAGGACGGCGGCACTAGTCCAGCTGACGCTTACCGCGCGATTAATGAAATTTACCAAGAGGTTGGCGATGGAATTTACCTGACACGGACATCAATCAAAGGTGAGGGTGATTATTTAAATGTTGATCATCGGGCCATTGAGGTGGCTTTAAAAGCCTTTCAAGGGATTAGTACCAAGTATTATTTTAGTGATAAAGAAAATCCAGCGTTTGCTTTTCCACTAACACCTGAAGAATTAGAAATTAAAAAGCAAATGATGGATCAGTATCGGGTGTGGGACCCAAAGCACGGGCGGTTTGCCATTGGTGAGCACTCAGTTAAGTTCATGCTAGATTTTTGGTCAAAAAATCCTTACGAATACATCTTGCCAGACCCACACAATAGATAAATCAATTCTGTAGTGTCGCACAATTATTTGGACTAAATTAGGGCTGGGGTGGGTGAAAGGGTCAAACTAGCAATTGGTGTATTAAAAGACTAGGCTCAGCACCTAGTCTTTTGTGTATAAAATAAAAATAAATTCCTAATTCACTGGGCAAATAGCCGAATTCCAAGGCAAAAAGGGAAAATTGTTTTTACCCCGGGCGATAGGGATAAGTGTCGTATAAGATATATTGTGCGACATACTATCTCAAGGGAAGGGACCACCTTGAGACGGATAATATTGTCTCAAGTCCCTCTTCCCTACAATCAAAATTTACTTCCAAAAAACTTTACCCGGATAACGAAGATCTAAGTATTGAATGGAACTGGTAGTTTTTTTCTGTTCCCAAAAAGTGCGCACCGCGAGAAATTGGCTGTCGCGATTGTCAGTGTAGTTGACCAGTAGCTTTACCCCAGAAGCGAGGACTGCCTCCCCTTCTGTGACCTTACCAGACTGGGTAGTGACCGTAAAATAATCAGCTGGTTTTTTATTGTCAGATAAAAAAGAATTCCACGCAATTACACCGCTAATTAGGCCTTCACTGGCCTGAGATGTACTAGACGCTGTGCTAGAAGCGACTGCTCCAGGCAAAATCAGCACAGGGAGGCCCTTAAACGCCTCGCCACTTGACTTTTGCACCAATCGCGCCTCTGACATAATTTTAGCAGCCTCAGGCGCATCAACTTGTACCCGGCCCAGGCGCGACACTTCATTCCCATCAGCATCAAGGGCAATGAGCGCATTATTTTGCACTACAGTTAATTGCGGGGCGCGCTCAGTTAATTCAATTTTTAACGTGTGAGGAAATTCAGTCGTAGTTTTAACTGATTGCAAACGAAATCGGTTCTGAATCACCTCTTCCAAACTATTTTTATTTAGGAAAAAATAATTCTGCCCCGGAATCACCCACCAAATTTTAGTGTCCATGACCTGGCGCGCAGTTTTTTGCACCTCAGCGTAATCTGTCCGCGCTGTGCCAGCAATACTGATCACATCAATTTGAAACGCTGGGTGAAACATCATGAGTCCAGCCACTCCCAGCACACTCCCCGACCCTAGCACAGAAAAAATCAGGCCACGGTAACTGGTGGGTTCATCAGCTTTAAAAGGATTGTCGCGGTGATTAACCGCAAAATCAGCCTGACGGCTGCGGGTGCGAACTGGTTTTTTGTGACTGTTCCACCGCATAAAATTAAGAGGAGAAACCGCGCCGAATACTGCGTACTTTTTCAATTAGCCAGGTTAAATAATAGCGTGGGCTGATTGGCAAATCATGACACGGAATTAAATCTAATTCTTGACCTCCAAAACCTTTTTTAAAGTGCGTGATCCCAAAGAATGGGTGGCTTTTTTTGGCTCCAGGTGGCGCAATGCCCCAAAAATTGTGGACTGTGCAGCCGCGTTTTTTGGCTTCTTTAATTGCCGCCCACTGCACTGCGTACGAGGTTGGCAAATGCTTGTCACTCATGAGTGAGGCAGCGTGACGATAGCATGACATGGTACCATAGAACATAAAAATTCCCACGGCGTCGAGTGTTCCGTTTGGCAAATAGGCTTTGATGACCGCGGCATGGTCTGGAGCGAGCGAATTAAATTCTTTGCGCACATAACCATCTGGGAAACGGTGAAAATTATGACGTTTCACGGTTACGTCGTGCATGCGGTTAAATTCTTTCACGGCTTGGGGGTCAGTAGAAATTTCAATCCGCACCCCTTCTTTTTCACAACGGCGGACCAAGTTGCGGTGATTTTTATCCATTTGTTTTAAGAGGTCGTCTTCACTCGGTGTAATATCCAAGAGCCAAGTGTACTCAGCTAAAATATGAAGTGGTGAACGGACAAATTTATTTTCACGCAAATATTTCCAGGCTGTCTCATCAGAACTTGGCCAAAATGGGCTGATCCGCACAAAATCCATCTGGGCTTTTTTGGCTTCTTCACGTAAAACTTTCACAAAAAAATCACCAAAGGCCTGGCCATCAAAACTAAATTTAGTGTGCTTTGAGACTACTGGTCCATAAGGCAAAAACCAAAAATTCCCCCGACGAGCATGGACCGAAATAATTAAAGTTCCAGCCACTAGTTCGTTTTGGTCATTGTAAATCCCCCAGATTCTCCCCTCCTCGCCCATTGAGCGGTAAAACTCAGCGTATTCAGGAGCTTGAACAAAAATTGTATACGGTTGTTTGAGTAAAAATTCTTCCCAGATTTTTGGGTCTAGGTTTTGTTCTAAACGAAAATTCATACTTAAAATAGGGCGACAATCCGATCTAAATCAGCTTGTGATAGACTTGGGTCTGTTGGTAAATTAACAATTCCCTGCCCTAATTTTTCTGCGATTGGGCAAGTTTTTGGCCGATAATTAGCGGCTTCTTCAGAACTGTCAGCCGGAGCAATTGGCGTGGCGTACCAATCTCCTAAAATAATATGGTTGGCTTTTGCCTTAGCAAATAATTCTTTTGGGTTAGTCACTTGTACCGGGAAACGGAGCCAAGTCTCCCCTGTTCCCAGGCTTTGAACACTTTTTTTGTTCTTTAGGGCCGCAGCGTAAAAAGCCGCGTGTTCCTGGCGCTTTTTATTCCACGTATCTAAATTTTTAATTTGGTTCAAAGCCAAAGTCGCCAGGCTCGCTGGTAATTGAGCTGGAAAATAATTTGGTACCCTCCCCTTTTTTTCTGACTCATCAATAATTCGATTAATCAAGCGGAGCTTTTTAGCCAAGTATAGTTTAATTTTTCCAATCCCCAAGTGATACATTTTTTTGCCCCAGAAAAAATAGGTGGGATGAAGCAAATGCTGGAGTTCCTTACCTTTTGGAAAACTTGGTAGTTTAGCCTGAAGTGCAGCCAGATTTTCTCCAAACTGCTGGTTATTAGTAATGACCATACCACCCCGCACTCCAGAAATTACTTTGTCTGACCCAAAACTAAAGATAGCTAGGTCACCAAAGGTTCCAAGCAATTGACCATTGTAATAGCCACCAAGCGAATGAGCACAATCCTCAACCACGAGCAGATTATGTTTGCGCGCAATCGCCATGAGCTTGTTCACTTCAGCCCCAGCCCCAAAAGTGTGTTGGATGATCAGGGCTTTGGTTTTAGGGGTAATGGCCGCTTCTACTTTGTCCGCATCAATCAAATACTGTTCATTACAATCTACATACACTGGTTTGGCACCCAAATTAGTAATGGCATTGGCCACCACAATGCAGGTAAAGGCCTGGAGCACGACCTCATCATCTTTTCCAATTCCACCGGCTTGCAAGGCGATTTGTAAAGCCGACCGGCCACTATCGACCGCAAAGGCAGTTTTTACCCCGTAATATTCCTTAAACCAAGTCTCAAGTTTGGCCGGAGCTGTTTTATCACCTCCAGTGGTAATACATTTAAAGGCAGTAAGCACATCTTCGGCCCGAGTATTTGGTGAAAAACCCGTAAAAATATACCTCATACTAGGGTTTTATTTCTTTCATAACATTCACCGGCAAACGATTCTCGAGCAAAAAGACCACTGGTTCTTTGGACTTAGCCTGAATATATTTAAGCAACTCGTCTGACTCAAAAATAGTTTTAACTTCGAGCGGAAATTTATTTTTTAACGCATCAATTCCAACCCTAAATCCATCCACAAAATCTGGACTGATAATCACGAGCTCGTCGGCGCAAAAGGCAATTTCTTCACCAATTCGGGCGTGATACTCTTCGGTTCGTTCCGCAAGTTCTAACATACCACGGGTAATAACCACACGACGGAATTTGGATGGGAAGGAAGATAAAATATCAAGCGCGGCCTTAAATCCTTTTGGATTTGAATTATAGGTGTCATCAATAATGGTCGCTTGGCCATACTTGTAAACACTGAGTGCGTTTGGGCCAATTTTAATTTTAATTAAAGCTGAGGCAATTTCTGCAAAACTGAGGCCATACCGGCGGGCGACAACAATGGCTGGAGTAAAATTAAATGGTTGGTGGGCACCAAGTACTGGGGCAAAAAAGTCATAATTTTCATTAGCCACAACTAATTTCCAGTGCACGCCTTCAGGTTTTGATTCAACCTCTCCAATTAAATATTCGGGGGCACGTGAAGGGTCATCTCCAAACAGCACTTGATTTTGGCAATCAAGTTCTGATAACAGTTCAGTACAATACGCATTGTCAGCATTGGTAATTACCAATCCAGTCTTTGGGATTGAACGTAAGAGCTCATATTTAGCCGTTTGAATATTTTTAATTGAGCCAAAGAGTGATAAATGCTGTTCAATAATACTGGTCAAAATCCCAATCCCAGGCTTAACAATGTTACAAATCTTTTTAATTTCCCCAATCCGGTAGGCACCCATTTCCACCACAAACACATCGGCTTTACTAAAATCTGTACGCAAAATAAACTGCGCCACACCAATGTCGGTATTGATGTTGCCCGGTGTTTTAATGACCAAAAATTTTTCACTGAGAATTTGGCCCACATATTCTTTAACACTTGACTTGCCGTATGAGCCAGTAATACCGATCACTTTAAGGTGCGGATAGCGCGCAATTTTGCGGGTCGCCCACCAAATAATTAAATTTTTTACCACCGTGGTCACTTGATTCCAAACAAAAACCGTGGCCGCCATAATGAAAAACCGCGCCACCATAAAGACGAAGACTACTCCCCAATCACGCTGCGAAAAAGCTAAAGCAATTTCGACAAAAAAAGCCGTAATCACGAGCAAAATTGCTTTTGGGGTTGGTTTGGGGCGACGAATACCCTGACGAAAAATCTTAAAACAGTGAAACGCAATGTTCAACAGGAGGCCGAACAAAACCACTTGTTTTAAAAATCTAATTTCATTAATTGGCCACAGGGCAATCCCAAGTACAAGTACAGCGCGGAACACAGTCATTGGGTTCAGCCAATAGTGACGGCCCTGGCGGGTGGAAAAATAATCGCGCATCCGGTCGAGGCGATATTCTTTTAACTGCCAAATGTAACAAAAATCCAAGTAATCCAAAGCCGCGCTCAGTGCCCAGAGACCAAACAAGATAATGTTAAAGCGGGTTAGGAGTTCGTGGAACATGGTTAAATGAATTTAACGATTTCAGCTAATAATTCAGTCGGTGCGCTTTGATGAATGCCGTGCCGGGCTTTGGGAAATTCCACAAATTTAGCGTTTGGAATTTCAGCCGCGGCTTTCTTACTCACCTCACTTGGAACAAAACTGTCTAATTTTCCAGCCACCACTAAAGTTGGAACTTTGATTTTTGGTAGCCATTCGGCCACTGACTGGGTGGTCACTTTGCGAAAAATTTCCCGGAGAGTGCCACTGGTATTATTGTAATCTGGCGAGTCAGCGACGCGATATAAGACGCGGCGGGCTAAAGTTTGCAGTTTAGAGAGCGGCCAAATTTTAAAAATCAGACCACCCACCTTAGCAATTGGCCAAAAAATAATTCGGCGGAGACTTTCTTTTTTACGAAAAATTGCTGGGCCACTTAGGATTAGTGTATCACAGATATGAGGGTTGTTACCAACCAAATACGTGGCTACTTGCCCACCAAATGAATGCGCCAAAATGATTTTTTTACCAATTCCAAGACCATTAATTTTGGCTTTAACAAAATTAGCGTATTCCTCTACCCCCCACACTTCGGTTGGACAAGGTTCACCCCCAAAACCAGGCAGTTCCAGGCAGCGAACCTGAAACTCAGCTTCAGCCAAGTGAATAAATTCGCGCCAGGACTCGCGCGTGCCGCCCCAGCCTGGAAGAATAATGAGGGTTGGCTTTGACATATTAACCAATTATTTTTTTGCCTAGGTATGGCTGCAAAACAGCTGGGACTTTAATGGTGCCATCAGCTTGTTGATTTTGTTCAATCACCGCAATTGGAAAGCGAGAGAGCACCACCGCGGTTCCATTCAAAGTGTGCACAAATTCAGTTTCGCCTTTTTCATTGCGGTAACGAATGTTTAAGCGGCGGGCTTGGTAATCAGTACAATTACTAGTACTGGTAATTTCACCAAAATCACCTTGTTTATCACCCTCGCCTTTCATGGTCATGTAGGCTTCTAGGTCATACTTGCGGTAGGCTGGGCCACCCAGATCACCAGATGGAATATCAATCACGCGGTAAGAAAGTCCAAGTCCATCACAAATTTCTTGTTCAATGGCGCGGAGTTCTTCGTGTAGTGCGGCACTTTCTTCTGGTTTACAGTAAATAAACATTTCTAATTTGGTAAATTGGTGCACGCGGTAGAGTCCTTTACTGGTGCGACCATAGGCTCCAGCTTCGGTGCGGAAACAATGTGACAGAGCAACGTATTTTTTTGGTCCATTACTTAAATCTAAAATTTCATCAGCGTGATAGCCGCCAACCGTGATCTCCGCTGTTCCAATTAAACTTAAGTCAGTATTTTCTACCGAATAAATTTGGGTTTCGTTGCCACGTGGATTAAAACCAGTCCCTTGCAAAATACTATTGCGGGCCAGGTCTGGTGTTTCCATGAGGGTGAAACCATGTTTAGTTACCACATCAATTCCGTAATTCAAGAGCGCCTGATTAAGGCGCACCAAATCATTTTTGGCAAAGTAAAATTTGGCGGCCGCGACTTTGGCGCCACGCTCAAAATCAATCAGGTCTAAATTAGTCAACAGTTCTTCGTGGTCTTTGGGCGCAAAATCAAAACCTGGGTGATCAACTTGTGATAAAACTTTAAAGTCCTCTTCCCCACCAATTGGTGAGCCAGGGTGAGTCAGGTTTGGCACACTTGCCATGAGGTCAGAAAATTCCACTTCCACGGCAGCCAAAGCTTCTTCTTTTGTCTTAATCTCATCGCCGAGGGCGCGCATTTTGGCAATTTCTTCATCAGTTGGTTTACCTTTTGAACCACTTTTTCGACTAGCGCGCAGGGCTTCAACTTCACCAACCAATTTGCGACGATCTTCATCAACCGCGAGCAAACGGTCAATATCAACTTTGTTGCGACGTTTGGTACAGTTCTCTTTAATTTCCGCAACATGCTCCCGAATATATTTAATGTCTAACATATTATTTTTTAATAACGCATTGTTTAAAATTCATAAAATACCAAATTGACACTGCGAGCATTACAGTAATCAATACTTGATAACCCAGAACCGAATTCGCCCAAAACACAGCGCATATCAGTATTCCGTAGGTTGGCAAAATATACAACCACAAACCACGGAGGATTTTCCAAATTAAACTAGTATTAAATTCAGAAGAACGTAAAGTTAAGAATGGTGAAATTAAGATAAGGGTAGTAATAATCCCCCATACCGAATAATCCAAAGTTAGATTTTCAAATGCAGCCGTAAGTGGTGAGGTGGCAATGAGCACAGCAAACATTGCGAGCCCGCTAAATGCCCAGATTCCGTACAATGTAATAAGAACCGCCAGGGTTAAAATAAATTTTTTTAAAAAATGATTCATACTACAGGGCATTTTCTTTAACCACCTCTTTTAACTCACTAACAAACTCTTTATACATCTTGGCATTTTCCCCAATCAAATCATGGTTCAAGACGTTGTCTAAATCAAACCAACGCGTGTCCATCACTTCTTCATCACTTGGATTTAATTCACCACCAACCACACGACAAACATATGGCACCAAAATTACTTGGTACGCGTAAGTTTTTTGCACTTGTGATTCAACAGCAATATGTTGCAAAAGTTTAACCACTTCAACATCATAGCCAACTTCTTCTTGCACTTCGCGAATTACATTTTCATGGATAGTTTCGTGCAGTTCAATTTTTCCGCCAGGAAATTCCCACTTGCCATGATATTCTGGGCGGTGCGGATCATTGCGTTTGTTCATGAGGATTTGGCCGTCCTTGATGATCAAAGCACACGGCACCACAATGTGTTTGGCCACGTAGGTATTGTGCAAATGGTGTTTAATGCGAATAAGCGCTTTGCCGCGGTGTGACACGGCATTTTTTTCGATCACATTCATTTCTGAATAGGCTTTACCCGCCTCAGTCACTAAAAAAATTGGGTCAAATCCAAAACCATTTGTGCCTGGGTTTGGCGCTTCTAGCACCGTGCCACTGGTACGACCATGCGCTAGAAATTCTACGTTTGAATCTGGATCAACCAAAGCCAAAACCGATTCCCAGTACGCAGTGCGCTCAGTTTGACCCTGCATTTTTTCAATAACAAGCGCTAACCGACCTTCCGATGTATCAGCAATATTCGCCGCTTCTGGTCCTGGCCAACCATTTAAAGCTTTGATAAAAAAACCACCGTCGTCAGCCAAAGTTAAATGCCCTGTTTTTTCAGCGTAATAACGGGCCTTAATAAGTGCGTTACCATCCACTGTGCCAGCATTTTCTTCAGGTGCTTCAATTTTAGTTGGCAAATCTGCCAAAGTAATTAATTTAAATGGCATGGTACTCAAAAATGCCTTGATTTCCGCAATCTTTCCGTTATTGGTCGTGGCAATTAAGAGTTCTCTCATACACTTTTTAAAAGTTTGGCTTTTAACTTTGAACTTTTTTTAGTGTTAATTTGAAATGGCTTCAAACGAACAATTTTTGGATTTAATTTAAACTCAGCTAATTTCGCTGGCAACTTTTCTGTGTAGGCTTGCTGATCATAACCCAGGGCAATTACATCTGGTTTTATTTTTTTAATCAGCTCATACACCTTATCTTTGGCACCCAAAACTGCTTCATCAATCAAATCAATATGTTTCAAAAGTTCCAAGCGCTCTTTTTCTGAATTTACTGGCGCTTGCCCTTTGATTTTTTTGATATTCACGTCGCGGCCGACCACTACCACCACTCTATCCCCTAATTTCCGTGCTTGTTTAAAAACATTCAGGTGCCCAACGTGCAAAATATCAAAAGTTCCAAAGAGCAAAACGGTTTTCATATTACTCCGCCACTTTGCCTTCTTTCTTTTCCAGTGGTTTCAAAGTTGGGAACAAAATTACTTCTTTGAGATTTTGCGCATCAACCAAAAGTTTGATGAGGCGATCAATTCCCATGCCAAGTCCAGCCGTTGGTGGCATAGCGTGTTTAAGCGCAGTCACAAAATCTTCATCATATGGCATGCTTTCTTCATTGCCCGCTTCTTTGTTTTCCACTTGTTCTTTGAAGCGCGCTTCTTGGTCAATTGGATCATTTAACTCAGTGAACGCATTGCAAAGTTCATTACCGCCCACGCACAAAAGTTGGAAGCGCTCCACATAATCTGGAGCATCTGGTTTACGCTTGGCCAGTGGTGAAAGTTCAACCGGGTGGTCAATCATGAACACTGGGTTCACAATAAATGGCCGGGCAAATTTTTTGTAAATTTCATCAATAATTGTACCGCGATCAAGGGTATCGTCTACTTCTACACCCATTTCCTGGGCTTTGGTCAAAATTGAAGCTTTGTCTTTATAATCTTCAATATCCATTTTGGCATATTCCAAAACCAAATCGCGCATGGATTTGCGTGGGTATGGTGGGGTGAAATCAACTTCTTGACCATTCGTAGTAAATTTGAGTGGGAGTCCGGCCGCCTTAATTAAATTTGGCACCAAATCTTCCATTAAATTCATGAGGTCATTGTAATCTGCGTACGCCCAGTAAAATTCAATCTGGGTAAATTCTGGGTTGTGGTTGTGGTCAATGCCTTCATTGCGGAAACATTTGGCCACTTCGTACACTTTTTCAAAACCACCGACAATTAAACGCTTCAAATATAATTCTGGCGCGATACGGAGGTACAGCGGAATGTCGAGGGCATTATGGTGCGTAATAAATGGTTTAGCCAGCGCGCCACCGTACAAAGTTTGTAAAATCGGTGTCTCAACTTCATAAAAACCACGCGCATCAAAATAGGAACGCAAAGCGCGCACCACATTACTACGCATTTGGGCAATCCGCATTGAATCTGGATTAGCCAGCAAATCTAAATACCGCTGACGGTAACGAGTTTCAGTGTCAGAGAGACCATGAAATTTTTCTGGCATTGGTAACAGTGATTTTGACAATAAAGTCCAGGTCTTAACCATCACTGACTCCTCGCCTTTTTGCGTTAAAAAACGTTCACCTTGAATTTGAACAATGTCACCAACATCAATTTTTTTAACAAACAATGTGTAATCAGCTTCTGGCAGTTCATCTTTTTTCAGAGCCACTTGAATGCGGCCAGAATCATCTTGCAAATGGCCAAACGCCAATTTTCCCATGTCACGTTTGGTAATGAGGCGGCCAGCAATGGTCACTTCTGTGCCAATAGCTTCACTCATTGCATCTTTAATCAGGTGCACCCGGTTTGAACGTGCTGGATAACCTGGTCGGCCAGCCGCTTCAAGCTCGCGGAGTTTGTGCAAGCGTACGGAAAACTCATCATTAATGTCGACTTCGGTATTCATATTAATTAACTGCTAAAATTTGGTATAAAATTTTTCCGGCTGGAGCGGCCACTTCCACACTTTCACCCTTGGTCTTGCCTAAAAATGCTTGACCAAGTGGTGACTCATTGGAAATTTTTCCTGATAGAGGATCAGATTCTTGCGCCCCAACTACTGTATATTGCTTTTCCTTGCCATTTACTGACACGGTAATTACACTGCCAATTTGCACGGCGTCAGATTTAGAAGAGTTACTACTAATCACGGTAGCATTATCAATAATTGATTCTAATTCTTTGACCCGGCTCTGCGCCCAGGCCATGTCTTCACGCGCGGCGTGGTACTCGGCATTTTCAGAAAGATCACCCATTTGGCGAGCTTCGTCAATTCTTTGGGCTGTGCTAGGAATTTTGTCGGTTTTTAAGAAAGCCAGCTCGGTTTCAAGCTCGGCTAGTTTTTCTTTTGATAGATAGTGGGTAGGCATAATTCCCTAATCATAGCGAAATAAAGCCAAAAACGCAAGCTAATTTTAGGGGGTGCCAAAGGAGCGGTTTTTGGCCCACCACTGGTAAAATTCATTGGCAATTGGCACCGAAATTGAACTTCCCTCCCCACCCTCTTCGACCATGACTGTGACCGTAATTTCTGGCTTATCTGAAGGGGCAAACGAGGTAAACCAGGCATGGTTAGGCTTGGTACTGTTCCACTGGGCTGTACCAGTCTTGCCTGAGACAGGGATAGGCAGGGCTGACAGCTGGCGGCAAGAGCCATATTCTACACACTCACGCATCCCCTGCCGGACCACGGCCAGGGTGTAAGGCTTGGCCAGTTCGCGCCGGACTGGTTCAAATTTTAGGTCAGTCCGCTCGCCAGACACTGGGTCAATGAGCTGGGTTGCAAGGTGCGGTTCATTCAAAGTGCCACCATTGGCAATCGCCCCAGTCATGGCGGCAATTTGGAGCGGAGTGACTAAGAGGTCACCCTGGCCAATTGAAAGGTTATACGTGTCACCGATATACCACATTTCTTTTTTGGTTTGTTCTTTCCACTGCCGCGATGGCACAAACCCGGTCTGCTCACCCGGTAAATCAATTCCAAGTACGCGCCCCAAACCAAATTTACGCATGTATGAAGTAATGCGCTCCACCCCAAGGCCATTAAAATTTCCATAACCACCACCAATGTAGTAATAAAAAGTATTGACTGACCAAGCAATGGATTTAGTCACATTAGTTTGACCATGACCACCTGGTTTCCAATCGGGAAAAAACCACTGCCCAATTTTCAGCCCGCCATTACTCAAAAAACTGGTTTCACTACTAATGACGTTTTCTTCCATGGCGCCTGCGGCCACGACTGGTTTAACGGTTGAACCAGACGGATATAAACCAGCAATCGCGCGGTTAAATAACGGTCGACGTTCATTTTGTAAATAACCTTGGTACGTGCTTGAAGTAATTCCTCCAGAAAAATCATTGTTATCAAACGCTGGCAAACTGACCATGGCAATCACGGCCCCAGTTTTAACTTCAGTCACAATTCCCACTCCGCGCCCTGATGCTCCAGGTTTATTAATGTACCGACTCATGATTTTTTCTAATTCAGCTTCGGCCACGCTGTCAACGGAGAGCTGCAAATGTTTTCCCGCCACTGGCGCCACTTCAGCTAGCACACTTTGTTCCTTACCACTCGAATTAACTTGCAGTCGACGCCGACCAGGCACACCGCGCAGTTCAGCTTCGTACGATTTTTCTAAACCTAATTTTCCAATTGAATCAGTTGGTAAATAACCAGCTTGATATTCACTTTTTAATTCTTCTGGACTTAATTTGCCCATATACCCAACCAAGTGACTCAGTGACAGTGGGGTGGTACTAGATGGACTGTACGCATTTTGCGCTGAAGCAGGCCAGCCATACCAGCGTTTGCTTCCCTGCGCAATGAGTAAGCCCGGCACACCTGCACTTTGCACCCGGAGACGCAGCGCGGTCTCATAATCAATATCTTCACGCAAAACTACTGAATCAGCGCGGTAGGCTTTATATTTACTAATAATTTCATTAATTTCTTCCGCTGGAACACCAGACAAAGTACTAATTTTAGTAATCGCCTCAGTGCGCGCCGCGGGGTCAAATTCTGCACGGGGTAAATCTGTTGGCGTTAAAAATAAAGAAAAACTGGGAATATTTTCCACTAATTGTTTGCCGGTACGATCAAAAATTAAACCGCGCTCCGCTGGAATTGGTAACACACGTTCACTATTATTAACCGCCAGCGCGCGAAATTTTTCCCCTGCCCAGAGCTGTAAATACACCAGGCGGCCAAATAAAAATAACAAAATCACACTCAGCCCAACACTCAGCCATGACAAGCGTTTACTAGTTAAACTACTGCCCACGTGTGAGGTGCCGCGCGACACAAAATCCGCAGTCGTACTAGAAATATCAGGATTAAATGAATCTTCAACCCAAGTTAACCGAAAATGACCCGGTACAAACCAGTATTTGACGCGCTTTTTTTGCCGCGCTTCTGGTGCAAACGGATCAATTTCGTTCATAGAGTAAACTAGTGCGCGCGTGCGTTACTTTTAACGCTGGAACTAGGCGCGCTAAAATGGCGTAAACAATTACCGTTGCCGCTGTGGTGGCCAGCAATTCAGTCACCAAACCAGCCAGCCAGGCTGAACCAGAAAATGGTCGATCAAAAGCAAACCAGAGCACGGCACGACCAAATGCATACCAAATATTAAAAGCCACACACAGTACAGCCGTTACCAGTGCCACCGCAAAAATGCCTTGGTTAGTAATGACCGCGCGGTAGAGCCAAAACACTGTGAGCATGGCGAGTGTACCAGCGTACAAAACTAATCCAAACGGAGTCGCCGTGTACAAATCTAAGGTGGCGTACAAGGCCGCAGCATACCAAACAATTCCCCCATTTTTCCAAATTAACAAATTAATACTCAAAAATAATAACGGCAAACTGATTTGCGAAAATGGCGCTGGTAAACGAAGTAACAAAGCTTGCCCAGCAATTACGGCCGGCAAACTAATTAAGACCGCGACTGTCCAAATTAACCAGCGGTATTTCATACGCCAGATAAAATTACTGAGACCGCATTAATTGAATGTAAATCAGCTGCCGGTTTTAAAACAGCTTGCTGGAAAGGTTCTTGTGGTTTTTTCTCAATTACTTCCACTGTACCAATCATGAGGCCGCGCGGAATTTCCGCTTCTAAACCTGAAGTAATCACCGCATCACCTGGTTTAATGACTTCATTTTGCGGAATTAAATCCAAACGCACAGCCAAACCAAAACCACCTTCAACTACCCCCAAACTTTTTTCTCGGTTTGCGACTGTGGCCCCAACTGAACTTTCAAAATCACTTAAGAGGCGAACCACTGACGTGGTTTCATTCACGCGCGCAATTTTACCAATTAACAAACCATTACCAACAATCACGGGTCGATTAAGTTCAATTCCAGCGCGTGCACCCTGATTAATAATAATGGTTGTGCCGAGTGGATCCAGGTCACGCCCAATCACATCAGCCCCAACATGTTTTTGCGTACCTGCAAAAAATTTTAATTGTTCACGCAGTGAAGAATTTTCTTCTTCTAACACGCGGATTTTGGTGTCTTCAGTGACGCAGGCATTCACTTCGGCCGCCTGTTTGTCAGCTGTTGGTTCAGTCCCAACTTCATACGCTGAACGGAGCACCCGATCAGTCACGGCCCGCGCACCTTGTTCCAAAAAATCAGTGTACCCCGCTTGCCAAGCAGCCACAAACAGGCCCAAGGCCACAATAATAATGGTGGCAGTCCGAACTGATTTATTCATATAAAACTAAGACCGAATTGATTGCCGCGCTGATGGCAAGCGGACCAAATTCAATAAGCGTTCATCTTCTAGCAAAACCGCTGCCCCACGCACCACGGCTGACAGTGGATCATCAATAATGCGCACCGGAATTTCTGTGGCCTGGGTAATTAAAGTATCAAGGCCTGGTAAAAGCGCACTGCCACCAGTTAACAACATGCCACGCTCGTGAATATCAGCGGTTAATTCTGGTGGAGTCACTTCCAAAGCCATTTTAATGTGATCAATAATGGTGCGAATTGACCGGTCAAGTGCTTCACGAATGTGGGCATCAGTGACCAGTACTTCTTTTGGTAAACCAGTAATTACATCCCGTCCACGCATTGGAATTTGCAAAATTTCCGCACCGGGCACCATGGCCCCCACTTTCATTTTAATGTATTCAGCGTGCGCTTCACCCACAAATAAATTAAACACTTCACGTGCGTAGGACACAATGTTTTTATTCATTTCTTCACCCGCAATTGGCGTGGATTTCCAGGTCACCACACCGTGCAGTGAAATGACCGCCACTTCAGTTTTTCCAGCTCCGACATCAACAATTAAATTTCCAACTGGTTCTTCAATTGGCATGCGGCCACCAATTGCAGCTAGCATTGGTTCTTGAACAATAAACACTTCGCGCGCACCAGCGGCAATAATCGCATCTTCAACTGCTTTAGCTTCTACTTCGGTCACATCCAGCGGCACACCAACAATAACGCGTGGGCGCGACAAAAATGACAAACCGCCTTCATGCACTTTATCAATAAAATACCGAAGCATTTTTTCCGCCACTTCATAATCAGAAATAATACCGTGCTGAAGTGGTCGTGACACCAAAATGTGCGGCGGGGTTTTGCCAAGCATTTGTTTGGCTTCATCACCAACCGCTAAAATTTGTTCGGTTTTAGTATTGATGCCAACCACGGTCGGCTCATCAATCGTAATCCCTTTGTCTTTGGTGTAAATCCGAATATTGGCCGTTCCCAGGTCAATCCCAATGTCCTGACTTTTTTTTCTGAGCCAATCAAACTTCATACTGTGCCAAAAATTCCGCGCGGGACATTACTTTGGCCTCAGCTTGGTGGCGAGCTTTGCACTCCACACTGTCAGTGGCCAAAGTTTTGGCACTCACTACCACGCGGAGTGGAATTCCAATTAAATCACTGTCAGCAAATTTCGCCCCAGCCGTCATTTCCGTGCGATTATCATATAAAACTTCAACTCCGCGGCGAGTTAATTCTTCATACAGTTCGTCAACTTTCGCCACTTCGTCTGGAGTTTTAGCTAGTGAAACTAAGTGAATTGCAAACGGCGCCACACTTTTTGGCCACACCATCCCCTTATCATCAGCAAACTTTTCCACAATTACACCCATCACCCGTGTAATCCCAATGCCATATGAGGCCAAGTAAATTGGTTTTTGCGCGCCATCACGATCAGTAAAATAAATTCCCATTTTCTCAGATTTTTCTGTGCCAAATTTAAAAATATTTCCGACCTCAGCACTTTTAACTGGTTTTAAAGCTGATTTATCTACGCCTAATTCTTTGGCCGCATCATCAAGTACTTCTTCATTTACTGCTACCGTGCGATCATCATTTACATACAATATGTCTTCACCCGCGTCACAAATAGTTTGAAACTCATGACTAAATTTAGTGAACGCTCCACCACTGGCAAAGGTCACAAAAGTACTGTCACCCAAACCAAGTCGATCATAGCACCGTTTGTAGGCCGCAATGACTTTATCATAGTATTCATCCATATCAGCCTGGGAGGCGTGCAGTGAGTACATATCTTTCATGACAAATTCCCGACCGCGCATAATGCCACTTTTGGCCCGAAGTTCATTGCGTAATTTGGTTTGGAATTGATACACACTGGCTGGTAAGTCGCGGTAACTATTTACAAACTGCTGCATCATTTCCAAAATCGCTTCTTCATGACTCCAGCCAAAACCCACTTCAGTTTCGTCTTTTAACTTTGATTTAAACCACACATCCACCACTTCATCGTCCCAGCGACCAGTCCCCTCCCACGTATCTTTGCGCTGTAAACTACTCATGATAATTTCTTGCCCTTGAATGGCATTCATTTCTTCGCGCACAATCCGTTTAATATTTTCCAGCACCCGGAGACCAAGCGTGGTGTACGCATAAACACCAGCCATAACTTTATACACAAAACCAGCCTGAATCAGGAGCTGAGCATTTTTGGCGGCTTCGTCAGCTGGAACGGTTTTGCGAGTTTTAGTAAATAATTCAGATTGACGCATACGTTACAGAAAATTAGAATGATTGACCTTGCTCTTTGGCGACAGTGACCAGAACAAAGAAATAACTAGGATAAATAAAGTGAGTAAGAGTGAACCAGTCCAAACTGTCAGCCACTGTTGGCCAAGGAGAAATAAAGTCAGAGTCAAAAATCCAGCCACAATAAACGCTTCGCGGAAACTTTTGGAAACATAAGCAAAGAGCGGCAGGTCATTATTCCAGCGGCGCTGATAAATATAAAATAGTAATAATGAACCAGTACCACCAAGGGCCAAAAATAAACTAAAGTAAAAAAACGCAAACCCCCAGGCCCGGCCAGTAGTTGGGTCAATATTAATAAGAGTCAAGCCCCAAGAGAGCCAACAAAGCATGGCCGAAAGAGCCATGGTAATAAGGTATTGCTTAATGGTCATACCTGAGTATTGTACTCGCCTGAGGGGCGGTTGGCAAGAGGGTTTTTAGGCTAAATAGCGGATCCGATCCACTTCATTTTTGCCTAATTTTTCATTAATTTTAGCCACAATTGTGGTTTGATTGACCCGAATTTCCTGCGCCATGGCCGAACTAGCACAACTAACAGTCAAGGTCCGATTTTTCAAAAATAAAGGTTTGGCCTGAATACTAAGATCGCCAAACAATTCTTTAAACACCTGTTCAGACACTTCCACTACCCCAGCTGATTGCACTTGTTGGCTAAGCGGAGAATTTTTGCCCATTTTTTCTTTTAACGCGTCTCCGAGTGGAGTAAAAGTCATAAAAGTTCATTACTTACAAAGTAGCACTTTTAAAAAAAGAGTGCAACTAAAATATACCAAGTTAGCTAAATTCTAAACTCACAAATAGAGCGGAAGTCACAGTGACTGCAGGCAAATTGATTTGGGGTGGCCGCAAAATCGCGCGCATAAATACGGTCAATCGTGTCCGAAATTTTTCCGCGTAGTTTATCAAGATCAGCCGGATCACCAATAAAACTGGCCTCAGAACCATTGCCTAGGTAGTAAAAAGTCAGCTTGCCAGTTGGACCAACGTGTCTAAATTCTGGCAAAGCTTCGGCTGCAATTTGGTAGATGAGGAGCTGCTCTTTATCTTCACTGGTTAGCTTTTCTTTTGGTTGTCCGGTTTTGTAGTCAATAATGTGGAGCGAGCCATCAGGGAGCTGATCCACCCGGTCCATCCGGCCGCGCACAGTGTAATTACCAATCTTAATTTTAAATGGCATTTCGAGGCCGACTGGCTGGGTCCAGCGCCCGTCTTGGGCAGCGTAAAATTTTTTCAAAATGTCTTTCCCCTGCTCAAAAAATTTCGTTTGCTGTTGCTTGCTTTCATACCAATCAGGAATCCAGTGGTTTTGGTACATTTGCAAAAGTTCATCGAGAGTTGGAACTTTTAATTCACTGGTTGGATTTTCGGTTGGGGCTGGCACATCAAATAATGAGACTTGCGCCGCGCTATTTAATTCTTTCACACGCTGGTAAAAATCCTGCAAAGTCAGGTGAATACTTTGCCCAAAACTAAGACTGGCTGAACTTTTGGTTGGCAATTTTAAAATGTGCGCCAGTTTATATTGATAAGGGCAAGTTTCGTACGATTTGATTTGCGAAAAGGAAAATATTGGCGGAACCTCATACACTGGCGGCGCTGTGTCTCTACCCTCGTTAGATTTAGGGGCATTCTTCCCCACTCCATCAATTATGGCGCGGACAGTGTTATTTTCTGGAGCCACCAGGCCAGCCTCAACAATAAAACGCGACACTTTTTTACTCCGCACCCCACCATAATTTTGCGCACTCAAAATAAACAAACGTTCTTTGGCGCGTGTGGCCGCCACGTAAAACAAGCGCCGTTCTTCTTGGTAATGCACATCACCAGTTGGCACAGATTCGTGAATTAATTCTGGCGGCACTTCAATTCCCTCACCACGCCGACGCGTTGGAAAGCGCTCTTCAACTACATTTACCAAAAACACATATTTAAATTCCAAACCTTTAGAACTATGCACTGTCAAAATATTGACGCTGTCTGGCGTGTCTTCCACTGGATTCACTGCCCCGTCATCACCCGCTTCTTGCACGGCCCGAATATATTCAATGAGGTGGGCCACGTGCGCATCAGTGGTGTTGTCTTCAAAAGCCGCAATTTGATCAAAAAATTGTTTTAAATGGTGAATTTGACGAATAATGGTGCGGTCGCCAGCCAATTCACCTTTGGTTAAATATTCCAAATACCCACTGCTTTCTAAAAACGAATACAGGAGCGCGGTTGGTTTGGCGGTTTTGCTTTCATTGCAAGCCGCCTCAATTAAACTATGAAGTTTGGCTAGATGTCCGCGTCCGGTTTCAGTAATATTTTGGCACTCTGGGGCGCGGTGCAAAGCTTCAAAATAACTCCAAGATTTTTTGCGCGCTTCACTTATGAGCGCCTGAATATCTGTGGCGAGTAAATTAAAAATTGGTAAATGCAACAATCGGAAAATTGATAAATCATCGCGCGTTTGGTGCGCCGCGGTTAAGAGGGCCAGTGCATCCAGCACAATTGGTTGACGATACAAACCAGCCGCGGATAAAAATTCATACGGAATGCGCGCTGATTCTAGGGCCCGAATAAATGGCTCAGCGTGATTATTCGCTCGGACCAAAATTGCAAAATCATCCCACGACGCGGTTTGATCACTTTGTTTTTGGGTGGTTAATAATTCTAGTAATCGGTGGACTTCGTCATCGCCAGTGGCGACTTGTTCGTAACACACCGGAATTTGACCAGCTGGCATTTTTTCCCACTCGCGCGCCGCGATTAATTTTTTATTAATTTGCAAAACTGACTCCAAGCGTTCTGGATTATTATTTTGAATCACAGTGTAGGCGGTGTCTAAAATTTCTTGGCGTGAGCGAAAATTTTCCGTGAGTACAATGTTGGTAACATTTTTAAAATCATCTTTGAAGCGCAAAATGTTCGAGACTGATGCACCGCGGAAAGCGTAAATCGATTGGTCATCATCCCCCACTACGGTCAGCTGTCCGCCGGCGGAAATTAATTGCACCAAAACATATTGGGCCCAATTTACGTCCTGAAACTCATCGACCAAAACAAATTTGTAGCGCTTGTTTAGGCGCTCTTTGATGCGCGGCCGGTCTTGCAAAAGTTTGACACTGTAATACATCAAGTCACCAAAATCCAGACCACCAGCATCCAGCACTAATTTATTGTAGGCATAGTAGGCATTGGCTAGTTCGGTGAGCCGCGATTTTTCGTCTACATTATCGTCGCCACTATCATGCGCGGTATTTTCGGCCAATTCCAAATATTTTTCTGGGGCAATTAATTCGTCTTTGCACTTGGAGAAATGTGCAAGCAAATCATGAATATATTTGCCTGGGTTCCCAAGTGGGCGGTAATAATCAAGCCCAAGGTCAAAAATATTTTTGCGGACTAGTAACCAACTTTCAGTTTCAGTTAAAATTTTAAAATTGCGCGACAAACCAATTTCTGTGCCACACTCGCGCAGTAGTCGCTCAGCAAAGGCGTGAAAAGTAGAAACCGCCAAATCTAAATAACCAGAATTTAAACGCTCGTCCACGCGCGCAACCAGTTCGTCGGCCGCTTTGTCAGTAAAAGTTAAGGCCAAAATTTCTTCTGGTTTGGCCAGACCTTGTTCAATTAGGTAAGCAATTTTCTCGGTCAAGACCGTAGTCTTCCCTGTCCCAGCCCCAGCTACAATCAAAAGCGGACCAGTTACATGTTCCACGGCCGCGCGCTGGGTTTTGGTTAGATTAGCCATAGTCACCTTAGAATACCAATAAATTTTAAATAAAAAAAGACCCGCTCTTGCGAGCGAGTCCTTTGAATTCCAAACTAGAAACTAGTTGCGGAAATCACGGCGAGGTGGGCGGTCTTCCTTTGGGCGAGCCATGCTCACGCGAAGTGGGCGACCGTCGAGGTCCTTACCGTCGAGCATATCAATGGCTTTCTGAGCTTCTTCTTCAGTAGACATGTCTACGAAAGCGAAACCACGAGAACGACCAGTGAATTTGTCCATAACAATCTTAGCTGAAACTACAGTACCGGCAGCAGCAAAAGCAGCTGAAAGACTTTCGTCAGTTGATTGGTATGAGACGTTGCCGACATATAAAGTCTGCATAACGTGTACCTTATAACAAATAACTTATACCCGCCCCGACCTGTGAAAATTTACCGTGTAACCGGGAAATGGACGATTAGACAGAGTATAACACAGCTGACGGGTTTTGTCAACCGCGCATGGATTCGGAAGAAATGGCTAAAATTAGCCCATTTTACTGATTGTGTGAGTCAGAATTTTACCCTCATCACCCAAAGTAAACTCGGCGTCAATTTTTTCCCCAGCTAAAACGCGCGGCAGCCAGATTGCATCATCGCGCCACATATTTTCGTAAGGGATTTCAGTGACCTTATACCAGACAGGCTGCATTTCACTGGTTTCAACCGGTGTACCTGTCCATTCTTCAGCAAAATAAGTAAACACCTGCTGATTCCAGTCTGGGTCAGGCGTGTAATTAATAGTTATCACCCCAACTTTGGTCAGGGTTAACACTTTAACCCCAATTTCCTCTTCTGCCTCACGAATGGCCGCCGCCTCTGGGGTCTCGCCAGGCTCGATTTTACCACCAACACCATTCCATTTCCCCATTCCAAAACTACGTTTCTTCATTCCCAAACATAATTCAGTGACACGGCCGTTGTCTTTTTTTACTAGAAATAACAGGGTGACTTGTTTCATACAGTACCTTGAATTAAAGCTAATTTTTCAACTCGTGACAATTTTTTAATTTTTGCTTCAGCTTTTTGCGCCGTAGAACGCGTCCGATATTTTTTAAAATATTTTAATTCTACTGGCCGCCGCGAGCGGGTGTATTTGGCGCCACGATTACTCGAATTATGTTCCGCAATTCGGCGCTCAACATTAGTTGCAATCCCAGTGTAAAGAGTATTGTCTGCACACCGAGTGATGTACACAAAGTACATATTTTAGTTTAAACGAACAATGCTAAAGTTAAGGTAGGTTGCGAAACAAACCCACAATAAATATGGGACAAGTAGATACGCCGCTTTACGCGATACACCCCAAAATAAAACAATATTCAAGGCAATCGCGAGCATTAGCATAATAATTTCGAGTAGTGCTAGCTCTGGACTGCGTAGGCCAAAGAAAATAACTGACCACAAACTATTTAAAACTAATTGGGCAGCGAACGCAATTAGAGCAAGACGCTTAGTCCGGCGTGACCAGGGCAAAATTGTCCACTGTTTCCAGACCAAATATAAACTAACCCCCATGAGCAGATACAAAATTGTCCAGGTCGGTCCAAATAATCCTTCTGGCGGGACCAGAATTCCGGTATTCAAAGTGCGGTACCAGGTTGATAGTGAATCAGTTACAAAAACTGCACCGAGCAGGCCAGCCAGTTGCGGGAGGGCAAGAGAAATCAAAAGTTTGGCAGGGTTCGTGAGTTTCATAAGTATAGATTTAGGTGTAGTATATCACTTACCTGACCAATTAACACTTACAATGATACTCAATATGACTGACCCAAATTTAGCCGAAGCCTTAACCCAAAACCCCCTTTTGATTGATGTGCGTACCACTGAAGAATTTGCCGAGGGTTCTGTGCCGGGCGCGATTAATATTCCATCACATTTAATTCCCTTGCGTTTGGCCGAAATTCCCAAAGACCGGCCAGTGGTAGTATTTTGCCAAAGCGGCAGTCGCAGCGGCCTGACCAAACAATTTTTACTCCGAGAAGGCCACACCAATTGCGTGAATGGCGGGGCAATGGCCAATGTTTTAAACGAACTCCAATAAAACTTTGATTGTTTCGCCCTCAAAAATATCTTCGGCTTTACGCACGCCGGCTTTAACAGGTAACAAATATGCCCCTTCTTTGCTTGGGAAAATTGAGGTTTCCCAGGTGGTTTTGCCAATCGTGGCTTTGACGCGCACCGATCCCCAACCTTTTTTGGGGCGCGGCATGGCTTTAATTTTGGTCGTGGTTTTCTCATCAATGGTTACAAAATACCAAGCTCCGCTTTCGGCGGGGTATTTCCACAGTTTAGTGTTTAAAGTAAACATACTTAACCCACATGGTCTTTAAAATATTTTTCCGCTTCTTTATCCATAAAGTATACATAACAGCCTTTCATTCCGCGGGTCATGAGGGTGCGATAGGTATTTTTAATAATGGCATTGGCTTTTTTAGTAGCTGCATCAGGGTCGATCTTGTGCAAAGTTTTAAAACCTTTAAGTGAGGTGTCAGTTTTGGCGCGGCCCTCTGGTACGCCAATTACTTGGCCATTTCTCACAATTAAATCAGGACCAACAATTACGCCAATGTAATCAATTTCCAGGCCTTGGGCTGAATGAATGCAACCAACATCCTCCACTGAGGTTGGTGAAATAATCCAGGTATTGCGTTCACTATTTAAATTCCAGCGCATAGTAAAATTATGTTCTCGAATTTTAATATCCAGCAAATCTGGATTTTTCTCACTAATCCAATCCCAACACCGACCCGCTACAATCCGCGCTTTATTTCGTTCTTTATTTTTCTCGCGAATCAACTCTTGTAATTCTTGTGGTGAGTCAACCACGCGAAAATCAAAGTCACCCGTTAATTGTGTGCCAGTATTTTTAATTTGCAAAGTATTGTCGAGCCAATCCAAAAAATTATCTGAGCCACCACACCGAAATTGAGAATTTAATTCTAAATAATGAATCCGCGCGCCGGCATTGGCCGCGCAGTGTTCAATTTCCACTTGACTACCAAAGTCATTCCAGGTCACTTTTTGGTCTTCATCTAAGAAAAATATAGAGCATTTGGCAGCCTGAATAATTTCGCGTACCTGATTACCGCCTTTTTTGCCATACATGCCAGTGCGTTCGTTCAGGCGGTGGGCTTCGTCTACAATCAAGGCTTCAAAAGTATTTGGCGCGATATTTTGGTAAGCACCAGAACCAGAAAAGAGTGCGCAAAATTCTTTAAAAGTCATTTTGTCCTTGAGCATGTGCTCATATACGGCGCGCGGCGCCGCGTTTTTGGTTACATATTGCGCGGCTTTCTGGGTACGGATTAGATTGATAAGTAAATTAATCGCGACCACTGACTTCCCTGTCCCAGGCCCACCTTTAACAATTACCACCTGTTTATCTTTTGGTTTATTTACTAATTCCAAAATCGTTTCAAAAACCACTTTTTGGTCATCAATCATGGTAAATTCTTCTTCGTTGTAAAGCGCGGCGGGCATTTGTTCGGCCACGCTGTGTGAGGGCTTAATCGCGCTTTGTTCAATTTTTTCTAAAATATCAGCAGCGCCAAATTGTAAGCGCTCGGCAATAAATTTTCTAAAAATATTTTCTTCACCTTTAAAAAATAAAGGTGCTTGATCCACATATTCTTTATAAAAAATATTATCAATCACGCCATCCCGTTCATAATTGTGCAAATACACGCACGGCGTGACCACAATATTTTCCTGATGAATAACTTCAGTAAATCCGCGCAGTAAATTAGCATATACCAAAGCCTGATATGACGGATGAGCCACTTCCCTCTCAGTCGCACCCACAAAAGCTTTAATAACTCCGTCTTTTATAGTCATTTCAGCCGAGGTCCATTGCTTAAGCTCAATAATAACCACTTGATCTTTTTTCTCTTTATTTAGACCATACAAAATCACATCAATGCGTTTTCCTGTTGGCCGAACTTGATACTCAATCCCAATTTCCATATCACCCGGAATTTCTGGGGTATTCAAAACCTTACCCAGTGCTCCGAGCGATTGCTTCCACGACTCCACTTCCCGTGCTCCACCGCCTCGGCCGAAATTCGCTTTCACCTTAGCCAAAACAATCGCCTCAATACGATTATTTTGTAGGTTCTCTAGAAATTTAGTTTTGGTAGTGAGGTGGGAGATCATTTTAAAATTTACCTTGAAATAGTATCAAAATTTTGCAATTCTTTTCTTATATCAGCATACTTAGGCATGGCTCTAGCAACCAATTCCCAAAATTTCTTAGAATGATTTAATTCTTTTAAATGACATAGCTCATGCACGACAATATAATCCACCAAATAATCTGGCAAAAACAAAATTTTATAATTAAAATTAAGATTCTTTTGTCCGGAACAACTCCCCCATTTAGTACTCTGTTGCTTAATACTAATGCGGTTATAAGAAAAATTATACAATTCATTATAATGTACAACTCTTTCCTTAATTAATTTCCTAGCACGTTTAGCACAGGCATGATAATTTGTTTGTGGAAAATCCCTAGAGATTTCCTTCTTTTCTTTTTTTTGGAAAAACAAAATTTTAGACTTGATCCATTCGGCTTTTTCAGTGATGTATTTTTCCACCCCAGACAAATCAAATCCTTTTGGTACAACCACTGAAACTCGAGCATCACAATTCACAACGATTCTTAGTCGCCGTGCTCGTTCACTTTCTTTAACCGAGTAAGCAATGCCGTGAGACATGTTAAAACTTTTTAATGATTACATCGACTAAGCGATTGAGTAATTGATTTCGTTCAATGTCTTTGGTTAGGTTACCAAAATCTTTCCAAATTAATTCCTGCAAGGTTTGCTTGGTATTTTTAACAAACACATCTCGTTTTGATGACTCTTGCCAACCAGCATCAAGATCAGCTTCAACTCGAATCCGAACTTCTTTTACAAATTTTTGAATCTCCTCGCCCTTTGTATCTTTTACAAACTCCTGTGAGATAACATACAGAGCATATTCTTTTAGATCAAGGCCTAATTCCTTAGCCTCTTCAGCTTTGGTTTTAATATCACTCATCAATTCCTCATAGCGACGAATTCTTTCGGCCAAATCAATCTGGTTTTGTTCAAATTGACGACGAATTGAAGTGAGACGCTCACTAAATTTAACAAACACGGGATTTTCATCCAAATTGATTGAAATTTCTTGTTTAAGCATCTTCTCCAAATTGAGCGCTTTTTCTTCTTCATCCATTCCCTTAAGTCGTTCAAGTGTATACAAATCATTCACACGCAACTCACGGAAATTTTTAGTAATTCCCTCGTAATCAATGATATTACTTTTTTGAATCAGAGCGCGAACTTTTTCGCCATACTCTTCAAGAAGATACTTATCATCTTCACTCCGAAATTCCTTCAAAAAGGCCAAATAAAAACCGGTCACCCATTCAAATGGTCTAATTGATGGTTTCAAAAATGGATCCGGAGACAGAAACTCAAACAAACTCTTTAATTTTAAGTATTTCTCCACAAAGTATTTTTGCTTGTCCTGATTGTCAATAAAAATTTTCAAACAACGGCGTAAATTATCCATTGATGGGTCCTCAATATTTACACCAGTAAATATTTTCATGACATCATTCAACACATCGGTAAACAGATCTTTGATTCTGGCAATATCAATCATGGCTGAATCAATTATCTCTTCGTCAAAATCGAGCGCATCGTACAAATTTCGGGTAATTCCGTAATAATCAATAATCTTCCCGGCTTCTTTGTTTTTATATACCCGGTTAGTACGGGCAATGGCTTGCAAAAGATTATGGTCACGTAAAGGTTTATCCAAATACATGACTTGTTCAATTGGTGCATCAAAACCAGTGAGCAACATGTCGCAAACCAATAAGAATTTAAGCGGTGACTTTGGGTCTTTGAATTGCTCAATAATCTGTTCACGTTCCCGTTTACTGGTGTTATAGACTTTCAAATCATCGGCATCACTATTTGGATCTCCAGGTGAATACACCACTGCCGACCATTCAGCTGGAACTAATTTATCCAGCAGTGTTTTATAAGCAGCCACGGCTTCACGATCATAGGCCACAATCTGAGCCTTAAAGCCGTTTGGTTCCACATACAGCTTGTAATGTTCCACAATATCTCGCGCCACTGCTTCCATCCGCTTGGGTAATTTTACCAAAGCTGCTTTTTTACCATATTTCTTTACCAATTCAGTTTTTTGTTTATCCGATAAATCACCAGCAATCTCTTCAAACTGTTCATCCAACTTAGTTTCATCAATCGAAAATTTAGACAGCCGCGCTTCATAGGTCATGGGAATAGTCGCGCCATCTTCAATTGCCTGTTGAATTGAATAGTAGTCTAAATAACGTTGACCTTCCCCTTCATAATTGCGGAAGGTATTGGTGTGCGCTTTATCCACAGGCGTACCAGTAAAGCCAAAGAAAAAGGCTTTCTTGAACGCATTACGCATGTTAATCCCCGATACCCCCTCGTCGCCTCGGTGTGCCTCATCGGACAGAACAATCACATTTTCATCTAAATTTTCTACTTTGTCACCCAATTCAGAAAACTTTTGAATAGTGGTAATAAAAATCCCTTTTTCTGGTGACTGAATTTTTTCTTCTAAATCCTTGCGAGAAGTCACGCGGATAATATTCTTTCCACCGGCATTGATGAAGGTTTCAAAAATTTGGTCATCCAAATCTACCCGGTCAACCAAAATAAATACCTTAGGATTGGCTAATTCTTTATTAAAGCGCAATTTCCAGGCCGTAAAGTACATGGTCAAGGTCTTTCCTGACCCTTGGGTATGCCAAATTAAACCTTGGTGTTTTTCTTTTTTAACTACCCGGTCAACGATCTTATTAGTGGCCCGCATTTGCTGGTAACGGGCAATTTTCTTTACCACTCGCTCTTTTTCTTTTTCAAACAGAATAAAGTTTTGAATAATATCCAAGAAGTTATTCTTTGAAAGTAAAGAAATAAGGGTAACATCTAAACTAGCATCGTCTACATAATGACCTTTCCCTATCATAGACTTGGCTAGGTCATCATCACGCCACTGTAAAAAGTACTGCTTTGGTGCACCAGTCGCTCCGTAGACAGTTTTAAGGCCATCAGTGGCAATATTAAAGCAGTTAGGGATAAATAATTTACGAGCCACTTTTTCGTAACGCTTAATCTGATCAATCCCATTCTCAAAACTAACACCTTCCGAAGCAGTCGGACTTTTAGCTTCAATATCTACTAATGGAATACCATTTAAAAAAATCAAAATATCCGGCCGAATATTTTCCGTATCACCTTCAAAATAAAATTGGTTAGTAACCACAAACTGATTATTTTCAGGATTATCAAAATCAACTAATTTGTAATCTTGAAAATCACCAGTACTTGGATTTCGCAAATTAATCCCTTCACGCAAAGCTTTTAAAAATTCCTCATTAGAGTCAATCTTTTTAACCTCGCGAATAACATTACTAACCTCACTCACAGTTACCCCTGGATTAAGCCCCGCAATCGCCCGCTCCAAAAACGGAACAATAATATACTCAACCTCAAGGTCGCGTAACTTAGCAAATTCCTCTGGCTTAATATACTCAAAACCAAGCTTATCCTTAATAAACTTAATAATGTAATTTTCAATTGTGACTTGTTCGTTGAATTTCATATATTTATTAAAATGAAATTTCGCTTAGATTAATTTCTTCAATGGGCTTAATTTTTTCCTCGAGATTCTTAATTTCTAATTCGACATCAGTCTCCTCCCCTTCTTTTTGAATCGTTGCTCTGATAATTGCCCAAGTTTCAGGGTCAAAAAGTTCAGGTTTTGGTAATAAATGCTCTCTATAAAAAGAGTTTGTATCTTGATCGTTAATTACCCAACGTACTTGGCTGTTTTCTAACAATGCATTTGCAAGTCCTTTAATTTGGGAGTCATTAAAACTACTATACTTTGAAAGCTTACTCACTAAATCATGCGTAGTTAAAAAATTTGGACTATTGATCAATCCTTGCACTAAACTATCTTTTTCTTGCTCAACTCTCAGCTGAATTTTAATATCATGCTCAGAAAAAAATCTAGTGAGACTTTTATAAAAAAATATTTCATTCTCTGGATGAACTTTTTTCCACTCTTCCACTAAATAATCCTTAGCAAGATTTTCATCAATGGGATGCGAGTAATCTCCGTCCTTACTCAAAAGGATAAATTCTCCTTCTCCTTCGACTTCAGCCAACAGTGCTTCCCAATTAATCTCATCACCGTAACTCCTATCCTTTTTACCTGGTGGTCGCCCCAGCCGATGTCTTTTTATAGATTGAGGTAAATATGCATCTGATTCAATAATTTTACTCTCAGAAATAAGATCTTGAATTACCTTATCTGCCTTTAAAGTATGTTTTTGGATATCATTCCACAACTTTTTACTCAATTGTGCTTTTAGCTTGTCTAGAATATTTTGAGCACGCTTTATGTCAGTATATTCGTCATAGTGTTTACAGAATGGAGGCATTGTTAAAGTTGGTTTTGATTTAGCAAATTCCCCATAAGCCACTTTAAGTCTTACTTCACGATTTCGTTTAACCTCATCACAGACTTGGGAGGTAAGGAAAAGCTTAATTTCTCCAGACTTAATAAAATCAACTAATTTTGCAAGTTGAGTCAAATCTTCATCGTGAAAATCGTAAAAGTTGAGAAAAATATTTGAATCTATAAATAGTAATTTCATACTTGTTTTTTTCCACTCAGCAAATCTTGCATCAAGCCATTTTTGAGTAAAGTAAGTTTTGTTTTTAATTTTTTATTTACCGAAATTTTTTCATCAACAGCGGAAATAATTTCTGCAATTTTTTCCTGCTCTTTCTTTTGTGGCAGGACAATTAAAAGTGGATTAAGTTTTTCCAAATTAATATTTTTTTGAGCGGATTGGGTAGAAATACTGTTAAGATACTCTTTTTGAGTTCTTAAATAATATTCCAAAAAAATCGGATTAATTTTTTCTTTACAAGAAATGCCCACCAAGCTATCAGGAAAGCACGAATCAAACTCTAATATTCCAGTATCGCCAATGTTCGCGGCAATTGTAATAACGATAGTGCCTTTTTTAAACAATTTACTCACAGATAGACCTTTTTCGTTAAGTGTTTGGGTGTACTTTTTTATTCTTCCGTCTGAGCTGATAACATCACCAGTCTGTATAAATGGAATTTCCCCTCCATAAAATTCTGGTGCATTTCTCGGTCTATGAGAAAACTTACCCCGCTCCACAAGTGCAACGTCAGAAAGTCTTACGATATTCCACTCTTCCGGAATTTGTCCGATTTCTGTTTCCTTAAATTTAGTATGCCCAATCCCATTTGTAAAAAGCTGCATCATTAGCCCGTGCTTGAGTTTTTCCGCAGATTTAATCACTTCATGCGTTTTAGTAATATCTTCATCCACCGTCCTCAAAATCCCAGCAATCTTTTGTTGTTCTTTGATTGGGGGTAGTAAAACTTCTATACTTTCAACTTGGCTGGAGCTTATATTTTTTTGAGCCGCACCAATAAAATACTTCTCAAGTTTTGATATAAAATCTTTGTACAAAAATACTTGAAATGTAAAATCAGGATCTAAATCCTTATCTTTAAAGACAACACGTCCTACGCGTTGATTTAAAATTGCTGGAAGATATTTCTTGTCAATTCGCGCTACTTTACCAAGTTCGCCAGTCATGCCCATCAAGATATCATTTTCTCTTAAGTGTACAGATTCATTGTTAGCATACCCATCTTCAGATATATACACAAAATCATTAGCCACAAAGTCTCCTTTGCCAACATTACCAATACGCACAAGCGGAATACCATCATTTACATAATTTGACGCGTTAAACGCATTGCCTCCTTGAAGCTTTATATGCCTTCCAATCGGAAGTAATTCCCACCCCTTAGGGATATTTTGCTGTATCATGTTGGTTTTCATACTATGTTATTTGAAACCCATTTAATTGAACCAGCAATAGAAGCGTTCAAAACTTGTAGACAAATTTTTGCAGTATGAATATCTGGTGAAAATTTTGAAATACTTTGTTCGTAAGGATGGATATAATTGCGAAAATCTCGCAGAGCGTGTCCAAATTTCTTTACATCCAATCCAATCACGCCGAGTTCGTGAGCCACGTCAATAAGACCAGCAAGCTTCCAATCAGGTAACGGTAAAACTTTTCCAGTTTTGTCTTTCGGACTTGCATTAGCTGATTGAAATTTTTGAGGATGTTTTACTGCGATACCAAATAAAATTCCTTCCAGCGTACTGCCAGCCATAATAACAGAAGATAAAGGCGACTTGTATTGTAGACATTGGCGAGATTCTAGAATACGCTCTTTTAATATACTCTCTATTGCCGCATCAAGACCGAGCTTGGAAATGTCATTTTCATCAAAATCTTTTTTTAAAAACTCTTCTTCAGAATCAATTGATGTATTTTTTGTATCTATTATTGGGCCGACAGACTCCTTTAAATACTTTAGAATAGGGTCACGGCCTTGAAAAGCAACACTCATGTTCTCCATAGACAAAATATCGTTCATCGCTTTTGCAGCCATCTCCAATTTAGCTCTATCTGCCTTGTACTCCCTTATATCAACAAGCCTCAAAATCACTTTTTCAAGGTCATTCAATGTTAATTGTTTGAGCAGTTCAAGTACCCACCATTTTCGAGTACTACCATCATGGGTCACATTTATATTTATATTTTGAAAAAAACGAGTTAAATAACCTGAAGATCTATATTCCGGGTACTTTTGCGCCACATCTCCACAAATAAAATCAGCAAGGGCATCAAGTGTCGCGGGATCTAATTTATTTTTTAAAAATACCGCCATACTAATATTTCAATTCCTTGAGATATTCGTCCACCTTTTTATCAATAATATCCCGCTCTTTTTCAATTTCCTTTACCTGAGCCCACACGGTTTTTACATCAATGTTTTCTTCTTCATCAGCATTTTCCACATAGCGACGAACATTGAGGTTGTATTCGTTTTCTGCTAATTCTTTGGTGTCAATAACGCGGGCGTATTTTTCGATATCACGGTAATTTTCAAAGGCGGAGACAATTTTTTCAATATCAACCTTACGCAAACGGTTTTGATTTTTTCCTTCTTCGTAATCTTGTTCGGCGTCAACAATGAGGATTTTATTTTTGTGATCGACTGGCTTATTTTTGTTAAAAATTACAATTGCAGCCGGAATACCTGTTCCGTAAAAAAGTTTAGCTGGGAGTGCGATGATGGCTTCAATTAAGTCATTTTTAATGAGTTGTTCACGAATACGGCCTTCGGCCCCGCCACGAAAAAGCACGCCATGAGGAAGTACAATGCCAGCGCGACCATTTTCATTCATTGATTTAACTAAATGCATGACAAAGGCATAGTCCGCATTTTTGGCTGGCGGCATTTCATATCCAGCGGCTCGTTTATAACTATCTGATTTAAATTTTTCGTAAGCGTAGTCCTTAATCGAGTACGGTGGATTACTAATGCAGATGTCGAATGTTTTGAGTGTACCATCTGGGTTGAGGAACTTCGGGTCAGCCAGTGTGTCCCCGCGTTGAATGTCCGCACTATCCAGTCCATGCAAGAACATGTTGATTTTGGCAATGGCGTAGGTGCCAATATTAATTTCTTGTCCGTAGAGGTAAAGTGAACGGGCCTTTTTTTCACCAGCTTCATTCTTTAAATGGTGATATGCTTCCAACAAAAAACCACCTGAACCAGCGGCCATGTCGTAAATATGGTCTTTCTCATGTGGCTTTAAAATATTAATAATTACACGTTCAACTTCGCGCGGTGTGTAGAAACTACCACCTTTTTTACCACCATCAGCAGCAAATTGTTGGATGAGGTATTCATAAGCATCACCTAAAAGGTCGGTACTAATGTAGTTGTCGCCAAAATTATGCTTGGAAAAATGATTGATTAGTTTTTGCAAAATTTCATTGGGAAATTTGTCTTTATTGGCAAAATCCAGATCGTCAAAAATACGGTCCAGTTTTGGACTATTGGCAGTAGTGAGGTCATCAAAAATAGTATTGAGTTTTTGGCCAATACCTTCGGCTTGCTGTTGAATGACTTCCCAACGACAATGACTCGGGACTTGAAAACGATGGTTATAATCAGCCCGAGCCACTTCTTCATCATGATATTCTTCTAGGACTTTTTTATATTCTTCGTCCCACACATCACTAATGCGCTTGTAAAAAAGAAGACCGAAAATATATTTTTTGTAATCAGCACTATCAATGCGGTCGCGCAAAATATCCGCACTGCTCCACAAAAATTGCTTGAGTTGAGTGAGGTTCATTTTTCCCTCGTCGTTGGTCAGCGAGCTGCCCAAGTCTTTGACAATACTTTTGTCATTGGCGATTCGTTCAATATCCTCGGGCTTATATTTACGGTCTTTGCGAGGACCAACCCGTAAAGGGGTTATGAGCCCTTTTTTCTCCCAGTTGCGGAGAGTGTCTTGATGAATGCCAAAAATGGTTGAGACTTCGCTAATACTGAGTAGATTGGCCATAATTTTGTAGGTTTATGGCCCTAGGATAACACGATATTATAAAAGAATCAAGTTTGTATAAATTTTCATAGGATTTCATAGGTTATTGCTACCCCTATCCAAACCATATATAATAAAAAACCGTCTTTTAAGCGGTTTTTTGGGATAATTTGCGGTTGTACTCTTTTACCATTTTTCTTTGGTCCCTGTTGGCCCTACGGGCCGCTTCCTCAAATAATTTAATCTTCTCCAATTCCGAGGCAGTTCTAAAAAACTCCCCAGCCGAGGAATACTGTTGAGTAGATTTTTTATGATTAAAATTTTGTATATTAGTTGCTTTTATTCACTGTAATAACAACTATTAAGTTGCACTTTTGGGAAATCTATTTCTTTGGCCACCACGGCACAAACTTACTCACCCTCTTGGCATACGCCTGGTACGCCGGGTCGGCCGCATATTTCTTTTCGAGCATGGGCACCCCAGAGACAAACAAAATTAAGCCAGTAATCGTTAGCGGCCCAACTATTCCGTACCAGCCGCCTGGCCCACCAAGACTAATCAGCCAAATCCCCCACCACATGGTCACTTCGCCAAAATAATTAGGGTGGCGGGTATAGGCCCACAGCCCTTGATCCATCACTTTGCCTTTATTGGCCGGATTAGCCAAAAAATCTTTCAGTTCTTTGTCGCCGCGCGCTTCAAAATAAAAACCTAGTAACCACACGAGCAATCCCACGGCATCCAGCCACCCAAGCGCCGGCTGCCCTGCCCTACTTGCCACCACCGTAATGGGCGCAATTACCAACAACAATAAAAATCCTTGCAAAATATATACTTGCGCATACGACCGCAGATAAAACCATTTGCCCCACTCATCACGCCACTGTTTGTAGCGAAAATCTTCAGTCTTGCCTTTATTGCGACGATAAATATGATAAGACAATCTCGTGCCCCACACCAACACCAGTGCGGCCAGCAATATTTCGCGCGCGTTTGTCCCCGCCTGCACCACATAATACGCACACAGCGCAATATACCCCAAACCCCAAGCAATATCGGCCACATCATTGCGTTTTTTGACCAGTGAAATAAAAAACCAGGCTGAGCAGTATATAAAGATAAGCAGACCGCTGGCAATAAATATATTCATAAATTAATCATTTTATTATAATATATCATACCTAGACGCCTTTCCCAATCTTTGTTACACTAATTAAACCTTACTTAATAATCTACGTATATGCGCCTCTCGATTGTTTTGGCCGCTGCCCTCCTCTTGGTTGGAGCTGGTTGCGATGATGTATCTAAATTAGACCCAGAAACTGGTGAAACTAAACCAGAAGTGTCAGAAAACACCACCGTGAATACCCCTGAAATTAAAACTGACGACAGTAATAAACGCGAAGATGACACACGTAAAGATGACCGTGAAGAAAGTGACGATGGTGATGAAAATACTACTGCGACCCAACCAACCGTCAAACCAACTGAAACCAAACCAGTCGTTACTGCACCAACCGAAACCACTGGTCCAAAAACATATACCATGGCCGAAGTCCAAGCGGCCGCCGCGGCTGGCAAATGTTTAACAGTCATTAATGGCGGTGTGTACGACCTCACTAATTTTACTAACAAACACCCAGGTGGTGCCGCTGCCATTAAAAGTCTTTGCGGCATCAATGGCACCGCTAAATTCCAAGCCATGCATGGTGGCGATCCAAAACCAGAAAAAGTATTAGCTGGTTTTTACCAAGGCGCCCTGAAATAATAATTTCAGACTCTTCCCTGCAACCAATGCGAAACCCGCGCATCCATTTTAATATGTCCGGGGACTAAACGGCGTTTTAAAGTGAGCCCCGCGAGTGAGGTACAGCGCGATAGCGCCACATATAATTGACCAGGCGCAAACGTACCACGTCCAATATCCAAAATCACTTTGTCAAAAGTTTTTCCCTGCGCTTTGTGAATGGTCACGGCCCAGGCCAACTTCAGCGGGTACTGGGTGAATGAGCCGATCGTTTCGGTATCAATTGCACCGCGACCGGGGTCAAAGCGGAACTCAAACATGTCCCAGGTGTGCGGAAAAATATCCACGGTTTCGCCAGTTTGTAGTTCTACCCAAATTGGCGCGGGGTGACCAGCCTCAACCACACCAATATCCACTACTGTTCCAACCGTACCATTAACCCAACGACCACCGCGATCATTGTTCATAAGCATGACTTGGGCCCCGATTTTTAGGGCCAAGAATTCTTCGGTCGGACACGCTTTGGTATCAAACTTACCTTCAGTTTCACCTTCAAATAAAAATTCTTTTCCTTGTAGTGCCTTTAAATGGGACTCATTTATTTCACTAGCCATGGCATTGGTAGTGACTAAATGAATCGCTTTGGCCGTTGGGTCACCTAACCAATCCGGGTCATACTGTTTATTAAGCCGCACCCAGTGTTCTGGTTTCGTGGTGTTTTCGCGTACCGCGTTTAAAAGGCCAATAAATTCCGCATCATTTTGGCGATAAATTTTTTCTAATTCAATTACTTGAAAGCGAAATTGTTCACCTAAATTAAATAATTGCGCGGGCGGTGAAATTACGTGCGCTGAGAAAAAATATGGCGTCGTGTAATGTTCAGCAAAAATTGCCAAGTCACTACTTGGCACAATTGGCGGCAATTGGTACAGGTCACCAATAAAAATCATTTGCACCCCACCAAATGGCTGGTATTTATCTGGCCCAAACCGACGCAAAAAAGTGTCCACACAATCAAGTAGGTCAGCCCGCACCATGGAAATTTCATCAATCACCAAAGTTTCCAATTTTTTATACAAATCCAAATCTTCTGGTGGTTTAAGTTTGCGCACTTTACTAACCGTAATATCTGGTTTAAAACCAAAAAATGAGTGGATAGTTTGTCCACCAACATTTACCGCGGCCACGCCAGTGGGGGCTAAAATGGCCTTTTTCTTTTTGGTGTTTTCGCGCCAATGCGTGAGCAAGGTTGATTTTCCAGTGCCTGCCCGCCCAGTTAAAAAAACACTTTGGCTCGTGTTTTCAATTAAGTCTAGTGCGGCAGTAAACCCGGGGTTTAAATCAAGATTTATTTTGGCCATATTTATTTTAATTTTTGCAGGGCCGCATCAACAAATCCAAACCCAAGGGTATTAAGCGCCACTTCATTGGTTTCAATCATAATAATATCTTTGCTGAAAAAATCTCGCTCCCAATCAATCTGTTCACGAGCGTTTGGTTCAATTGGGCCAGGATAATGTCGTTTTGACTCAAAATAATAATACACATTTAAATCCTGATACAGTTTCACAGAATTTTGCACTTCAGAAATAGTCCAAACAAAACTATCACCAATGGCGGCCACAGTTGGTCTAAACGCATCTTTGGGGCCAGTGGTTTTAAGCAGTGGGTGTGGGGTTGCGCCATTAGTCACTGTGTTATCCCACAAATTCATGAGGTCAGCGAGGTCACGATCAGTTCCAATTGGTTCATTATCCACGACAGGTGGATCACACACCAAGTGCACCAGTGGTTTTTGTAGTTTTTGTTCCATGGCCTGCATGATTTTTTCTTGCACAATGCACGCAGCGTAATAATTCCAGTGCGTGCCACCATGCGCAAACAGTAAATTTGGATTAGTTTTCTTTTCGGTCAGTAAAATTTCCGTACCGTCAATAACCGTAATTCCAGCCTGTTTTAACAAGGGTTTAATGCGTTCATAATCCGTCGCTGGTGTGCCTGGTTGTTTAACTGCAAACTGCCCAGGCAAATATTCTGGGTACACACTCGCCTTACTTGGAGCTAGCACAACAATAAGTGGGACACCGCGCGCCGCGAGCTTGGTTTGCAAAGCCACCAGGTCAGTCACTTCATTTTTGAGTAAGGCATAGGGCGCGGCGTTGCGACCATGATAATGATTAATATACCCTTTTTCATAGAGCATATTATTTTGACCATACACAATTTTAACATTGCCCCCAGCAGAAATTTCGCGGAACAAATTGAAATTAAGTTGGTTCACGGTTTTAATAAGTGCCCCACGAAAACCTAGGTGCTGATTCCACCACTGTTCTAATTGGGTCTGAAACTCCCCTGTTTTCCAGGTGTTGAGAGAAAATTTTGGCCGTGAAATTTCCACCACTGTGCCGGCTAATTTTTCTTCTGGCGCAAATTTAAACAATAGTTGTGCGGACGGTAGGACGCAAGCCAGGAAGAAAATTAAGAGAAAAATAACATTAAACGCGCGTTTCATACTAGAACCGGAAGTAAATAAACGGATTAAACTCAGCGTTTACTAAATATAAAATCGCGAGCCCCGCAATAATCAGGGCACAGACTGAACTCACAAAAATCGTACCAGTTTTATGGAGTCGCGCTTCGCCCGAACACATCAGTTCGTCCCAGGCAGAAAAAGCCGGTAAAAAACTGAGCACCAAAGCCACAATTAACGTAATGTATGTACGTGCATTAATCACATCAGCAAAAAAGAGCGCGCCAGGTACAGGTGTATGCGCGTGCCCAAACATGACACCAATAAATTGCACGGCGCCAGTAATTGTTTCACTCCGGAAAAACACCCAACCAATTTGCACCAGTAAAAAGGTCGCTAGGATATTAATAAATTTTGGTACACGCTTGGTAAGTTTAGCCAGGCCCGCTTTATCAAGCACAATAAATAAACCGTGATACAAACCCCAGACCAAAAAAGTCCAGTTAGCGCCGTGCCAAATTCCAGACAAGGCAAAAACAATGACCAAATTTAAGTACGCACGCCAGGCGGCCACCCGATTGCCCCCGAGCGGAATGTACACGTATTCGCGCATAAAGCGCGACAGTGAAATGTGCCAACGCCGCCAAAAATCCGTAAAATTCTGGGCAATATACGGGTGGTCAAAATTTTCCATCCACTTAAACCCAAGCATCCGGCCAAGGCCAATGGCCATATCAGAATAACCAGAAAAATCAAAAAATAATTGGAGGGTGTAACACAAAATTCCCAGCCAGGCAAAACTTGGTTGCAAGGCATAATTTGGTAAGCCAAAAATACTGTCAGCCACCACCCCAAGTGGATTGGCGAGCAAAACTTTTTTACCCAGACCAAAACAAAAGCGCCGCAACCCATACCCAATTTCTGTGAGTGATAGCCGCCGGGTGTGGAGCTGATCAGCCACATCATGGTACCGGATAATTGGCCCGGCAATTAATTGCGGGAAAATTAAAATGTATAGCAAAAATTCACCCAGATTTTTGGCTGGTTTGGCAGTACCGCGGTACACATCAACCGTGTAACTAATTTTATGAAAGGTAAAAAAGGAAATTCCAATTGGCAAAACGACTTTGGTCCAGGCTAGCGCCGCAATTCCAAAATACTGCAGACCAGCGTTAAATTGCTCAACAAAAAAATTCGCGTATTTGAAATACCCGAGCAAAACTAAATTTAAAACCAGAGACGCAATTAAGAGCCCCTTACGCTTTGAATGATTTTTTGCCTGATCAATCCCCTGACTTAAGACAAAATCTAAAACACAACTAACCAAAAGTACCGCCGCAAAAGTCGGCGCACCCCAGCAGTAAAACAAAAGGCTCCCAGCCAAGGCCACCGCATTCCGAAACCGAGCCGGGGTCAGATAATAGATGACAAAAAAAGCCGGGAAAAACCCAAATAAAAACAGAAGTGAACTAAATACCATAGGTGGTATTTAGTATACCAAATTTAGCCTTTCCGACCAGCGCGCACGCGGTCAGATTCTTTGAGGTATTGTTTACGGAGACGGACGCTTTCTGGAGTAATTTCCAAGTATTCATCCTCGGCCATAATTTCAAGGCCGCGTTCCAAAGTCAGATCAAGTGGTGGGATCAGGAGAAGAGCGTCATCAGTACCAGAAGCGCGCATGTTGGTGAGTTGTTTACCCTTAATTGGGTTAACCACCATGTCTTGGCCTTTACTAACATTACCAATGACCATACCTTCGTACACTTCAGTATTCGCCCCAATGTACAAAGTACCACGGTCTTGGAGGTTAAAGAGTGAGTAACCAAGCGCTTTACCAGTTTCCATTGAAACCATTGAGCCAACATCACGTTTTTCAATCTCACCAGCAAATGGACGGAAATCAAGCACGCGTGAGCACAAAATCCCTTCACCGCGAGTGTCCATCACAAATTGGCCGCGGTAACCCAGTAAACCACGAGTTGGGATTTCAAAAATCATCCGAGTTTGACCATCAGCTTGGCGCATGTCTACCATGCGGCCTTTGCGTTTACCTAATTTTTCAATCACGGTTCCAGCAAATTCATCAGGCACATCAACGGTGGCTTCTTCGTATGGTTCAGATTTTACCCCATCAATGTCTTTGATAATTACTTGTGGTTGTGAAACTTGAATTTCAAAACCTTCGCGGCGCATGTTTTCGAGTAAAATCGCAACGTGGAGTTCGCCGCGACCAAAAACTTTATAGTGATCAGACTCAGAAAAATCAATTTTTAAACCCACGTTAACTTCCAGTTCTTTTTCCAAACGTTCGCGGATCTGACTGTTAGTTACAAACTTACCTTCTTGACCAGCAAATGGTGAAGAGTTCACCAAAAAGTTCAAAGAAATAGTTGGTTCATCAACCCGGATGGCTGGGAGTGGTTCTTGGTCAGCGTTATTACAAATAGTTTCCCCAATATCAATGTCAGCGACCCCAGCAATCATGGCAATATCACCGGCACTGGCCTCGGTATCTTCGATCCGTTCCATGCCTTTGAAAGTAAAAATTTTGGTAATTGAACCAGGACGAGTTTCACCAGTTGGTTTTTTAACAATTACTTTGTCACCAACTCTAATGGTCCCTTCGTACACCCGACCAACTGCTAAGCGGCCAACATAATTGTCATAACCCAAATTAAACGGCTGCATTCGGAATGGTGCTGTCACATTGTTTGGTGCTGGTGGAACCAGTTTCAAAACCGTATCAAGAAGTGGAGTCAGGTCTTTAGCTTCGTCTTCCATTTTAAGTTTAGCCACACCTTGACGCCCAATTGCGTACACAGTAGTGAAATCAAGCTGGGCATCATTGGCGCCGAGATCCATGAAGAGTTCTAACACTTGATCATGAGCGCGAACAACGTCAGCGGCCGGCTTATCGATTTTATTCAAAACCACAATTGGCTTAAGGCCAAGTTCAAGAGATTTTTTCAAAACAAATTTGGTTTGTGGCATTGGACCTTCCTGGGCATCCACAATCAAAAGCACTGAGTCAATTGACCGAAGCACGCGCTCAACTTCAGAACCAAAATCCGCGTGACCTGGGGTGTCCACAATGTTAATTTTTGTGTCTTTATAATAGACACTAGCATTTTTCGAGTAAATCGTAATACCACGCTCCCGTTCCAGGGCGTTTGAGTCCATTGAGGCTTGAGACTCTTCTGACACCATCCCGGTTTGGCGCATAATCGCGTCAGTCAGGGTGGTTTTACCATGGTCTACGTGGGCAATAATCGCAATATTTCGGATTTCCATAGGAAGATAAGAATGCGCGGATTATACGCATTTTTAGCCATTTTGTCAATGGTTTGATCTACCTCCTAGGAATGGACCCGCATGTGCTCCTTAACCAGGCTCATTTCCCGTTGAAATTCCTCTTTGGTGACCATAGTATTGGCCATTTCCCCAACCGCCTCAAAGAGGTCAGAGACATTGGTTTTGATCTCGGACATTTCCTGTTTTAACGCCCGGATGTCCCTTCTAAATTCTTTACTCTCTTGCTTTAGGCCGGTAGTTTCCCCTTTCACCCCAGCCATATCTTGCTTTAAAATTGAGATGTCCTTTTTCATCTCCAAAAAATCACTTTGCATTTGAATTAAAATTTGCAAAATTTGTGCCTCCATATTTTTTATTTAAAAATAATTGCGCCCTATATTTAAATTACAAGAAAATAATTGTTCAGTCAAAGTTGGCTAAACAAAGATGAAAAAACCACTTATCCAGGGGTCGTGTGTAAAAACTGTGGAAATTTAAACTGTGAATGGTACGTTATTTTCTACTGCAACCAACCGTATTCCATCAGGTGAAAGTAGCGCGTCAGCATTTTTGTAATACGAACCAGGAAATTTCAACATCCTATCGTGGACTGGAAAATATTGACTTGGTTTTACAGCCTTGGCAAAGTCTACTGTCTCAGCCAATTTTGCCCACGGCGCGCAAATTGGCAGGGCCAAAATTTCAATTGGTCTGTTGGGCAGCGCAAAAGAATCACCAGGGTAATACAATTTATCCGCAAAAATAAAACCCGTGTTTGGAATATCACTTTTAGCATAACCCGGATAAATGGGCGCGTGTTTTTCTCCAACGGCTTCCACTGAAATATCTTTAACCTGAATTATTCCACTCGAAAATTCCGTCCAATTAATCTTATTTTCAGTCAGCCCTTTCCCCACTCCTGAATTAGTGTAAATTTTCATCGTCGGATTATTTTGCACGAGGCCTTTAATTTTTTCTAGGTCAGTGTGGTCTTGATGTTCATGCGACAAAAACAGAGCATCAATATTTTTGAGCTCTGAAAGATCTTCTGACCAACTGCCTGGGTCAACTAATAATCTCACACCCTGCTTTTCTATCAAAAGACAAGAGTGACCTAATTTTGTGATTTGCATATCTATTATATATACCACTCTTTAAACTAAGTGGCAATGTGTGTATAAACCTCAAAATAGCCCTTGCATTATCAATTTCAAGTCTTATAATAATGTCGTCTGCGTATGAATTACCACCCGTCAATTCAATTAAAGGAGACTGTTTTTGGAAAAAGCATTTTCACCAGTTCTGACCTACGTCCTGGGACTTTTTTGATTGAAATGACTGGTCAAACTTTTCGCCTAGAAGATATTCCCCCTCTTAGCGAACGCCAGATTATGGATCACTATATTCAGTGTTCAGATGATCTCTTTCTTGGCCCCTCTGGTTTATTTGACGATTATTTTAACCACTCTTGCGACCCAAACGCTGGTCTTTTTTTTAATAATGGCCGAATTTTGGTTAAAACCATAAAACGTGTGCCAGCTAATACAGAAATTTGTTTTGATTACTCCACCGTCATGACCATTGACCCTCTTGTCATGCAGTGCTCATGTCGATCAAAACTTTGCCGAGGTGAGGTTTTACATTTTCGCACCTTACCAGAACGAACCCGCAATCGCTATATCGCACTTGGTATTGTGCCGCAATTTTCCATTGCGTCATGTGCTGTTTCAAATAAAAAAGTCAGCCAAAAAATATCACTTTTTCAGCCGACTTTAGTGACTGCCTAGTTTAGATTTTTTCAGAAATAAAACCACCAACTTGTAATTCCCACAATTTGCGGTACAGGCCGCCGTTTTTGGTAATTAATTCTGCGTGCGAGCCAGTTTCTTGTACCTCACCATTATCCACGACAATAATGCGATCCATACGCATAATGGTTGACAGGCGGTGGGCAATCACAACAACAGTTTTACCGGCCATTAATTTATCCAGGGCATCTTGAATCATGCGTTCAGATTCTGAGTCGAGACTTGAGGTTGCTTCATCGAGTAGTAAAATTGGCGCGTTGCGCAAAATCGCGCGCGCAATGGCCACGCGTTGGCGCTCACCACCAGACAATTTTACCCCGCGCTCGCCCACCAAAGTATTGTACTTGTCAGGCAAAGATTCAATAAATTCATGACAATGGGCACGCTTGGCCGCTTCAACCACCTCGGCTTCAGTGGCCTCTGGTCGCGCGTAGCGAATATTATCGAGGAGTGACCGGTGAAATAAGACTGGATCTTGCGGCACATAACTCATTGTTTGCCACAAACTTTCTTGCGTAATTGTTTTAATGTCTTGGCCACCAATTTTTACCGCCCCTGACAGCGTGTCATATTGGCGCATAATTAATTTGAGGAGGGTCGATTTTCCAGCGCCACTTGGACCAACTAGAGCCACACGCTCCCCGGCTTTAATTTCCAAACTTAGACCATGAATAAGTGGTTTTACTTTGTCATAACCAAAGCGCACATTTTCCCACTCAATCGTGGCCGGCGCAGTTTGCCAGTCTTTGGCATTTTTCGCATCCTGAATTGCGTGCGGAGTTTCGAGAATCTCGGTCATTTCATTGGCATAGGCCATGTCCGTGTACGTGTCACGAATCAACCGACCCAGGTCCCAAATGCGGAGGAATAAAGTCAGCAAATACGCCTGGATCAACGCAAAGTCACCCAGAGTGATTAAACCTTTTTTCCATAACACCAAAGCCGCACCCATTAATCCAATTTCGAGCGCGTGCATTAAAATTGCTTGACCAGCATCAAACCAACCATCTAGATTATAGGCTCGCCATTGGGCCTTACTTACCTCTTCATTACCGTTGGCATAATCAGCCACTTCCCGACCATAACCATTGAAAAATTTAAGGGCTGATTGGTTGGTAATAGTGTCAGCTAAACGCGCTGTTTGTTTGGATTCTTTTTCACTACGGTCTAAATCAAGTGGCATTTTCTTGCGAATCAACCAATAATTTAAAGTACCAAAAATCACAAACCACACTGACATGATCAGTGGTAAATACCAACTGCGAGTAGCTAAGATTACCAAGATAAAAACAATCGTAATTAAAATTTGCGAAAAATTCCAAATTACACGGTCAGAAATATTAGCAAAAGCACCCACATAACGATTCACCCGCTTAACCAGTGCCCCCACAAAATTACTATTGAAAAAATTTACTGAGTGTTTATGCAAATACTGAAAACAAAAATTATCAATATCGGCTAATAATTTTGGCTGAAGCTTAATCCAAATAAAGGCCGCTGTGCGCCACAATACCCAGTCGAGTAAATAAAAGAGGCCAGTCAGGGCTAAAATCTGAAACAAAGCCCGCATCTCGAGACCAGTATTCAGGCCATCAAATAAACGCTTGTAGTAGAGGGGTGGTACTAAGTTTACAAAATTAGCCACCACCGCGGTTACAATCACAACAAAAACCAGCTTCCGCTTTTTGGCAAAGCACCAGTAAGTTTTGAGGGTAGTTTTTGTGTAATTCATATTTTAGATAAAAAAACCGCAGGTTGACTGCGGTTTAAGGTTTATTCATCGTCTGAGCCAAAGCCATCGTAGCTCATTTTGCAGCCACAACAGGACTCACAGGTGTTGCAGTCAGGGCACACCATGTCTTCGATCACTGATTTTGTGCAATTATCGCAGTTCATAAGGGTTTATTTAGTGCGCGGATTATACCAGCCAAACCCCAAAATGTCAATAAGCCTTCGGGGCAATAATAAAAAACTCGGTCTATAGCCGAGTTTTTTATTATTAATTTTGAATTTTGCCAATATCGCGGTACTTTTTACCAACCCTGAGACGTGCCAATTCTTTTTCCATTTTGGCAATAATCAGGGCGTATTCCTCTTCTTCCAAGGTTTGTTTTTGACTCATGAGTTCCACGGCGCGGGCGCGGGCCGCTTCGGCGCGAGCGACATCAATGTGTTCAGCCCGTTCAGCAGTTTCAGCGAGCACATACACCACACTGTTTGGGCGAATTTCCACTACCCCGCCAGACACAGCCAGGTCAGTTTCTACTCCGCCTTTTTTTACCCGAAGTTCACCAGCTTCAACCAGTGAAACCAATGGTACATGGTGTGGCAACACAGTGATTTCACCGGTAGTAGTAGGAATACTAACCGAGTCAGCCGTACTATCGTAGGCAACTCCGTCAGGGGTAACAATTTTTACAGTTAATTCCATAGAGGAATATTAAGCTTGAGCTGCGGCCACTACTTCATCAATTGAACCTTTCATGTAGAAAGCACTTTCTGGTTTATCATCATGTTTACCATCCAAAATTTCGCGGAAACCACGAACAGTTTCACTAACCGGTACATATTTACCAGGCGCACCAGTAAATTGTTCTGCCACAAAGAATGGTTGAGAGAGGAAGCGCTGTACTTTACGGGCACGAGACACCACAAGTTTATCTTCATCAGACAATTCTTCCATACCAAGAATCGCAATAATGTCTTGCAGGTCACGATAACGCTGTAAAATTTTCTGTAAATCACGCGCCACTTTATAATGCTCTTCACCAACGACTTGTGGATCAAGCATAGTTGAACTAGAGTCAAGTGGATCAACTGCCGGATAAATACCAATTTCAGTCAAAGCACGATTCAAAACTACGGTTGAATCAAGGTGAGCAAAGGTTGTAGCAGGAGCTGGGTCAGTCAAGTCATCGGCTGGCACGTACACGGCTTGTACAGAAGTAATTGAACCTTTGTCAGTAGAAGTAATCCGTTCTTGAAGCGCACCCATTTCTGTGGCCAACGTTGGTTGGTAACCTACCGCTGATGGCATACGACCAAGAAGAGCTGATACTTCTGAACCAGCTTGGGTAAAGCGGAAAATATTGTCGACAAATAAAAGCAAATCACGACCTTCTTCATCACGGAAATATTCAGCCATGGCCAGCGCAGTCAAAGCCACACGAGCACGGGCTCCTGGTGGTTCATTCATTTGACCGAACACGAGCGCAGTTTTGTTCAAAACTCCAGACTCTTCCATTTCCCGGTACAAATCATTACCCTCACGAGTGCGTTCTCCTACCCCAGCAAACATTGAGTAACCACCATGCTCTTGGGCAATGTTGCGGATCAATTCTTGGATAATAACGGTTTTACCTACACCCGCACCACCAAAGAGACCAACTTTACCACCTTTCAAGAACGGACAGAGTAGGTCAATAACTTTAATCCCAGTTTCGAGAATTTCAGTTTTTTGTGATTGATTTTTAAAGTCTGGCGCTGGGCGGTGAATTGGATATTTTTTCTTAGCTTTAACCGCTGGCTTATTGTCGATTGGTTCACCCACCACATTAAACATGCGGCCAAGCGTTACATCACCAACCGCGACTGAAATTGGTGCGCCAGTGTCAGTAACTTCAGCGCCACGTGAAAGACCATCAGTTGCGCCCATGGCAATGGTGCGTACTACCCCACTACCCAGGTGTTGTTCAACTTCAAGCACCAAAGTTTCACCACTTGGCATTTTAACTTCAAGAGCATTGAAGATTTCTGGCAAATGATCTTTGAACTCAACGTCCACGACCACGCCAATGATTTGATTGATTGTTCCAATAGCGTTATTCATATTCTGTTAATTACAAATTATTCCAGAGCCATCGCACCACCAGCAATTTCCGCAATTTCTTGCGTGATTGCAGCTTGACGAGCTTTGTTAAATTCTAAGGTTAATATCTTAATCATGTCACCGGCAGCAGAACTGGCATTTTTCATCGCCACCATCCGCGCACTATGTTCACTGGCAGCCGATTCCAAAATGGCTTGGAATACTTGCACTTCAACGAGTCGTGGCAAAATACTTTCCGTCACTGCTTCAGGACCTGGTTCAAATTCATATTCTGTTCGCAAATCAACCACTGGTGTAGGGCCATCATACACATCCCCAAGTAAAGCCTCCACATCCTCGGTGGTTACTGGGAGTAATTGACGAATACGTACTTCTTGGCGCAAACTAGAAACAAAGTCAGTGTAAATTACAAACACTTTGTCATATTTTTTTTCCAAAAATCCCGTGCGGGCCAGACCAGTAATTGGTGAAATATCAGCAAAACTTGGTTGCACTGGTAATTCGTCAAAAGCCGCAATTAAATTGTAACCATGTTTTTTAACAAACGCGGCACTCTTGCGACCAACCCCAATCACATCGACATTTGTTTTGGCCACACCAATTTTTTCAGCAAGGAGTTTGTGAGCTTTTTTGAAAACATTAGAGTTAAAACTGCCGCAAAGGCCCCGGTTTGAACTAATCAAAACCACCAGAACATTCTCCACCTTGCGCACTTCAGTGAGCGGAGTTTCTACATTTTCCATTTTGCTTAAGCGAAGCAAAAGATCGCGTGCCAAAGTCGCGTAAAGGCGGGTAGCAAGCGTGGCTTGCACGGCTTTACGCATTTTGGCAGCCGAGACCATTTCCATGGCCTTGGTCATTTTTTTGGTATTCTTGACCGACTTGATCCGCTGCTTAATTGCTTTGGTATTAATGGCCATATTAGGCAAAAAATTCGGTGGCGGCTTCTTTTAACGCATTCTCAGTTTCGCCGCTCCAATCACCACCAGCAATTTTATCCATTAATTGGATTTTACTGTTGTTTAGGAAAGCAACAAAAGCGTTTTGTTTAGTTTGGATTTCTTCCATAACAACTTTATCAAAGAAACCATTGTTGGCCGCGTAAATAACGGCAACTTGTTCGGCCACACTCATTGGCGCGTACTGTGGTTGTTTCAAAAGTTCAGTCACACGGCGACCACGTTCAATTTGTTTTTTAGTTTCTGGATCAAGGTCACTTGAGAATTGTGAGAAGGCTTCTAATTCACGGAATTGAGCGAGTGCGAGTTTGAGTGAACCAGCCACTTTTTTCATTGGTTTAATTTGGGCTGAACCACCAACCCGTGACACTGACAAACCAACGTTTAAAGCAGGACGAATACCACGGAAGAATAAATCAGTTTCAAGGAAAATTTGACCGTCAGTAATTGAGATCACATTAGTTGGAATGTAAGCCGAAATATCACCAGCTTGAGTTTCAATAATTGGCAGCGCAGTAATTGAACCACCACCATTTTCTTTGTTCAAATTGCAAGCGCGTTCGAGTAAACGGGAGTGGAGATAAAACACGTCCCCTGGGTAAGCTTCACGTCCTGGTGGGCGGCGTAACAAGAGTGACATTTCGCGGTAAGCCCAAGCTTGCTTGGTCAAATCATCGTACACAATCAAAACATCTTTGCCTTTGTCAGCAAAATATTCAGCCATGGTTACACCAGAGTATGGGGCCAAGTATGAAAGCGGAGCTGGTTCAGACGCGCCGGCCACAACCACAATGGTGTAGTCCATGGCACCAGCTTCTTTTAATTTATTTACAACCCGAGCGACTTTTGATTCTTTTTGACCAACTGCCACATACACACAAACCACATTCTGGCCTTTTTGGTTAATGATCGCATCAATTGCCACTGCGGTTTTACCCGTTTGGCGGTCACCAATAATAAGCTCACGTTGCCCACGACCAACTGGAATGAGTGCATCAATCGCTTTAATACCAGTTTGCATTGGCCGGTTAACCGGTTCACGAGTCATTACGCCCGGTGCCACGCGTTCAATTGGGTAAAATTTATCAGCTTTAATCGCCGCACCACCATCAACCGGTTCACCCAGTGGATTTACCACGCGACCAATCAGTCCATCAGCTACTGGCACAGACATAATGCGGCCAGTACGCTTAACAGTATCCCCTTCTTTAATTTGTTTAAAATCACCCAGAATAATTGCACCAACAGTTTCTTCTTCAAGGTTAAGGGCTACCCCCATGGTGCCATTACCAAAATCAAGCATTTCTTGGGCCTGACATTTTGATAAGCCAGTCATGCGGGCAATACCATCACCAACTTCAATAACCGTGCCGATTTCTTGTACTTCAGCGGTTGGAGCAAATTGATCTAAATTTTTCTTCAGCGAGTTTAGTACAGTATCAGTGTAAGACATATTATTTAGCTAAGGATTTTTCTAATTGTTGTAATTGACCTTTGAGTGACGCATCGTATTCATGCGAACTGGTTTTAATTTTCAGTCCGCCGAGTAAGTCTGGATTAGTGGTCACTTTGATTTGTGCTCTGCTTCCCAGAATTTTTTCTACTGCTTGCTGCACAATTTTTTCTGGTAATTCGCGCGCTGTCGTTACTTCAGCGGTTATAATTCCCTCTTGTCGGTTGGCGTATTCTTCAAATTCTTTCATGATCGCTGGCAATTTTTTGAGCGCGTGCTTGTCTTCTAAAAATCGGAGAAATTCTCTGGTCACCGCGTTCACATCTTTTGCTTCGCGCGTTAGATTGTATAGTATTTTGGCGTAGTGCCGCGGTAAAAGTTTTGGCATATTATTCCATTGACTTAACCGTATCACTAATTAATTTTTGGTCAGATTTATCATCCATTTTGGTACGCAAAATTTTCTCAGTCGCACCAGTGACTAGGCCAGCGAGCTCAGCGCGCACTTCAGCCATCATGGTTTCACGTTCAGTAGCCAATTGTTTTTTCCCAGCCAAAACTAAACTTTCAATTTCAGCTTTAGTTGTTTCTTTCATTTTATTTTTGTACTCCTCAGCATCAGCTTTGGCTGTGGCTAAAACTTCGTTCGCGTCAGCCTTCGCTTTAGCAATCGCTGCATCGTATTCTTCTTTACTTTTGGTTACTTGTGACGCAATGATTTCGGCACGATCAAGTGATTCATCGATAATCTTTTTGCGTTCATCCATTTTTTTAGTGAGTGGTTTCAAAATTAAAAACCACACAATCGCGGCCACGAGTGCAAAGTTAAATAATTGCCAGCCAAACATTGAAGCATTTAAACCGAGCGATGCAATTACACTTTCATCAGCTGGCGCAGCTTCGTGACCAGTTGTTTCGTGACCAACATTTTCTTGGGCCACTGTTGTTTCCATGATTTCGTGACTTTCAATCATATATTCATTAAATAAATCAATGAATGATCTGAACGATGGTTCAGATCATGATCAATTTACTTGAGAGTAAATACTACTACGAGTGAGTAGATCGCAATCGCTTCAGCGAAAGCAGCGCCAAGAAGCATTGGCACGAAAACTTTTCCGCCGGCTTCTGGGTTGCGGCCAATGGCTTCCATGGCCTTTGAAACAATTTTACCAATGGCAAAAGCTGGAGCTACGCCACCAAGGGCCATAGTTGCCGCTTTCATCATGATCACGACTGATTCATGTTCCATCATATAGATGTGTTTAGTGTTTGGGTCGAGGGATCTTTTGGGGAAAAGTTTTTAACCTCGCCTTCACACGTGAATTAAAGTCCAGAATTATTTTCTGGTTAACCCTGCCTTTTGCAAAGCAAGGATTACCAACCAATAATTAGTGTTCAGCTCCGTGCGGCGCTTCACTGGCCAAAGTTAAATATACCAAGGTTAACATTGCAAAAACTGAAGCTTGAATTAATCCAACCAAAAGTTCCAGCATCATAAACGGAGTTGGTACGAGCGCAATTGCCAGCGCGCTAATCACTGAAATTAAAACTTCACCCGCAAAAATATTTCCAAACAACCGTAATGAAAGGGACAGCATTTTAGCAAATTCACTAATGATTTCTAGTAAACCAACCGCAAATTCCACAACGGCGCTAAAGATTCCGATCGGCCCTTTTTTTACACTCATTACCAATTGTTTAAGCTGCACAAATTTTCCGAGGTGTGTAAACACACCAATTGCTGCAAAGGCATAAAGGTGTGAGGCAAACACCGCGACTATGGCCATGGCCGCAGTTAAATTTAAATCAGTATTAGCTGGACGAAGCAGCATGCTGTGACCAACTGTAATACTTCCTGTTCCTGGTAAAAGTCCAAGCCAGTTAGACAACAAAATAAAAAAGAAGATAGAACCTACCAGCGGAAAAAAGCGCCGCGTTTTTGTTCTATCTCCAGTCACTTGGTCAAAATAACCAAATAAAATTTCAATAATGTGCTCAAAGCCGTTTTGGAATTTACCTGGCCGCAGTTTGGCACTGCGTGAAACCACCATTCCAATAATCAGGAAAATAATAATTGCCAGCCAACTGTTAATCATGGTGTTGGTCACAGTAACTGGACCAAGGTGGAACAGGGCTTCAGGTGCAAGAGTCGGAATGTGAATTTCAGCCATATTAATTGTGATCTTTATTCTTTTCGTTTCTTTTTTCGGTGTCAGCCAAAGTATTTAACTCGGAAAATTCTTTTCCGTATTGTTTGGCTTTTTTGTAGATCATTTTTCCAGAGACCAGGGCCGCTAGAATGAATGATCCAATCGTGAACTTGTAGCCTGTGCCATATTTTCCGTCGAGCCATTGACCTAGAATGACGAAAGCGACCACCGGAACCGCAATGGCGGCCCCAAAGTCCCCCACGACCCGCATGGCCATCATGGCGTACTTCCGGTCAGTTTCTGAGGAAAATAGAGGCATAGCTTTTAAAGTGACGCCGATATGATACAAGAAAATAAAGCTTCCGTCAATCTTTTTTTGTATAAGTCCCCAAAAGCTCAGTAAATCGCTTCAAAAGGCTCTATTGAGCCAAAATACTGAACTTTTGCTAAAAACTCAAAAGCACGGCGCCAAAGAAATAACCCACCAGCAAAGTAGTAATTGCCCAGGTAAACGCACTCAAAATATTCCACCAAAAAAAATCTTTATATTTCATTTTGGTTAGTCCCGCGATAAACGGGACAATGGAACGTAAGGGGCCAATAAAACGGGCCAGGAAAACACTTTTAGTACCATGTGCTGCAAAAAATTTTTCACCCTTTTGCAAATGACTAGGTTTAAAAAATTTATTGGTTGGTTTGAATAAACCAGTTGAACGTGTGCCAAAATAAAAACTCAAATTATCACCAATAATTGCACCAAGAGTTACAAACCAAATCAAATCTACCAAATCAAAAGTGCGTTCAGCAGCCAAAAATCCCGCTAACAAAACTAAAGGTGTGCCTGGTACGACGAGCCCAAGCAAACTAGCTGACTCAAACGCAAAAATACAAACCATAACCCAGTAACCCCAAAAACCAAGGTTCTGCAAATCAGGTAAAATAGTTTGTAAATAATCCATATTATTTAGTGTGAGTAGCTAATTCGCTTTTATTACTAAACCAGTAATAACCACGTTTCACAATTTCCGTAATGAAAAAGTATAGGACCGCGATTACCAGAACAGCAATATAATCTTGTTTTGTCGGTAAAGTAAATTTGAAAATTTCACGCATGGTTGGAATAAGAGGTAAGGCCAAAGTTACGATCATGGCTGTAATAGTTAGCCAAATAATAGTAAGTGATGGACGTTTGGCCTGCCAGCTCCAACCGCGCGCGCGAATTGAGAATAAAAATAATAATTCAGTCACAATACTACCCATGAACCAATTGGTTTGTAGACCCATTGGCCCTTGACCTTTGAAATAGGCAAAGTAAATAAAATCAAACAGTGAACTAACTAAACCAAGGGTGGTGGCAATGAGCGCAATTTCTTTGATGTCATATTGTTTTGGTTTTTTAATCGCAGCACCATCCACCCGATCAGTCGCAATCGCAATCATTGGAAAATCAGAGAGTAAATTAAGCAACAAAATTTGAAGCGGCAACATTGGTAAAAAATCAATCAAAAGTGAGGCCACTGCAACGGCGTAAAAATTTCCCAGGTTTGAAGCCAGCGTAGATTTAATGTACGTCAGGGTATTTACAAACACTACGCGGCCCTCACGAATACCATCAATGATCACATTTAAACTTTTTTGTAAAAGCACCACGTCCGCAGCTTCACGCGCGACGTCCGAAGCTTCAGCCACAACGAGTCCAACTTGCGCAATTTTGAGTGCTGGCGCATCATTAATCCCCTCACCCAAAAATCCGACTTGGTGTTTAGTTTGGAGCAGTTGGATGATCCGATATTTTTCACTTGGATTGACACGCGCAAATACAGCAGTGTTTTCAGCGGCGCGGAGTTGATCAGATTCTGGTAATTTGAGTAAATCCGCGGCTGTTAAAACCTGATTACTTTCAGTCACCAAACCAACTTCACGGCCAATCGCTTCAGCTACTTCGGCGCCATCACCAGTAATAATTTTAACCGCTACGCCTAGGGCCTTAGCTTCTGCAATTGCCGCTTTACTAGTTGGTTTTAGTGGATCAACAAATGAAATTAAACCAATTCCTTCAACCCCGTCTTCGGCTTTCACTAAATCCGCACTATCAGTTTTCTTGGCTTTTTTGGCTGCCACCATAATTACGCGCCGGCCTTTTTTCCCTTCCGCTTCTAGCCAAGCGAGCGCGGTTTTGTCCGTAGTTTTAATGTCTGATAAAGCCGCCACTTCAGCAAAGGCACCGCGCACAATTAATTTAGTTTGTGTACTCGTGGCACACAAAACTACATTGCGACGCCGGGCTGGATCAAAGGGTAAATCCGCCAGCATGGAACAAGCACTTAATTTTTGTTTGTCAGTTTTAGATAATTCTTTAGCCAGTGCAATATCAAACGAGTTGTTCGCTTCTTTGCCAGTTTCGTGCAAAAATGGCGCTGCTTCAGCGGCCGTTAAAATTACCTCGGCTTTTTTGTACGCACCAAATGGCAGAACTTCAGCCACGGTCAATTCATTTTGCGTAATCGTTCCAGTTTTATCTGAACACAAAATTTCAATCCCACCCAAATCTTCAATGGCTGACAAACGTTTCACGACCACTTTTTTCTTGGCTAAATGCAAAGCTCCGCGGGACAAAGAAAAAGTTGTCACCACTGGCAAAGCTTCGGGAATCACACTAATCGCGAGCGCAATTGAGAAAATAATTAGTTCAATTAAATCACTGCGGCTAGCCGATTTAATGGTCACATTGGCAATAAAAACTAATAGCAAGGTGCCAAAAATTAAACGCAAAATAAAGGTACTTAGACTTTTAATGCCTTTTTCAAAACCACTTTCGCGCACCGTGTCAGCGGCTAAGTGCGCAATACTACCCATCACTGAATTAGCACCAGTCGCTACCACTACCGCCGTCGCCTTGCCTTCGACAATGGTTGTACCAGAAAAAACCACATTTGTGCCATCGTACACATCAGTTGGTTTTTTGACTGACTCAATTGTTTTGTTCACTGGTACTGATTCACCAGTTAACACAGTTTCATTAACGGTTAAACCCGCAGTAGAAATTACGCGCGCGTCTGCTGGAACAATATCACCAGTTTGTAAAATTAAAATATCACCCGGTACTAAATCAGTGCTTGGTACCAAGGTTTCTTTGCCTGCCCGAATGGTGCGCGCTTTAGCCACTACCAGTGAACTCAAAGTGGCGAGCATTTTTTCTGACCGAAATTCTTGAATAAACCCAAGAACAACATTAATTACAATAAACAAAACAATCATGCACGCATCGATCTTTTCCCCAAACATTAGTGACAGCGGGACTGTAGCGAGCAAAATATAAATAAACGGCGACGCAAATTGCCGCCAAAGCACATGGTACCAGCGTACTTTTTGTTTTCCTAATTCATTTAAACCAAATTTGGTTTGACGCGTTTTAATTTCAGTTTCAGACAAACCAGTTTCAGTGACATTTAAATTATGCAAAACTTCTTCCGCACTCACATGACTATATTCCAACCACTTCGCCGTGGTGTTTGGCAAAGTATTTTTTTTCATACTAAACTAATTTGGCCAACAGAAAAATTAACGTTGACCAGGCCAAGAACGCACTCAGTGGCACGCGGTCTAATTTTTCTTGACGTTTTACAAGAGCACATAAAATGGAATACAAGGCAGCGCCAACATAAGCCACGGCTGTGCCAAGCACAATTGCATTCCAGCCAATTAAAGCGCCACTGAGCGCTCCAACCCACATATCTTCAGAACTCACCCAGCGCCCGCGCGAGAGTACATATTGCCACAAGAAAAAACCAGCCGCCACCAGTGCACCAGTGCCACTAGCCGAAAAATTTGGCAACCAACTAGTCTGCAGACTTAGTAATCCAACTAAAACCAAACCAGTAGCCCAAATCAAGGGTACTGGAATTTCTTGCCAAAAAAAATCGTTCATGACAATGGTGACTAGGCACGCACTAACTACAAAAAATCCAAGCAGTGACCACCAATTCAATTGCGGCTGGTGGTAAAAAACTCCGGCCCAAATTGAGCCAATTAACACTTCAGCCAGCAGCGAATAGTAAGGTGCATCATGGCCACACTTTTGACATTTACCGCGTACGATAAAAAACCCTAACACTGGAATCAGGGCCACGGCTGACAGTTGTTTACCACAGTGGTCACACACTGAACGTTGACCAAGTGATTTATTTTTGTTTGCCTTACTCTGACGCCACGCAAAACACAACAACAGGGACGCTGCAATTGCACCAAAAGCAAATAAAGCCGCACTAATTAAACCGAGCGGCATAAAAAATTTATTGACCGTTTTTAATTACAAATGGATCAACGGCAATTGGTCCGGCTGCGAGTGTATCAGTACCAGCTTCTAAAGTTGCTAAAATTTTGAATGTTTTTCCGTCGGTTGAAACATACACATAAGTGCCAGAGCCTGGATCATGTGGAATTACAGGCATGAGCGGTTCTGTACAACCCAGCGGGCCAAAACCAGTCGCGTTCAAACACACCGCATTACCAACTCCCAGCGGAACACCACCGGGCTGCGTGGTTGGGTAGCTATTGCGCTTGTTGAAATAACTTTCGAGTGCAAACCGAACCTGAGTCATGTCTGACAAACGAATCGCATCATTAGCTTTTTTACGCGCTGAGCCAAGCGCAATCACCGCCAGGGTGGACAGTAATGCGATCACAGCAATAACAACGAGTAATTCAATCAGGGTAAAGCCTTTGCGATTCATAAAAATAATTAATGTTTCAAAACTTTTTTAACTTCAGCCACAGTAGCTGAAGGTCGACAGTGGGCTTTAATTAAGTACGAAGCAGCCCCAAGTTCAAGCCCCTTTTCTACATCTTCTTTTTGCCCCAAATTAGTTAGTAAAATCACGGGAATGTGCGCAGTACTTTTATCTTTTTTTAATTCTTGCAACACTGCAAAACCATCCAGGTGCGGGAGCAAAATATCGAGCAAAATAATATCTGGTTTTTTCTTGCGCGCAGCCTCGAGACCGTCTTCACCATTTTCAGCCACTGAAACTTTAAAATCTTCTTGTTCAAATTTCGTGCGGTAGATTGACGCTAAAAAAGTGTCGTCTTCTACTAGCAAAAGGTGGGTGCTACTCGCCATATAGATACAGTATACCAAAGTGGGAAAATTTAGCTACAGTTAAAAATTTCTCAGGGCCAGGCCAATGGAAACCGCCATCCGGGGCGCCAGGTCATGGAGGAGAGGTTTGAGGCCATCCTGGTACAAAACCCGGGCCCACGGGTCACCAACAAACACCCGGACTGGAAATTGGGTTTTTAAGTATTCAACCACTGGCGGAAATTGAGCCGCCCCACCAGTTAAAATAATTTTTTCTGGTTTGCGATTTTCATTGCCAGTCTGGCTCAGGTACAAATCAAAGTGGTACTGAATTTCTTTGGCCAGTGGTTCCAGGAATCTAATAAATGGTTCAGACGTAACTAACGCACTTGAAATATTGGAGACATCGTGCTTGAGTAATTGGGCCTGTTTCAAATTAACCCCAAGTCTCTCGGCAATCACCGAATCTAAAATTGAACCACCCAATTGCAAACTCCGCTGAGTCATTGGCAAGCCTTTATCAATGAGGGAAAAATTGGTGCGTTCAGCGCCAATGTCAACCACCATGGTCAAGGCCTCATCTTTACCAACCAGTGACCGGGCCAAAGCAAAGGCTTCAGTTTCTAATTCTTGTAAACTTAAACCAGCTTGTTGAAAAATACGGGTGTAAAACATGACCATGTTTTTTGGCGCGGCTGTGACCAGTAAACGGATATAATGTTTTTTTAATTCTTCACTAAGCGGCACTGGCTGATACACAATTTGCATGTCATCCAAAGATTGAGGCAAAACTTTAGCTACCTCAGCGCGGACCAACTTATCAATTTCTTTTTCTGGAACTTGAGGCAAATTAATAATGGTGTGAAAAACATGAGACACCGGCAAACTAGAGGCAGCGCGCTGGCCCACAACCTTAGCTTTTTTAATTAAATCCTTAAGAAGCAAACCGTAGTGATCAGCCCGTTCCGCACTAAATTCATCGGCTTCGGATAGAACTGATTTTTTGGACATGGTTTTTCCAGTTGGACTGAGGGGCGCGGTTTCAGTTGCTGTCGCGTGAATCGCAATTTTTTCTTCAGCAATGCCATAAGTCCACAGCTGTGGGCGCGCTTTGGTTCGACGAAGTTCAACTAATTTAATTCCCTCTGCGCCAATATCAACGCCAATGTATGATTCAATTTTATTTCCAAATAGTCCCATAACAATGATTTGGCTAAGTATACCACAAACTTACTCGCGACGGCGAAATAGTAACCACAAAAAGAGGACAAGTATAATTCCTCCTCCAGCTAAAACTGGAATTTTGTGGGCCAGGAAAAAATTTTGTGCTTGGAGTGAAAAACTTTCAGCGGGGATCAGCGGGGCTTTATCTTTTCCATCTGGTGTGCCATCTAAGTCAGTGTCTTCGGCTAGCGGATCAGTCCCCTTCACGGTTTCATCATGGTCAGAAATACCATCGTTGTCTGTGTCTGGAGTGCGTGGACTGGTACCAATTTTTTGTTCTTCAGTATCAGGTAAATGATCATTATCATCGTCCAGATCAGCGTTATCCCCAGTTCCATCTTTGTCTGAGTCTTTATTTTCCTTTGGATCAAGCGGTAATTCATCCGCCCCATCATTCACACCATCGCCATCAGTATCAGCTTTGAGCGGATCAGTACCCTTGGCTTTTTCCGCCTCATCAGTCACACCATCATTATCATCATCAGGGTCAGTGTTGTCCCCAATTTTATCACCATCAATATCTTTTTGTTCTTTGGGATCAATTGGAAATAAATCATCTTTATCATTTACCCCATCACCGTCAGTGTCAGTCGCCATTGGGTTGGTTTTATTGTCTAATTCAGTGTTATCTGGAATGCCATCACCATCGGTGTCAGCTTTTTTTGGGTCAGTACCTAATTCTTTTTCGCGGTCATCAGTTAGACCGTCATTATCATCATCAGGGTCAGTGTTGTCACCAATTTTGTCATGGTCAGAATCAGCTTCAATGGTAAATTTTGATGGAGTTTGGGAAGATTGAATTTGATTGTCAGGTAGCACTTGTTTGTCGCCATTCGCTTGCAAACCAACCACACTAGTTAACCGCGCTGTCAAAGATAATTCACCCGCGGGCAAGGTATATTCGGCGGCCACTTGTTTAGCTTGCTCAAATAAAATTTTTTCAAATGGCACCTCAGCAATGACCTGATCATTATTATAAAACACCACCTTCCCCGACACTGACGCAAAATCATTATTTACAATTACCGTGTAGAGTTTTACCACTTCTCCTTCCACCGCATTAGTTTTTGACAACCGTACAATTTGGTTAACAGCAAAATCAAACGCTGCCCAAGTTGTGACTGGGGCAAAAAATAATACTAAAGTACTCAATCCGACCAAATACTTAAGGCGTTTCATACTGGAGCTGACTAGGCGAAAGTGAAAATAGTATATCACCTTGCTGGTCAGTCCGTAAAACCTGACAATTATGGCGTTCGAGGCGTTTTAAAACCCGCGGCGCGGGGTGACCATAGGCATTATCTTTGCCCACTGAAATTAAACAATATTTAGGCGCGACCGCATTTAAAAATAAATCACTCGACGAGGTTAAACTACCATGATGCCCAACTTTGAGCAGCTCAGCCTCCAGTCCACCACCCAGTTTACTGACTAAATAATTTTCCAGCGGCGCCTCAGTATCGCCAGTCAGCAAAATATCATTGGTTCCAGCTGAAAGTTTCACGACCATGGATGTGTCATTGCTTTCCACCACATTGGTTTTAGGAATGCGCGGGTCGCGGGCCACATCATGGTCAGGGTACAAAATCGTGGTAGTCACGCCTGCAATTACAAAATTTTGGGCAGTGGTAATTTTTTCCACAACCGAACCACTGGCTTCAGCCTCATGCACCTTGTTCATAAATGAAGTCCAGAGTGGCCCACTATTTTTTTCATAGCCAGTAAGGAAAATTTTTTTGACTGTGTAACGAGAAAGCACATCAATACACCCAGCGTAGTGATCAGAGTCAGGGTGAGTGACAATTAAATAGTCGAGAGTGCGGTCATTCCAGTGCCGCACCCGTGACAAAGCTGACAACACCACCGCGTCACGCGCACAATCAACGAGTAGCTCTTCGCCATTTGGAAAAACTACCAAGGTCGCATCACCTTGGCCAACATCCAAAAAATACACTTGAGCTGGTTTGTCTTGAGTACTAGTATCCCCCACCTTAATATCCTCTATTTTAGGCCGGGCAAATGTAACCGTAATTATTTTTTTGGATTCCAAAAACCTGACTATTCCGATTAGCAATAACAAAACTAGCAAAATACTAAGTAGCTTTTTCATACCTCCTTATTTAGTGGCGCAAATAATTTGGTTTACCCAAACGCCATTTTCTGAAATTATTTTTTCTTCAACTCCAAACGCCAGGTCTTCGAGCAGCTCTTTGATTGCTTCTTTCCGGTGATAAAATGACTCAACCACAATTGGTCCAACCTTAGTTTCCACCACTGGCGGGTCAGTTTGGTTAATATTAGTTACTAAAAATTTTCCCCCATCTTTGAGCACCCGATACACTTCATCAAAAAAGCGGCGCGGATTTTTTAGGTGAACAATCAAAAATGCAGCGGTAATAATATCAAAAGAGTTATCGGGAAATGGCAAGGCTTCAGCCTCACCAACCACAGTTTTGATATGTTTATTTTTTCGGTTTAAAACCTTTAACATTTCCTCTGACACATCCAGGGCCGTTACTTCTGCTCCAACTTGGACTAATAAAATGGATAACCGGCCAGTTCCCGCCCCAACATCAAGCACACTTTTGCCTTTTAAATCACCCAGAATTGGTAAAACTGCGTTTTTTTCAAAACTATTTAAGTACGGTATTTTTTTATCATAAGCACTACTGGCTAAATCATAACCAGTCACTGAGTCAAGCACTTTGACTTTACTTTTTCCCATACACAATCAGTGGGATCACGGCACTAATAACGGCAAAATATAACATTGCCTTGATCGTAGCCGACAGAGTTGAGAAATTACTACTACTTCCAGTTAGTTCAATATTTTTACCACTCACCGCGGCTGTTAAAATATTTTTCACAATCTCACGGTCAGTTTCGGTCAGAACAGAAATTACGAGGGGCACTTTTTTACCGGAATTTAAAGTGACCAGAGCCAGTAAACGCGGTACTCTCACTGTCACCCCATTTTGGGCCACAGTTCGGAGACTATTGGTAATCTCATAACTCTTAATTTCTTTAAGTGGGATTTTAGTCGACCAAACAATTTGATGTTGGACAATTTCAGCATTATTAACACTAACCACTCCGTGAGCACGGACTCGACCCACAATTAAACCAGTTACCACCACGAGCAAGAACCACAGGGCCAATTTACTCATTTGAGAACTAGGATTTTTTAAAAATTCAATCAGCCAACTACCGCCCAGTAAGAATACTGCGAAAGTAAATAGCAAAGCAACGCTAATCACCAAAATATTATGGTACTCACTGCGAGTGTCAAAGATGAGGCCGGGCATAGGCTTTTTTAAAAATGAGGTAGAGTAAAATTAAGTAGCTCGTGATTAATAGGGGCAAGGAAAATGAAACTGCGGGCGCGGCCCAACTAATTCCCCCAAACCATGAAACTACGCTAATAACATACCACATTCCCGCCCACCCAATCCAGGCCAGGGCCTGACCCACGTAAATATGGATTAAACTGCCAAGGAGGGCAGCAAAACCAGTGGCCATTAAAATTGGGATCACCCACAACACCGCAATGTTCACAAAAATAGTGAGTAGGGCAAGCCGACCAAACTGAAATAAAATTAAGGGCAAAGTTGCAATCGTCGCAGCTGTGGTTGAAATAGTATTTTCCCTGAGACCAAATTTTTCTGGAAGCCAATTTAAGTAAGTTTCCAAAATTGGATTTAAATATACCAAACCCAAAGTGGCCAAAAATGAAAGTTGGAATCCAGCATCATACAGTAGCACCAATGGATTTTGTACTGTCATAATCACAGCCGTGAGGAGTAACACCGGTCCAATTCGACTGACGCGCCCAACTTGTTTGGCCAAAAGCACAATAAAGCCCATAATTCCCGCCCGCATCACAGAAGCAGATGCGCCGGTAAAAATCACAAACACAAAAATATACAAACCAACCACATAAAAAGCGTGCCGCCGATTAATGCGGCAGTAATAACAGATTGATAAGAGTAAAGTCGCAATCACGGAAATATTAAATCCTGATACGGCCACAATGTGCGCGACTCCGGTTTTACTGAACAAATCATTGAGTGGCCCCAGTCCACCGCGATATCCGTAAAGTAATCCAGCCATAAAACTGGCATAGGGTTCTGGCCAGAGTGCTTCTAAGCGCAGCGCTAATTGATTTTTAAAAGCTAAAATATAGCTCATGACTGGGTTAGCTCCTCCACTGCCAATTTTAGTGAGGATTGGTTTTTGGCAGAGTGCAAAAATGTCTTGCCTGGCCAAAGCCAAGTCATACCGAAACACTTTTCCATTCACTTCATCAACAATTGGTTCTGGTTTTTTAATAGTGCAAGTAACCTTAAGAACATCGCCGTAATTAAACCGTGGATACCGATCAAAAACCGCTAAAATATTACCCTCAATTTCACCTGGCCCAGCCCGGGCCTCGACGCTACTTGCGTCTAGCACATATCGCACTGAATCCAAGCGCACATCAGGTTCAGCGTTTACGGTTCCAATCAATTGAATATTTTGGTTATTAAACGCCTCAATTCTTCCAGTCTCACTAACTGGAAAGACTAATCCATAGCGATAAATTCCTAAACCAAAACTAGTAACGATTAATACTATGAATTTAATTTCTAGTTTTTTAATAAAAAATAAAATTAAAACAGACACCAAAACGGCAGATAAAATCCAATTGGTTTTTCGAATGTCACTAATTGAGGCAACTATAGTGCCAATCAAAAAACTAAAAGAATAGATTGCAAAACGCCAGCTTTTTGAGGTTATTTTGTTTATCATATCTTGGCTGTAATATATTGACTTTTATCTGGAATCTGCTATACTGAATAATGAAGTTCATCCTTCTGCCTGTGGCAGTCGAGATTCCTCACCCTCCGGTGAGGTTATTTTTTTATTAGAGTACACAGTAATTGCTTTAAATTTTCAGTCGTCTCTCTGCTAACAAATGAGAGTTTTCTTTTTAATCTTTTTCCATCAAGATACCGCGCTTGTGCTAGACAAGCGTACTGAACTCGCCCTCTGTCATCATGAAACCGTGCGTAATAATCTCCGAACTTCTCAGACGTAGTTAATGGGATCACTAAGCAAGCGTCACCGTACACTTTTTGGATAATCAAAATCGGACGAAGAAATTCAGAACCCTTACCATCTAACTCAGTCGCTACATTTAAACCTAAATGTGCCCACCAAATTTGTCCAATTTTAAATTTTGGACAACCTTCGAAAGAGTTTACGGTTTTCTTTTTTTCATTCCATTCATTGAAATTTTTATAATTTTCCATAGCAAAAAACACAGATCTAATCTGTATTTTCTTCCCTCCTTTAGAGAAGAAATATAGTAATTTTATTGTAAAACAAAACACTGCTCGATTCAAGCAGTGTTTTTTATTTTGTGTGTAAAAACTGTGCGCAAGCTGTGAACAATCACACAACAATTGAAATCAAACGGCCTGGAACATAAATAAATTTCTTTGGTTCTTTACCTTCCAACCATTTTTGCACACCTTCATTTTCTAAAGCTAATTTTTTAATATCAGCTTCGGCAATGTCTGGTGATACTGTTAATTCAGCGCGAACTTTACCATTAATTTGAATGGCGATTATCACTTCACTATCTTTGGCGAGTTCAGCATCATAAACCGGCCAAGTCGATTTAGAAACAGAATTTCCATCACCAAATTGGGCCCATAATTCTTCACCAATGTGCGGGGCAAACACTGACAACAATTTAATTAAAATTTGGTAATCAGTTTTTGCAATTTTTTCCTCAACACTCATCGCGTTCGCCAGTTCCATTAATTTCGCCACCGAGGTATTGAAGCTCATGTTCTGAATATCATCAGTGACTTTTTTGATTGTTTGGTGAAGCTGAGTAACCACTTTTTTATTGGTCGCCGCACTATCACTCACCTTTTCCTGTAAATTCCAAACCTTATCCAGGAACCGACGCACACCAACTAATCCATTGGTATCCCATTCCACAGCTTGGTCAAATGGACCCATAAACATAATATAAGTGCGAAGCGCGTCTGCACCGTACAGTTCAACCATTTCATCTGGGTTCACCACGTTTCCCTTTGACTTACTCATCTTTTCACCGCCCTTGGCCAAAATCATGCCGTGACTGGTGCGTTTTTTGTATGGTTCGAGAGTTGGGACCACGCCAATGTCATACAAGAATTGATTCCAAAAACGGGAATACAACAAGTGTAAAACCGTGTGCTCCATTCCCCCATTGTACCAATCCACTTGATTCCAATAGCGTAAATTTGGATTAATCTTTTCAACCCACTCAGACAAGAAAGCAATTTTTTCTTGATTACTTTGGCCGTCTGACTCGTTTTTCTCAGTGTATTCGTAATGTGCCAAATTATATTCTGGTGAAATAGTGCGGAAAGTAAAGCCCCACAAATTTCCCAAACACACTTCTGGTAAATCGCGAGCTTGCATTGGTTGTTTGGCACCTTGGTAAGTCAAACTATACATTTCGCCGTTCTCTTTCCAAACCGGAACAATTTCTACACGCACTCCATCTTTTTCGTACAGATCATTTTGGTTAAATGATTGAGTTAACCTATAGCCTTGCTCCACCAAATAACTCGCAATCGCCGCCTTATCATCATTCCAAGCGACTAAACAAACCGTGCGCAATGGTGTCCACAAATTGCGGTTCAAGCCGTTCAAAAGTAAACGATTCCCAGTCCAAACTTTAATTCCCTTTTTCTCTAAATCTTGATATACCTGTTTAAAAGTAGCAAAATAAGCTTTATCTTTTTCGGTCGGTTCAATCGCTGGACGGAATTTAAAACCATCGGTACGGAATAAATCTTTCGCATTCTGCGGATCCATGTAGCGGAGGAAGTACCAACTTGACCCAGCCCAGTTAGGCATGGTGTCAGTTTCGCGGCGTGCCGGACCACCACACTTTGGACAAGTAGTTTTAACCCACTCAGTCATGGCCGCGATTGGCGACTCGCCAGTATCAGTTGGTAAATATTTTTCCACTTTTGGTAATTCGAGTGGTAATTCACTTTCTGGAAGTGGAATCCAACCATTACAATTTTCACAAAAAACCAAAGGAATCGGCTCACCCCAATACCGCTGACGCGAAAAGACCCAGTCACGGAGTTTGTACTGCACTTTGCGGTTACCAATTTTATTTTCTTCTAGCCAAGCAACCATTTTAGCTTTGGCCTCAACGGTTTCTAAGCCATTCAAAAAATCTGAATTAACAGCGAACCCAGCAGAAGTGAAGGCTTCAGTGGCAATATCACCACCGGCAACCACTTCTACTTTTGGCAAATGATATTTACTCGCAAATTCAAAGTCGCGCTCATCATGCGCTGGTACCGCCATAATCGCGCCCGTACCATAACCACCCAGGACATAATCAGCCACAAACATTGGAATTTGTTCGCCTGTAACCGGATTAATGGCTTTAACACCACGGAGTTCCACACCGGTCTTTTCTTTATCAAGCGCACTGCGCTCAATATCAGTTTTTTGTTTAGCAGCGTTAACATAAGCCAACACTTCGGCTTTGTTTTCCAAAACATCATGATTTTGATCAGTCGCCAAAGTCACCCACAAATGTTCAGGGGCAAGCACCAAATAGGTGGCACCAAACAGCGTGTCTGGACGCGTAGTAAATACAGTCAATTTTGCTTTTTCACCATTTGGTCCACGACGATCATTATCAGCCGGATTTTTGGTAAAAAATAATTCAAAATTAATTTCTGCACCCTCACTCCGCCCAATCCAATTTTCCTGTTGAATTTTGGCGCGAGAAATATAATCAACTTCATTTAAACCCGCGAGAAGTTTGTCAGCGTATTTGGTGATCGCGAGCATCCATTGTTCTTTATTCCGTTTTTCTACTGGATTGCCACAACGCTCACAACAGCCATCAACCACTTCTTCATTAGCTAGACCAATTTTATCTTTTGGACACCAATTAATTGGCTGGTTGGCTTTGTAGGCCAAACCTTGTTTGTAAAGCTGCAAAAAAATCCACTGTGTCCATTTATAATATTCAGGTTCACTAGTAGTCACCGCGCGCGACCAATCAAAACCAAACCCCAGCGCTTTTAATTGACGCGTAAAGTTCGCAATATTTTCAGCCGTAATTTCCGCTGGTGGCCGACCAGTTTTAATGGCAAAATTTTCAGTTGGCAGTCCAAACGAGTCAAACCCAATTGGATACAAAACATTTTTTCCTTCCATCCGTTTTTGGCGTGTAATTACATCCATGGCAGTGTAAGACCGCGGGTGTCCAACGTGTAAACCAGCCCCACTTGGGTAAGGGAACTCAATCAGACCAAAAAATTTTTCTTTGGCCGGATCAGTTTCCACGCGAAAAGTCTGGTTATCTTCCCAGAATTTTTGCCACTTTGGTTCAATGGATTTTGGGTCGTACTTCATATTAATTTAAAAACGCCATTAATTGCTGATGAATTTTAGGAGTAGCAATCACAATATCTTCCATGCTTCTTTCCCATTCTTGACCAAAACTATTGGTTACCAGGGCGCCAGCTTCACGCGCTAGCAAAACTGGAGCTAAATAATCGTGAACTTTACCAACATTGGTTATATAAAATTCCAAATTGCCACTTCCCACCAAAACTGCGGTATACATGCAGGCAAAATTACGAATTCTCGCTTCACTATCATACAATTTTTTCCAAAGCAATGAAATCTCTTCACCATTTTTAAATTTTGAGCTAGAACTAACTGAACCAACCGAGGCTTTTAGTTCTGCGTGATCAGAAATTTTAAGCGGAGAACCATTGCAAAATGCGCCTTTACCTTTTTCAGCCCAATAAAATGAATCATCTAGCGGAAAATACATCGCCGCGTAGATTGTTTCGCCATTTTTATTAACGGCAATGAGTGAACCCCAAATTGGAATGTGATTAGCAAAATTCCAGGTCCCATCAATTGGATCAATTACCCACTCGTATTCTGCCCCTGGATTAATATCATCAACCATTTCTTCACTGTGAATATGGTGGTCAGGAAAATTTTCGTGAATTTTGGCAACTAAAAATTCACTCACAGCTACATCTGCGCTGGTCAAAAGGTCCAAACGGTCAGTTTTATTCGAAACCGTGAAATTTTGGGTATAAAAATCCAGGGCAATTTTCCCCGCTTCACGACTGATCTGTTCAATAAATTCCTTCATATATAAAGCCCATCTTACGCTCTACCAAGCAAAAAAGCAAGCCTTGGCTTGCTTTTTAATGGCGCTCATTTTAGACCAATCCTCGGGCTTTCATGCCAGCGTCCACTCGGGTCAAAGCCGACACAAACGCGGCAGTCCGCATATCTACGTTATATTTTTCCTTGGCCGCCCAAACTTCGCCAAAGGCGGTGACCATAATTTTGTTTAATTTTTGCATCACCTCTTCATCAGTCCAATAATAATTACTGGTGTTTTGCACTTGTTCAAAATAACTTACGGTCACGCCGCCGCTGTTGGCCAAAATATCTGGCACTACCACTACATTATTTTTGAACAAGATTTCATCCGCTTCTGGCGTGGTTGGACCGTTAGCTAATTCTACAATCATTTTCGCTTTAACCCGACCAGCATTTTCCGCAGTGATTTGATTTTCTAAAGCGGCTGGGACCAAAATGTCCACTTCCATTTCCAAAAGCTGTTCATTAGTAATTTCGTAAAAATTTAACGAATCCTCTGATGCATAGGTAAACAAGCTTCCTTTATTTTCCTTATGCTCACTCAAATACTTTGGATTAAGCGAACCGACTGTAGTTCGTACACCACCTTGTGAATCTGTCGCAGCCACAATTTTGAAGCCTGCGGCGTGTAAGAGTTCAGCCATATGAGCACCAGCATTACCATATCCTTGAATGGCGACTGTGGTTTCACTAGGGGTAAGGCCCATTTTTTTAACTGCCTCAAGGAGCACAAACACACCACCTTGCGCAGTCGCTTTATCGCGTCCACGTGAACCACCCAGCGCCAGTGGCTTACCAGTAATCATACCCGGCGCTTTTTCGCCCACTAATTTTTCGTATTCATCCAGCATCCAGCTCATAATCTGGCCATTAGTATACACGTCTGGCGCTGGAACATCTTGCGTTGGACCAACATATTTGTACAAAGCGCGAATATACCCACGTGACAATCGTTCTAACTCCCCTTCTGACAATTCTTTTGGATTAACAATAATTCCACCCTTACCACCACCAAGTGGTAAACCAGCCACTGCACATTTCATAGTCATCCAAAATGACAGTGCTTTAACTTCGTCTTCAGTTACATTCCAGTGATAGCGAATTCCACCTTTAAATGGTCCCAGCGCATCATTATATTGACTGCGGTAACCAGTAAATACTTTAATTTCACCACTGTCCATTTTAACGGGAATCGATACGGTAAGGAGCCGTTTTGGCGCTGACAAAATGGCTTTGGTTTCAGTATTTAAATTCATGACTCCAGCCGCTTTTTCCAGCTGTGCCATGGCGTTTTGAAAAGGATTATTCATATGTTTTTAATATACAACAAGTGTACTCTCGCCAAAAAAATAGTCAAGGAAAAGTTTACGTGGTACGATAAGCCCACCACTATGATAAAAATCTATCGTTTTAAAGTTATTCCCCGTAGTCAAACCAATGAAATTTTGGGTAAACAAATTGACGGCACCATAAAAGTAAAACTAAAGGCACCGCCCGTGGACGGCGCAGCTAACGAGGCACTGATTGACTTGCTGTCAGAAGAGTGGGATATTCCTAAAAACAAAATAAAAATTAAAAGCGGCCATACTGGCCGCTTAAAAATAATTACCATTGAAGATTAGAGGTGTTTTTCTACACCAGCGCGCAATTTTTCTTTAGGCATGCCACCGACCATAGTTTCAACGGCTTGGCCATTTTTAAATACAATAAAGGTTGGAATACTCATTACGCGATAATTACCAGGGACAGTAGTATTTTCATCAACGTTCATTTTGACTACTTTAATTTTACTCATGTCCCACTCGCCAACCAATTCTTCGAGCAGTGGATTCATCATTTGGCAAGGACCACACCATGGTGCCCAAAAATCTACCAAAACTGGCACTGAAGAATTTAAAACTTCTGCTTGAAAATTTGCGTCAGTGACGATTTGTTCAGCCATATGATATAAAATTATTATTTAACAAATTCAATTTTGCGAACCCGAATTTCTTCGTGGAAAATCTCCAATTTATCGCCCACTTCAATTTTTTCTTTAGTGCCAATTTGCACCCCGCACTCAGTACCCTCAAAAGCATCCTTGACTTCTTGTTGACCAATTTTTACGGCCATGACTGTGCCAGTAGCAATGAGGAGTCCATCCCGTTTAATACGTACTGACTCACCTTTCAAAACTTTTCCGTTGGTAACTACACCACCAATAATGGTTGATTGTTTATCTTTGCGGAACAGCGCCAGCACGTTCATGTTACCCAACTCAGTAATAATATGTTCTTTGGTGAGCATTTTTTCGAGCTCCACTTTTACCCAATCAATTAAATCGTAAATCACTGAGTAATTAGTGAAGGTAATATTTTTATTGCGGAGCATTTGGTCAGCCAAAGGGGTTGGACGCACGTTAAAGCCAATTACTGTCGCACCACCAGTTTCTGCCTTACTAACATCATTTTCGGTAATGTTTCCCAGACCCTTACCGATTACTTTTACCCCAACTTCTTCATGTTTAATTTTGGCCAGTGAAGCAATGATTGCTTCCAGTGAACCAAGTACGTCAGTTTTAATCACCAAATTCAAAGTCTTTTTCGCAGTTTCGTCCTCCATGGTTTGACCTTCAATCAGCGTGGTGCGTTCAGCTCCAGTTTGTTCAGAGCGTTTTTGCTTCACGTCAATTTCTGTGGCCGTATCAGCGCGGCTAACATCTAGAACATCACCGATTTCTGGTGCGACTTTAAAACCAATAATTTGCACTGGCATTGATGGCGAAGCTGCTTCAATTAATTCGCCACGGTAATTTTTCATGGCGCGTACTTTACCGTAAATTTCATTATTTACCACGAGCTTGTCATTATTGTGCAAAGTTCCAGACTGCACCAAAACCGTTGCCACTGGCCCCATGCCTTTATTAACGTGTGATTCAATAATGGTCCCAACGGCTGGTAAATCTGGATCAGCTTTAATTTTATCCTCATTAACATCAGCGAGTAACAAAAGTACATCGAGTAATTTATCAATATTAACATTATTTTTGGCGGAAATTCCTACCACTGGCACATCGCCGCCCCATTCTTCTGGAATAATTCCACGTTGTGACAAATCATTTTTTACGCGGTCTAAATCAGCGGCTTCTTTATCAATTTTGTTGATCGCGACCACAAATGGCAATTTAGCCGCGCGAATAATATTAATCGCTTCTTCAGTTTGCGGTTTAACACTGTCATCAGCCGCCACCACCAAAATCGCCATGTCAGCGACTTTAGCACCACGACTGCGCATCATGGAAAAAGCTTCGTGACCCGGAGTATCAATGAAAGAAATAGCACGCTGCGCTTTAGTTTTTGGATCAGTCCAAACAGTTTGGTACGCGCCAATGTGCTGAGTAATTCCACCCGCTTCTTTGGCCACAACATTGGCCGAACGAATGGTGTCGAGCAATTTTGTTTTACCATGGTCAACGTGACCCATCACTACCACTACTGGCGGACGAGTAACACCTTCACCACGTGCCAAAGCTTCTTCCAAATTTTGCACGCGGCTCGCTTCTTTGGCCACATCGGCTTGACTAGCTTCACCACCTTCACGAGTCACACCAAAACCAAGTTCTTCAGCAATAATTCCAGCCGTATCAAAGTCAATGTTCTGATTTTGGTTGGCCAAAATTCCATTTTTCATCAGTTCCATGATCACCTGTGTGGTCGGCAATTTCATGCGTTCAGCAAAATCGCGCACGGTAATAAGTGCTGGCAAGGTAACAGTTTGACCAGATTCTTTACGGAGAGCACGTTCTTTTTTCTTGGCTTCCTCTTGTTCCCGTGCTTTCTTTTCTTCTAAATCACGTCGAATAAAGCGCCACTTGCGGGTAATCTGTTCGGCCACCCGATCATCAATTTTTACCGCCTTAGCACCCACGTCAAAACCATAGGCAGGTAAAACTTCCAATAAATCCTTGGTATTGATCCGGAGTTGGCGGGCTAGTTCAGAGACATTCATAGTGAGCGCACTATACGCGATTTAGAGTAATTAGTCAATTAAATCAGAAAAACCCCAAGCCAGGGGTTTTTCTAGAAAAAAGCTTTTTATTTAGCGAATTTCTCAGCGTAGAGCTGCTGAGAACGAGAAACAGCGGCTTTGGCGTCGGACACGCCTTTAAAACCACCCACAGTTACCACTTTCTCTTGAATAACTTTGTAAGTTTCAAAAAAGTGTTTAATCACTTTTAGAGTGTGCGGATTAACGTCATCCAAGTCTTTAACCTCTTTCCAACGTGGGTCAGATACTGGCACGGCAATAATTTTGTCATCAGCGTCACCACTATCAATCATATTCATAATGGCCACTGGACGGACATTAACCAAAATACCAACTGGTAGTGGCTCGGTTGTCAGTACAATCACATCGAGAGCATCACCATCATCCCACAAAGTTTGTGGCACAAATCCATAGTCAAATGGATAAGTTTGACCAGAATGCATGACGCGATCCAAGGCAATTAAACCAGTTTCTTTGTCAATTTCGTATTTATTTAAAGAATTGCGAGGAATTTCAATAATGGTATTTAATTCATCCGGGACATTTTTGCCCGCGGAAACATCGTGCCAAAGGTTCATAAATAATAGTTATTAATGCCCTTAAACTATCAGGTTTAGTAGGAAAATGCAAGTACTATTCAATTTGACACCAACCTCTTAATATGCTATTCTTCTGAATAAGAAAGACCTCGGCCGTGGCTTAAACCCCACACTTAGCGGAGGGCTTTTTTATTTTTCAGGAAAAATAGAAACTAACCATTTTTCTCGATTTTTTAACTCTTCCTTGATTTGTACAAAGAAAACATCACCCTTCTTACTTTTACCAGTAAACCGATAGAGCGTTTCTGAAGTATTGCTAGACTTTACCTGGATAACAGGCTTCACCATACTTTTTTCAATCAAATCAATACCGCAAGCGAAAAATCGCACCCGTCTAATCCGGTCACGCCAGTTTGGCTTACCAAATAAATGATTCCAAAATAAAGGTAGAAATATTTTTTCCTTATTAAAATATTGCGACCGCACATATGGTCGCCTTTTAGTTCGCTTTCTAATTATATTGTAGTGAGTTAAAGCCTGTTTGTGCACTTCTTTAAAAGAAGAACCGCCAAAAGGCTTTACCTTGGTGTAGTAAAAAGACATATCCCTCCCTGAAGAATTATCTTGATACCCTTATTTTACCGCAAAATCAACACAAAGTCAATCTTCTTTCTTTCCCAAAATCACATAACCCTGCGACTCAATCACACGGCCAAGAGTGTACATTTCCAGCAAACAATAAAATTCTGCTACTGCGAGTGAATATGGTTTGGTTTTCAATTTTAATTGGTATAACCAGCGATTTAAAGTGCGCAAAATTTTAAACCGCGGCGCAGTTTTTTGTAAAACTGGATAGAGCTCGTCCGGATGCACTAAAAATTTTGCCCAGACCGCCGAATACATTCTTTTCACTGTAAAACCCGCGCCCTCAAGTAGGGCTCGCAACTCTTTTTTGGAATACAAAGAAATGTGATACTCAGCGTGCGGATCCAAATTCACACCACGGCGCTGCAAATAATTACGGATAAATGCGTGCTTCCCCAATTTTGACTCACTAAACATGGCCAGTCTACCTCCTGGTTTTAGGACCCGATTTAATTCCTTGAGCCAGGCCGGAACATTGGCTACATGACCAAGCACATCAGAGGTATGAATCGCATCAAAATAATTATCTGGAAATGGTAAATGAATCCCATCGTAAAGCTCCACGTACGCATCCACTCCATACTCTTTGAACCGTTCAGTCGCAATATCAACCTCAAGCTGAACCACGTCTAAACCTACGGCTTCCTGAATTTTTGGGAACAAACTTTTAAGCTCAATTAGTGCCGACCCAGTCCCAGCCCCAGCATCCAAAACCCTGGCCCCTTTGGGTAGGCTGCTTTTCATATATCGATACAGGGAAAACTTTTTTGGGTAAAAAAGCAGTTTAACCCAGGATTTTAGGCCGGGCCGGGTCACGGCTGGCCGGGCATCCCAGACCTCTGCCCCCTCACTATCCTTGATCCCCCACCCCTTTGTTTGACTCATTTCCATAGATTGACATTTTAAGACATTTCTAGTATACTCTAACTGTAAATATTTTAAATCATTGGCAGAACTTTCTGGTACTGATAGCCAGCGAATTGATTGACTTTGGCTGAATCATGCGATTTTTCTTGACTTTCCGCAAATCGCTTAGAGCGTCTTTCACCTCTACTTAAGACCAAGAGAGCTTTTTCGCTTGTCTAGTGCCAGGACTGCCGTATTCCTGTTTTTATGTCTATTGTATTAATCCTCAGTCTCCTCATTGGCGGGGCACTGGTGGGCGTCCTCATCGGTTATTTGGTGAGACAACAAATTGCCCAATCAAAAGCCAATTCAGCCGAAGTGCGGGCGGAAAAAATCTTAGCCGAAGCCAAAAATAAAGAACAAGAAGTTCTGCTTCAAGCCAAGGAAAAAGCCATCAAAGTCATTGATGATGCCAAAAAAGAAGAAGAAACCCGGCGTCAAGAACTCAAGCAAATTCAACAGCGTTTAGAACAACGCGAAACTTTGTTTGACCAAAAATTAATGGATTTTGAAGAAAACAAAATTAAACTCGAACAAAAAGTGGAAGAAGTTAAACAAGTTAAACAAAAAATTGAAGAGATCAAAGCTGAAGCCGTTAAAAAACTGGAAACTATTTCTGGTTATTCAAAAGACCAGGCTGTTGAAGAAATTTTTAAACGCGTGGAACAAGACAGTAAGGCTGACCTGTTTACCCGGATTGGTAAATTAGAAAAAGACAATGGTGAACAGTTTGAAAATGAAGCCAAACGCATTGTCATTGACTCAATGCAGCGCTGTGCCGCTAACCACGCCAATGAAAATACCGGTACGATTGTTAACTTACCAAGTGATGAAATGAAGGGCCGGATTATTGGTAAAGATGGCCGCAATATTAAAACAATTGAAAAATTAACTGGCTGTGAGGTGTTAATTGATGATACCCCTGACATGCTCGTGGTATCTGGTTTTTCATTAATTCGCCGCCGCGTCGCGCAACTGGCCATTGAAAAATTAATTAAAGATGGCCGCATTCAACCAGCCAAAATTGAAGAGTATGTAGAAATGGCCAAAAAAGAATTGGCCGTGGACATTAAAAAAGCTGGTGATGAAGCCGTGTATGAAATGGGTATTACCGGCCTTGATCCAAAATTAATTTCAATTATTGGTCGCCTCAAATACCGCACTTCATATGGTCAAAACGTTTTGAACCACTGTACTGAGGTTGGTTATTTGGCTGGCATGATTGCCGAAGAACTTGGCATGGATCGCGCCGCAGCCCGTAAAGCTGGTTTTTTTCATGACATTGGTAAATCAATTGACCACGAAACTCAGGGTGCCCACACTGAGTTAGGTTACAAAATCCTCAAAAAATTTGGTCTTGATGAAGACACAGCCCAAGCCGCACTCACCCACCACGATACTAATCCCCCATTACTTTTGACTAAGATCGTAATGGCGGCTGATGCGATTTCTGCCTCACGCATTGGTGCGCGCCGCGACACTCACGAAGAATACATTGCTCGTTTGGAAGAATTAGAAAAAGTAGCGAGTGATTTCCCAGGGATTGATAAAGTGTACGCCATTCAAGCTGGCCGCGAAGTTCGTGTTTTTGTTCGCCCAGATGAAATTGATGATTACGGCGCTTATAACTTGGCCAAAGACATTGCTCGCAAAATTGAACAAGAACTTACTTACCCAGGTGAAATTAAGGTCAACGTGATCCGTGAAAACCGGGTCATTGAATACGCCAAATAAAGGCTCTATTGACACAAAATTAGCCTTGAGGTATACTCCGGGATGTAAATCTTTTTTCTAAACTGTTATGAATAAAGCCATGCTGGCCGAACAAATCGCTCACAAGGTCGGTGTTTCTAAAAAAGAAGCTGAGGCTATGCTTGAAGCTTTAGTTGACATCACCATCAGTGAACTTAAAGCTAATAATGAAGTGACCATTTCTGGTTTTGGTGCGTTCAGTGCTAAAACTCGCGCTGGTCGTGTTGGTGTGAATCCACAGAACCCAACTGAAAAAATTCAAATTCCACCAGTGACTGTACCAAAATTCAAAGCTGGTAAAAGTTTGAAAGATGCACTCAAAAGTAAAAGTGAAGTAAAACCACAAGCTTAAAAATTTCTTCAATAAAAAATCCGGCTTAATGCCGGATTTTTTGTGTCAGAGGGGAGAGTCGAACTCCCGACCTGAGGGTTATGAATCCTCCGCTCTTACCAGACTGAGCTACTCTGACATATGAGCAACCTCGTAGCGCCAAGGAGAATTGAACTCCTGTTTGGTGGATGAGAACCACCTGTCCTAGCCACTAGACGATGACGCCCTAGTAATGGACAAAATTATACGCAAAACCCAAGAAAAAGTCAATCCACCAGGCAAACAAGCTTAGCGCGCTGGTGGCACCTGGAAATATTCCAGGAGAAACTTGGACAAATCCCCAAAGACGGGCGCTGCGGTGCTTTCAGCATAGGCTGGTTCTGGTTTTTCGTATTTTACGATCATGACGTATTTAGGGTCTTGAGCTGGGGCAAAGCCAATAAATGAGTGGTTGTAAGTTTTAGTATATCCACCTGGCCCAGCGATTTCCGCTGTTCCTGATTTACCAGCCACTTGGTATCCAGTCACCCGCGCGCGACCGCTGTAACCTTTATCAACGGTGGCTACCAAAATATTTCCAATTTGACCCGCCGCTTTACGATTTAAAACCGTGCCAATTGGTTTTGGTTTAGTCACTTCAATATGACCGTCAGCAAATTGTTTTTCTTTGATAATGTATGGTTTCATCAGAGTACCACCATTAGCAATTACCGAAAAAGCTGTGGCTGCTTGTAGTGGTGTCACTGTTAAACCCTGACCAAATGACGCTGTGGCTGTGTAACAATCTAATTTATTGCCCTTATTTTGGGTGAGCGAATCAATGGTTCCACTCACTTCAGTATCTAATTCAATTCCAGTTTCTACACCAAAACCAAACCGTTTAACATATTGTAAAAATTTTTGTTTACCTAAACTTTCCACTACGTGTACCATCCCAGTGTTAATTGAATTTTGAATCACCCCGGTCATGGTCTGATCACCAAATGCTTTATTGCCCGCATTTTGAATTGGATGCTGACAAATTCCATCGCGGCGGCCAGTGTCAAAAAATGGTGTGTTTGGCGTGACTGCACCCTCGTTCAAAGCCGCGGCCATGGTAATTGGTTTAAAAATTGACCCTGGTTCGTACGGTGTAAAAATCGCGGAATTATTAAAAATATTGGCGTCAGTAACTTTGTTATATTCATTTGGATTAAAATCTGGCAGTGAACACATGGCTAAAATGGCCCCCGATTTTGGTTCCATAATTACGAGCGACGCACTCGTGGCTTTATAATCAATCATCCCCTGCCGCAAACGTTCACAAGCCTTAAATTGAATGGTCCGATCAATGGTCAAAACCAAATCTGCACCATCTTCAGCCGGTTTTAAAAGACCCTTATTTGACTCAATCCAACTACCACTAGCTGAACGCAGCCCCTCAATAAAACCACCTGATCCAGCCAAATTTTTCTGCCAGTAGCCTTCAATTCCGTATCGGCCCAGTGCATTACCTTTATCATCTTTTCCCACAAACCCAATCACCGTGGCCGCCAAATTTCCCTCAGGATAATTGCGGTGCGGCTCGCGCACAAAATAAATGCCTGGCAAATCTAGGGCTTTAATGGTTTCCATTTTGCGCTGGTCTAAACGCTGTTCAATTGGTTCGTACGGATCAGTCCGTTTATTTAGTTGTTTGGTAATAGTTTCGCGGCGCTCAGGCGCAAAAGTAAATTGTTTATCGAGCCCATCCAAAACTTGGCGCGCCATTTCTTCAGTTTTAATTTCGCGTGTGTCAGCGTACAGGGTGTACACATCATCATTAAGAGCAATTGGATAGGGCGTACCAGTGCGTGCATCTGACAAAAAAATTTGACCGCGTTTTGGTAGCAAAGTTGAACTTGATTCATGCGTATTAGCCGCCAGTGCCGTGTAAAAACCATGTTCCAAAACCATGAGAAAAAATAACCGCGCAATAATAATTCCAATTCCGCCAAACAAAAACCAAGTGGCCACTTTAATGCGCTCCACTGAAGCAAAATCAGCACGAGGATTAGATAAACGGTTAGAGTAATTCACAGGCAATAGGAGCTATAGTATACCACAAAACTTGACGTGGATTTTAGCCAAGAGTAATATATATTCCTGTTGTCACACCCCCTAAGGGGGACAGGAGGTCACATGTGGGGCACGCTTAGCGTTCGAGAGAAAGTACTCGTAGTCACGGTTTCGCTGTTGGTCTTCGGACCCATGGCGATCGGACTGTCGATCCTCGGATGAACAACCGTCCGCTGGCCCAGGGATTTCCCTGCGGCCGTGCGGACGGACCAAACAAACTAGAGCTCTTGCTTAAGTTTTTCCCATTGTTTCACAATCAAGGAAACAATCAGTGAGACCGTGCTGGTCGCCAGACCAATCTCACGAGCATATTCTTTGGTAAATTGTTCAACTTTTTTCGCAAAATCTGATTTTTTCATTTTTTTCCAAGCCTCAGATTTCAGTAAATCTTTTTTAACCCGTTCGTAAACTACTGCCGCGTGACCAATCGCTTCGTCACGAACAGCTTTACCTTGTTTAGTTAAATTTAACCAAGCCAATCCAGCGCCAAGCAGGCCACCAAATAATAGACCACGTTTGAAATTTCCCATATGAGTAGAGTTAAGATTTAGTTCCAGCTACTCTATTATATAGCGCCTCGAGCTTTTGGACAATTAATTCCCAGGCATACTCAGTCTCAGCCACAGCGCGAGCCGTAGTTTTCCAAGCCGCCCGGTCAACGCCTGGGCTAAAATATTCCAGCAGGGTTTCAGCCAAGTTTTGCGGGTCATTTGACTTGACCACAGTACCAGCCTTGGCCGCCACCATACGCACCCCTGGGAGATCACTCGCAATGACTGGCACACCACTGGCATAGGCCTCGAGGAGCACCATACCAAAGGCCTCACCCTGCGTTGTAGACGGTAAAACTAATAAATCAGCACTTTGGTAATAGCGAGGTAAGTCAGCGTGTTCAACGCGACCCACAAATTTTACCAGACTTTCAATTCCCAAAATTTTTGCGCGTTCTTCATACTTGGCGCGCAGTTCCCCGTCCCCCACCAAAATCGCTTGCACTGGCTGACCAGCGACTTTAGCAATCGCCAGTGCTTCTAGCAAAACTGGAATGCCTTTGAAAAAATGCGCCGCATCCATTCCGCCCACAAACAAAACCGTTGGTAAATCAGCTTGGAGTCCAATTTCAATGGTCAGGGCCAAACTTGGTTCACCTGGTTTAAACCGATTAATATCCACCCCGAACGGCAGTTCAACCCAGCGCGCTGATTTTTGCAAAAAATGATTCCGAGCATCACTTACTTTTACATAATCAAACGAACTGGCAATAATTAAATCCGCGACATCCAAAATTTTCGGCAAATAATATTTAGCGTACAATTTAAAAATCAAACCCTGCCAACCAGGCGCGCGCGTATCCATGTGGTACGTGATCACCAGTGGTTTGGTGGGATTTTTTAATTTCCATTTCCGTACCAATCCGGCCGTACCAAAAAATGGATAGTGTAAGTGGACTAAATCAAACCCATCAAGCTCTTTGGCCAAGCCTGATAACCGCGCCGCATTACCATATGTTACTGATGGTTCGAGTCGGCGCGCAAAATCAATCTGTTTTTGCAATTGCGGTGCGTGCGTTTCTTCTGGCACTTCAGACGCTGATTTTAATTCTTTTTCCTCGTAATAATCAGGTGTAAACACCACCACTTCGTGACGTTTAGTCAGCTCAGCCGCAGTTTCAAACACCACCGTGCCCATACCACTGTAATAAGGCGGATACCGACAAACGATGTGCGCAATTTTCATATCTTTGTAGTTTTAGAAACAATATAATACACGCCAATGAGCAGGAAAATTATACCAAAAAATTGCTGATTTGAGATAGTTTCTAAACCGAGCGCAGTTAAGGTCAAAATACTAAACAAAGGAAAGGTCAGCCCAATTGGCACAGCCTGGCTAATGTCGAGACGTTTAATTCCATTAAACCAAAGCAGCTTACTAATCGCGAGACACAGACCACCAGCCGCCAGCAAGGTTGGCCAATAATTACTGACTGTTTCCGAATAATTTGCGCCTGGTGAAAAAATTAAAGACAAGACAAATAAAATTGGAACACCGAGCATTAACCGGCTCACCAGCACAGTTTCTGGACTTAATTCTTTGAGTAATCGTTTCGAAATAATATTGCCAAATGGATATGAGGCCGTACTAAAAATAATTACAATATCGCCCCAAGAAAAATTATTAAAACCCTTGAATAAAACTAAAAATGAACCAAGTAAAACCGAGGTAGTGCCAATCACTTTAGCTGAAGTAATTTTTTCTCCATAAAATCTGGCGACTGGAACCGTAAACAACAATTCAGACAATAACAACACTGAGGCATTTACCCCCGAAGTGAGGCGTGCACCTAAATAAAACAAAGTCATTGGCACCACCACGATCAAAAACGCCGCGAGCAGTTGATCTTTATACAAATGCGTTTTTTTAAAACCACTAAAATCACCGCGCCAAGCAAAAACAACGAGTGCCGTGAGCAGAGCCACGCTGTGAGTCAGGGTGGCAATCACTAATCCAGGCGCGGTTTGCGTTACCCGCTGGATTAAAATCGGATGAAAAGACCACAGCCAAGTACCAAGCAAAATTACACTAGTACCGATTTTAGTATTTCGGTCGAGCATAATTATTTTTTCTCTAGCGCTTTACTGCGCACCACTTTGGTGAGGTCGCGCTGCAGAGCTTCTAGTTTTACGGTGAGGCGGAAAATGGTCAGGAGCAAAAAAGCGAGCGCTGAGTAAATAATTAAATCCACCCCGCGTCCAATTCCCAAAATATCAGCGGCAGTTTGGGCGCTATTTGGGTACCACGCAATTACGACCATACCCAACCAAATAAGTAGCCACCACAATGTGCTGCGAAGACTCAGGAGTTTTTGTTCGCGGCGTTGCCACACTAAAAACGCCCCAGAAAAAGCAATGATGGTAAAAACAATTTTGAAAAACACCATATTATAAAAATTTACCAAACAGTAAATCGCGAATAATTTTTACACCACCACCCATTCCCTGTCCATACTCATGGTAGGTCACGGTAATTGGTAATTCGCGGTAATTTAATTTATGACGCGCAATTAATTGGGGAATTTCTGTGGCATGAGCCATACGATCTTGGTTTAATTTTAAAACTGACAGGGCACGCGCATTAAAAATTCGGAAACCATTGTGTGCGTCAGATAACCGGGCGGCGCCAAATATTTTTTCAATGAACCGTGCCAGTGGCAAAATAATTTTACGTTTAAACCATGGCACAGTGCCAGTTGTTCCCAAAAAACGCGAGCCTAAAATAATATCCGCACCAGTTGTTTGCAATAGTTCAATACCTTTCTCCACATCCGCCACACTAAATTGCCCATCAGCATCAAAGTGCACTACTACTTGCGCCCCTTGTTCACGCGCGTACTCGTGCCCAGTTTCTAGAGCCGCACCCTGTCCCCGATTTAATTCATGGACCAAAACCGTGGCCCCAGCTGCCTTGGCCACAGCCGCTGTTTCATCACTAGACCCGTCGTCAACCACAACTACCTCAGTGACCACTGACAAAAGCCCAGTAATTACTGAGCTGACGCGCGCGGCTTCATTATAGGCTGGGACAATGGCCAGAATCATATCCCAGAGAGCTTACAATAAGGCTTCTTTGTTGGCAACCGTGTAGTCAATGGCCCGCTGCAGCCCATCTTCCAGGCGTACCAGCGGGAGCCACCCCAGTTCTTCTTTGGCTCGACGTAAATCTGGAATCCCTTTTCTGGTCAAAAACACCAGCGGCGCTTCAAAAGCCACCCGTGACGATGAGTGGGTCAAATTAATAATCATTTGCGCTACATCCACCATTTTAACTGGCTGGTCAGAACCCAAATTAACAATTTTGGTGGTTGGCGAGGCTTTCATAACCCGCACCAAACCATCAACCAAATCATTTACAAAACAAATTGATTGTTCTAATTTTTCATCACCGTAAATCACCAAATCTTTACCCTCAAGTGCATTTAAAATAAAATCTGGAATCAGTAAACCGTCACGCAGTTTCATGCGTGGACCATACGTGGTAAAAATACGCGCCACTTTGGCATCGATGTTATATACCTGACGGTATGTTTCCACACATGTTTCCGCAAAACGCTTGCCCTCATCATAACAACCACGTGGTGACAAGTGATTTAAAAAACGCGCTTCATCATCTTCAGCAAAAAAATTATGGTCAGGGGTGGCGTCACCATACACCACTGAACTTGAACCAAACACATATTTAGCCCGGTATTTCACAGCCAAATCCAAAGTTGATAACATGGCGCGCGAATTAGCCCACAGCGAATGAATTTTTAAATTCTCAAAATTTTTCGGACTCGTTGGACACGCCAAGTGGTAAATTTCTTGAATGCCCTGAAATTTTACCCGGAATTTATCAAGCTCGGGAAATAAATCTAAATCAAGCGGCTGATTTACGTCAAATTTAATAAATTCAAAATCTGGATATTGCAAAAGGTGTTCAATATTCCGCAAATTAGAATTGGAAAAATCATCAATGCAAATTACTTTGGCTTCGCGGAGGAGTCGTTCGCACAAATGTGAGCCAATAAAACCGGCCCCACCAGTCACCAAAACATTCTTTTTTTCAAAAATAGGAATGGCCGGAGTAGTTGACATACTTACCGCGGTAATAAGAAAAATGAATTAGTAAATGGCGCTGACCATTCGCCAGCATTTTTAGCTTTTGGGGTCCAGGCCCGAATTCGGCCGCTAGTATTAGCCGAATAGGTTAACAAATCTGGTGTGCCACTATTATCTGCGTCAACAATGACTACACTCACACCATTTTTACGACCATCACCAAACGGTGAAAACGCGCGCTGCAAAGTGCCGTCCTCAGTAAAAATTTGCACCTGATCACCTACTCCTGGACCAGAACCAATTACGTAATCAGTCGCACTATCATTATTTACATCCCCAATGGCCAAATATGGATTAGCCCCTAAACCACTAACGGCAAATTCTTCGGTCACACTGTCATCTTGGTCATAACGTCTAAACAGAGTTTGATTGTTAACCGTTAACACCACGTGTGGATTACTGCCTACTAAAGCAATGCGCACGCCTTTATGAGCCACACTTTCAATTTTTTCATGTAACTGCGTACCATTTGCATCATACAAACGATAGACCACGGTATTGCTCTCTGTTGGGGCCAAAGCAATTACCGTCTTTCCGTTATCACTACCGACAGCCACTTGAACTGGTACGGTAAAATTACTATTCCAAGAATTTAGTAATTGCCATTTATTATTATAAATTGACACAATGCGGACGTTTTTCGCACCCACTTTAACTGTAGCAATTATTTGACTAGCCCCAGTCCCAAAAGCTGCCGCACTTTCAATATTTTTTGCTTCGGTCCGTTCATAGACTCCACCCAGTTCATATGAGTCACTGTACGCATCACGCATTTGTCCAACCGTACCAATGGCCACAAAAGTTTTGACATGAGCGCCTGGCTGTGTTGGCGTGGTTGGTGTGGTTGGTGTCGTTGGAGTGATTACTGGTGGCACATACGGCACATTTTCAAACATAGTTGGCGGCAGTGCCAAACCCATGGCATAGGCCACAGCCCGGTGTGCTTGCAACATGCCTTTACCATACAAATCAGCGTACGCTGCTTCATCATTGGCTGGAGTGTGGTGCGTGGTTGTTAAAATAGCATCATTGATTTGTGTAGCTTTCCAATCTGGACGCACACTTTTAACCAACGCGGCTGTTCCAGCTACTAGTGGCGCAGCAAAAGACGTTCCCTGCCAACCACTACCGTATTCATTATTTAACCCATCAGTTGGTGAGTAGCGAATGGTAGAGCCAATCCCAACCCCAGGCGCAGTGACATCAATACAATTTGAGCCGGTGTTGGAAAAATTAGCTAATTTACGTTCTGCGTTGACAGCACTTACCCCAATAATCCGCACTAATTCAGTTCCAGCATCACCACACACTGGATATAGAGGTGAAACATCTAAATCACCACCATAATTTCCCGCGGCGGCAACTACGACGACACCTTCATCCGCCGCATATTGCAGAGCGGAAATTAATTCCGCATCATAATCCCCCACCATACTAATGTTAATCACATCAGCCCCATTGTCTACTGCGTACCGAATTGCATCACCCAGTGGGGTGAGCCGACCAGAACCCTCGTTTCCTAGCACTTTTAAATTCATTAATTTAACTTTCCAATTTACTCCGGCGCTGTCTTTACTGTTATTACCCACAGCACCAATCAAACCAGCCACCACGGTGGCATGGCTATAAACACCCTCGGTTTTTTGGTATTCACTTAAGCCCACCACATTTGGGCGCGGGTCATTATTATTGTCTAAAAAATTCCAACCGTATATATCGTCAACGTAACCGTTCTCGTCGTCGTCAATCCCGTTATTCTCAATTTCTTTTGGGTTGCGCCAAACATTTCCAAATAAGTCTGGGTGAAAAGTATCAAAGCCATTATCAATCACGGCCACCACTACTTGGCTAGAACCAGTCGTATAATCCCAAGCCCGGAACAGGCCAATTTGTTCGTACGCAGTTTGGAAAATTTGGGGATCATTACTAGTCTTGGCACTCACAATTACAGGCAAAAAAGCCAGGGTTAGGCCTAGGGTAATTGCTTTCAGGGTATTTAGTGAATTGATAAGTCTCATCTTGATTTTTTAGCTAAGTTATGATAAAATTATCCTAAACTTTAGCCTACGTATCATAGCATATTTTCCCTACTTGCCGCAATATGAATTTTAAATATCGGCTCAAACAATTCATTCTTCTGCTTGGTGATGCAATTAGTGCGGCCCTAGCCCTAATTTTTAGTTTGGCACTTCGTCAATTGGCGTGGCCAAACCTTAACCAAGTTGCTTATCACCTGCCAATTTTGGTGATTATTGTAGTGGTGTGGGCAATTAGTAATTACATTAATGGCTTGTATGACCTGGGCCGGGTTAAAAGTGAAGACCGTTTCCGCCGTTTGACTCAAGCCGCGACTATGTCTCTGGTCATGAGTATCATTGCCTTTTATATTTTCAATAACACCACAGTCGCCACCCCAAAAACAATTCTTCTTCTGACCATTGTCATTGGCTATGCACTGGCTGGCCTGTGGCGCTATGCTTCGCAGGGTATTTTAATGTTTCAACCACTTAATACCCGAATTATTTTGGTGGGTTATGATGCGGAGTGCGCGGAATTAACTAATTTATTACAAAATAATGAACAAAAAGGTTATACCATTGTTGCGATTTTTGATCCAACCAAAAATTTAAAAAATGGCATGGTCAATAAAAATATTGAGGTGTATTCCAATTTAGCGACTCTTCGTCCAGCCATTACCACCCACAAAGCTGATGTAGTGGTACCAGCCCCAAGTTTGTCTGATCACCCAGACACAGTGCGTGAGCTGTACGAATTATTATTTTGGCCAGTTCGGATCATGGCTTTTTCGGCGTTTTACGAAAGTGTGACTGGTCGTGTACCAGCCACTAGTTATTCTGATGGTTGGTTTATTAGTAATTTAGTTAGCCCCGAACACCCAGTGTATGACAGTATGCGCCGCGGCTTAGACTATGTGATTGGTGTGGCCATGGGCGCAGTTTGTTTAGTACTCTTACCATTTATTGCGGCAGCGATTAAATTAAATTCCAAAGGTCCCGTTTTTTTCAAACAGCAACGCATGGGTTGGCGCAGCGCGACTTTTAAAATTAATAAATTCCGGACCATGTACGCACTCGCTGCTGATGGCAGTGCTGAAACTAACGGTGCAGTCTTTGCGCAAAAAGATGATGATCGGGTAACCAAAGTAGGCAAATTTTTACGCAAAACTCGGCTCGATGAGCTACCACAATTTTGGAATTTACTGCGCGGTGATATTACTTTAATTGGTCCACGCCCAGAACGGCCAGAAATTTTCGCCAAGCTCGAGGCCGCCATGCCCTATTATCATTTGCGGTTATTAGTGAAGCCTGGAATTACTGGTTGGGCCGCGATTAACCAACATTATGCTGGCACCATTGCCGAGGCCATTCAAAAACTACAATACGATTTGTATTACATCAAAAACCGCTCCTTTGTGCTGGACGCGGTCATTGTCCTCCGCACCGTAAATGTGGTGCTTCGAATGATGGGGCAATAGTTATTCGACACCCAGCTCTTTTTTGAGAGCACTGATCCCGTCAGTAAAATTAATCGTTGGTTCCCAGCCCAATAATTCTCGGCCAAGGGTTTGATTTGCTTGAGTAAATCGCATGTCCCCAGCCCGCGGCGGAACATTAATCGTTTCACCACCGATAATTTTGGCTACTTCATTCACTGAGTAGGGATGTCCTCCGCCAATCTCGATAACTTCACCTTTGCCGACTTTATTTGAAGACATAGCCAAAATATTAGCTCGGGCCACGTCATTAACATGGGTAAAATCGCGGTAATATTCACCATCACCTGAAATCGTCAACGGCTGTCCCAGGCGTTTTTGTTCGATAAACTTACCCACCACCAGGGCATAGGCGCCGTTTGGGTCCATGTGTGAACCGTAAATATTAAAGTAACGAAGCGATACGGTTTCAACTCCATAAAGCTCGGCCCACAAACGGCAATAGTGCTCACCAGCTAATTTATGAAATCCATAAGGACTAATTGGTTTTGGAACTGCCTGCTCTGACACTGGATATTCTGATTGATCGCCCCAAATTGCTGACGAAGATGCAAACACCACACGTTTGACTTTGTTTACACGCGCGGCTTCTAAAACATTCAAAGTCCCGTTTACATTATTATCATGTGTTTCCAGTGGATGCTCCACGGAGTAACTAACCCGTGGTACCGCGGCTAAATGAAAAATTCCGTCCACACCGGCCGTTACTTTTTTCATGGCTTCTAAATCACGAATATCACCTTCAATGTATTCAACTGTAGCAACATCACGGCCAGGCAATTTTCCGGCTGAATAATTATCAACTGACCGAACGGTGTGACCTTCGGCCACCAACATTTTCATTAAATTTGTACCAATAAATCCAGCGCCACCAGTGACTAAATATTTCATACTAAGAAATTAATGGACTACCAACCGCAATAATAGTAAAGCCGCGGCCAGCTAAATCTTTGTAATCAGTGTTAATAATCCGTCGTCCGTCCATAATTAAATATGGGGTTTTGACAGTGTTTTTAATGACACTGGCAACAGTTTTAAACTGCGGCCAATCAGTACAAATAATTACGGCATCAGAATTTTTGAGCGCGCTTTCTGCACTGTCAGCGTATTCGATTTTACTGTTTAGTGGGTTTTTGGTTGGGTCAAAATATTTTTTCGCTTCATTGTTGGCCGCTGGATCAAAAGCCTGAATTTTGGCTGCGCCTGCACCCAGTAATTGTTGAATGACACCAATAGCACCAGAATTGCGGAGATCATTGGTATCTTGTTTAAACGCGAGGCCTAAAATAGCCACGGTTTTACCAGCCCAATCCATATTGGCTTCAGTTTCAGCGCGACTAATGAAATGATCACGCTGAAAAACATTGGCTTCTAACACCCCGCGAACTAGGTGGGCGTGTGTGCCAGCGCTTTCTAGTTGGTGGGCCAGTGAGGCGGCGTCTTTAATAAAACAAGAACCACCAGCATACAAACTGTCATACAATCCCCAACTTCCAATGCGCGGGTCTGACACTAAAATTTTGCGCACCTGTTCGTAATTTAAATTTGGGAAATATTCGCACGCGCGACCAACCACATCGTACGCGTTTACAATTTTATTGAACAGCAAATAATTGGCCAAAAGTTTTCCGCAAGCGGCTTCGTAGGGATTTACTTCAATGTATTTAACATTACCAGAGTCATAAAATCGGCGGTAAACTTCACGCATGACCACAAAATCCGCTTCATTATTGGCACCAACAACCACACGGTCTGGGTGAATTGAGTCTTCAATCGCTTTGCCTTCAACTAAAAATTCTGGATTAGAAACAATCCCAAAATTTTGCACGCCCTGATCTTTAAATAATTCCTCAGTCGCATCGATCATTTTAATTGGCACCGTACTTTTGTTAATGACTACCAGACGTTTGGATTGTGAGCCATCATTGCGTTTGGCGAGTGCTGGACCAATGTCAGTCACGGCTTGCTTGTAATAGGACAAATCAGCTTCGCCAGTGGTACTTTCTGGAGTTGGCACGCACATGAAAATTGCGTCCACCGTGTGGGCAAATTCTTTGACTTGTTTGAGGTCAGTGGTAAAAGTGATCCGTTCTTTGTTACGAATAAGGAGCTCGGCCAAGCCCTCTTCGTGGAGGCAAGATTGAATGGTGTCGCGGTCGAGCGAGGATAATTTGCGGACTTTTTCCGCATCAACATCGTAAACCAAGGTCTGGTGGCCAGAGTCGGCCGAAACCGCGGCTGAGCAGGCGCCGACAAATCCACCGCCAACGTAAAGAATATTCATAAAATGTGATTTTTAGGTAGTTTACCTGGATTTTTGGGGGGTGGCAAGGGCAGTTTAACCCCACTGGCCCTTGATTTTTTGGCTAAATATGGTATTAAAGCGGTATCTAGTACCGCACTACTCAGCGGCTAGCAGACTCACAGACCACCTTCACACCGAGGGAACAGCTCATGAGCTTCAAGACCACGTCCCTGCCCACGCTCACCCGCAACCAGCTCATCAGCCTCCACAAGGAGCTGGTTCTGTTCTTCGGCCTCCGGATGTGGTTCCTGGCCCACTGCGGGCTGCGGCACTGGGCCAAGGCCCAGGCCGCGATCCAGGCCTACCGCGACACCTGGGACCCGGAGGCCACCCATATCCACGTGCGCCAGGACGAGGGAAACCCGTCCAGCTTCAAGATCACGGGAGCGGCGAACGAGGCGCTATACAGCGCCGGGTTCCTCCGCTTTCGGTACAAGTCAGTCGAAGAAGATTCAACCGGACGGTACACCACCTCGAGCTTCAAGATCATCCGGACGTGGGGCGACCCGGTCACGGCCGTGTTCGTGGCCATGACCACGAGCATCAACGGTAAGCTCGACTCCAGCTCATTCTTCCTACTCCGCCGAGACAAAAATGGTGACTGGAAAATGCTCCGAAGTTGGCAGCTGGAGTGCCCACCAGACTCCAATGCCTGGCAGCTCGGAACCGCACCACTTGGGGCCAATAACCTGACCCAGTGGCACAAGCTCGGGGGAGAAGCCGCTCTTCGCGACGACCTCGTCGAAACCCACAAGCATCTCATCAGCGGACAGCACCGCGATTCCTTCCTGTTCGGGAGCAGCCGGATCCGAACCGGACGCGAGTTGCGACGCGCGATCGGGCCGAGCAAGCTCGGGGAGCACGGCAACTCTCCTGAGGAGTTCGCTGCGCACGTCGATCACCTGCTCTTTCAAACGACCAGCTCCCCCACCCGGGGTTGAGCAAACGGCGCCGCTTCCCACCTGCGGCGGCCGCGAGATTGGTCATCTCGCAAGCTAGTGCTTTTTACATTAGAAAATAGTAGCTAATAAAAAATCCCTGTCATTTGACAGGGATTTTTTATTTAAAACTTTTTTACTATTTCCTCAAAATTGAGGTTATCAACCTTGACCACCGAGTGGATTGAGCCACCACCATCATTATTCCAACGTGGAATAATGTGCAAGTGTAAATGCTCGCTCATCTGTCCAGCTGCGCGGCCGTGATTCCAGCCAAATGTAAAACCATCTGGGTGTAAAATAGAGTTGATTTTTTCCGTAACATTTTTTACCACTGGAAAAATTTCAGTAGTTATATTTTCTGGTAGATCAAAAATTGTTGACCAATGTTCAATGGGCGCCACCACCGCGTGACCTGGTGAATCTGGGTGTGGCTCTAAAAATGAAATAAATTTATCATTTAAAAAAAGGACTTTTACAGTCTCTGGTTTGGCAATAATTTCACAAACAGCACAAGCCATATGAATTATTTTTTCAAAAAATAGACCCGGTGGAAATAAGAGTTCTTATCAGCTAATAATTTTTGTGGCTCACCACTTTCAGCGATTTTGCCTTGTTCTAAAACAAACACCCGATCAAAATTAACAATGGTCGTGAGCCGGTGAGCAATCGCAATTACCGTCATGTGGCCACGTAAATCTTCAATTGATTTTTGAATTAAAGCCTCTGACTCATTGTCTAAAGCACTGGTAGCTTCATCTAAAATTAAAATCTTTGGTTTACGGGCCAAAGCACGGGCCAGCACAATACGCTGTCTTTGACCACTGGAAAGTAAGGTGCCGCGTTCACCGATCACAGTGTCAAAACCTTTTGGTAAGGCACTAATAATTTCATAAATATGAGCAGTTTTGGCCGCACTAATCATGTCCGCTTCAGACACAGTGGGGTCATAAAAACGAATATTATTGGCTACACTTTCGTTCATTAAGAACATATCTTGAGACACGTAACTGACTGATTTGCGCCACTCAGTAATATTTATTTCTGCAATTGGTTTGTCATCAAGCGTAATTTGACCAGTTTGTGGAGTGTAGAGCTGAAGTAAAAGATCAGCAATCGTAGTTTTTCCTGACCCAGATGGCCCAATGATTCCAACCATTTCCCCTTTTTTTACAGAAAAGGAAATTTTATCGAGTACAACTTTTTCATCGTATGAAAACAACACGTCGGTAAAGGACAAAGTGTTATTGAATGAAAAATGACTCGCACCTTTTTTTTGCTCTTGTTTTACCTTTAATTCGTTACTATAACTAACCACTCCACTGAGATATGGAAAATGGGTGTTAATGGTATGAAACTGAGTTTGCAACTGTTGAATATATGAGAAAACTTTATTAATCGCGTAAATTACGACAGCAAACGAGGCAAAAGTAAATAAAGAACGTTTGTAAAAATAAGCAAAAATTCCTAAGACAAACAATAGTCCGGCTGGTTGCAATAGTACATTAGTAATATTCTTAAACCAGGCAATCCGAATATTATGCTCTTTGATTTGGGCAAAAAAGCCAGTGGTGCGGTCAGCAATCTTTTCTTCAACCGCCAGGGACTTAATAGTTTTCATGCCCAAAATATTTTCGTTCACATAGTGGGCCAAGGTTTTCCACATTAAACTCACTTTGTACGAAGTAGCGCGGCCTTTTTGGAACAAAGGTTTAAAAACAAATAACATGAACGCGCCGAACACAAAGGTACACAGCGCAATCACCGCTGAAATATTAAAAACCAAAACCGTGTAAATAATTAGATTTACGCCCATGGTTAGGGCTGACAAAAAATATGTGAGTAGAGCTGAGCTGTAATTTATATTGGTTGTAAGTAGTTGATCCAAATAACCAATTTTTTGTTTTGACAAATAAGACCAGTCTGCCTGGAGTGTTTGAAGCATTAAACGATTGCGGGTGCGCTCTTCAAAATTAGCCGCAATGTAAGCGGTTAAATATGTCACAATGGTCAGGAGTGCAGCTTTAACCAAAAAAATTCCAGCAATAAAGATTAGGAACGTTTTAAGGGTGTAGGGTACATTCAAAAGTTACAAAAAAGACGAAATAGCATCAGAAAGAAAATCTGTGCCACATTTATTATCATACAAAAACTAAAAA
>CAZFKS010000002.1:0-46210 GCA_964519725.1 uncultured Gammaproteobacteria bacterium
GTCACCACCTTCCTGGTCGGTGAGGCCGTCGCAGTCGTTGTCGAGGCCGTCCCAGCACGTCTCCCGTGCCTCTGCACCGCCGCACTGCTGCTGGCTGGCACCGGGGGTGCTGCTGTCCTCCACGCTGTCGTGCGCCATGCTGGCGTCGTCCTCGCCGCTGCACGTCGAGTCCGCGCTGGGCACACTGCCCGGCAAGGTGTCCGAACAGCCGAACCAGATGAGGAAGATGGACGCCGTGATGATCGAACGCATGGAAACCTCCCTGGTGGCAGAGCCCAGAACTTTTCCGGGATGCATAGGGCCAAATAACCTAACATAAAAAAAGTATTTTGTCAAGATTAAAAGAGGGTTTGATTGTCAGTAAATCTAGATTTTGCTAGGATACTCACACTTATGTCTTTTCCTCGCCCAAAAGTTTTACTCGCTGATTTTATTGATGCGGAAGCCTCGGCGCGGATGCCAGAGCTGTTTAAAAAAGCGGGGGCTGAGGTTGAAGTTTTTTGCAGTAAAAAGTCTTGGTTTTTGAAAAATAGTTACACTAGTATTTGGCATAGGCGCCCAGCCGCGGCCGGGGAGTATGCGAGCGCGCTCATAAAATTAGTGACGGAAAATAATTTTGCGTGGGTGGTGTTTACTGACGATGCGTCCATGCGACTGGTAGAAAAAGAAATTTCTGACCCGGTTTTATTTACTAAAATTTTCCCCCTCACTAACATTGCACACCGCGGTTTGCTGGGTTCAAAAGCTGGCTTTTCTAAACTCTGCACTGAATATAATTTGCCAACCCCAAAATTTTTAATTAATGATGGGCGTTTAGATACTAATATTATTGCAAAAGAATTGCGTTTCCCAATCCTACTAAAGGTAGATAAAAGTGGTGGCGGTAAGGGTGTATTTTTGGTAAATGATTTAAGCGAACTTGAAAAAACGTTTGAATTACTGATTCCTGAACAAAAAAATAATTTAGTGTTTCAAGAGTATATTTATGGCGATAATATTGCGGTGGAGGTGTTGTATAAAAATGGCATCCTGGGCGCGTATGTAAGCGCCAAAGTGCTAGCCAACGTTAATGGCGAATTTGGAATTTCCCGGTTGCGCGAATATTTTGTTTTACCGGGATTGGAAAATTTACTTAAAAAGTTTGGTCAGGCAATGGGAATCAATGGTTTTGTGAATATGACGATTATGCAGAGCCAGGCCACGGGTGAGCTATTTATTATTGAAGCTGATTTACGGCCACAAGGCTGGGTCTATTTAGTTAAACTTCTCGGGGTTAATTTTTCTGAAGCCATAGCCTGGTATTTATCTCCTGAAATTAATCCGCCGAAAGTTTGGACTAATCAAAACACCAAAATCTTACGTTATTTTTCACGCGAATTTCAATGGGCGGTGAAAAATAATGACTGGCGTTCAGTTTTGGGTTGGTTTGTAAATGCTAAAAATTGCTGGGAATTTGTACCGTTTGATGACCAAAAATTATTTTGGGCCACTGTCGGTGATATTGGTAAACACTCACTCTATTATTTAAAACCACTCCGCCCAGTAACCAGAACCATAAAAGGGTGGTATACTAAATTATATGGCTTTTTCCGACGCAATTAATTTAGGGGCGCGTGACCCGCGCGAAATCGTTGGTAATCTCATTAATACTGGGATGGGTTTTGTTGGGATTATTGTCGTGATTATTGTAATTTGGGCGGGGTTTAAGTGGATGACTTCGGGTGGAAAAGACGAAAAGGTGACTGACGCCAAAAAGACCCTGATCAACTTGGTGGTGGGTTTAGTTATTATGCTTAGCGCGTACAGTATTATCAATTTTGTAATTAAAGCACTGACTAATGCCACCGGTGTTGGCAGTATAGAATAGGTTGTAAGCTCACTGTTTTTTTGTTAAAATCTAAGGAGGTATGAATGTTGTTTTTGAGATCATTGCAATTTTGGGGCTCGTTCTGTTGAACGGGCTTTTAGCTATGGGTGAAATGGCCGTGATCGCGGCGCGAAAAAGTAAATTGCAACAATTAAGTGAGGCTGGAAACAAACGGGCCAGTGTGGCCTTGCGTTTGGCAGGGCAGCCCGAACATGTTTTATCAGCCGCCCAAAGTGGAATTACTTTAATTGGGATTGTGGCCGGTGTGATTGGTGGGGCCACCATTGCTGAGCGTTTGGGTGTGTATTTGGAAACCGTGCCAAAAATTGCGCCGTACGCTGGGGCGTTGGCCGGGGTGGTTGTGGTTGGAAGTATTACGTTTGTGTCACTTCTTTTTGGTGAATTAGTGCCAAAACGGATTGCTCTAAGTCGGCCAGAAAAAATTGCCATACGCATGGCTGGTTTTATTGTCATGGTGGAACGGTTAACCTTTCCAATCGTGACGGTTTTGACTTCAGCGACTAATGGTGTGTTGCATTTGCTGGGTGTGCGCACCAGACCAGAACCAGAAGTGACTGAAGAAGAAGTCAAAGTTTTGCTTGATGAAGGGACTAAGGCCGGAATTTTTGAAGAAGTAGAACAGGATATGGTGGAAAGTGTTTTGACTTTAGACAACCGGCCGATTAGCGCCCTCATGACTCCGCGTACGGAAATTGATTGGTATGATCTTGATGATCCAATTTCAGTGTTTGAGAAAAAATTAAAAACCAGTGAGCGGTCAGTGTTTCCAGTGGCTCAAGAAACGCTCGATAATGTGCTTGGTGTGGTGGATGTGAAAGATTATTTGGTGTTAAAAATGGAACAAAAAAGTGTGCGCAGTGTGCGGAGTATTTTGCGCAATTCATTGTTTGTGGTGGAAAGCACGCCAATTTTAAAAGTAGTGGAAATGTTTAAACGTACTGGTATCCACATTGCCATGATTATTGATGAACACGGTGTGGTACAAGGGCTTGTCACAATTAATGACGTGTTAGAGGCAATTGTGGGCGACATTTCACTTTCTGGTGAGCCCGAAGCCGTAGAGCGCGCTGATGGTTCGTGGTTAATTGATGGGATGTTACCACTGGAAGAATTTAAACGCATTTTTGATTTAGACACATGGGCTGGTGAAGAAACTGGGCACTATTACACTATGGGTGGACTTCTGGTAGTGCATTTAGGTCGCGCACCAAAAGCCGGGGATAAATTAGTTTGGAATAATTTCTCGTTTGAAGTGGTTGATATGGACGGCCGCCGGGTGGACAAAATTATTGTCTCACCTTATGCCAAGTAATACTTCGCCGTGGCTGTACGAACTACAGCGTAAACGCAAAGAGAAAAAATTAACTGATGACGCGCACGCAGCCGTGGCGATTGTCGGTGGTGGAATTGCGGGTATGGCCACTGCGTATTTTTTGCTGAAAAATACTAAGAATAGCGTGATTTTGCTCGAAGCGCACCGGGTGGCGCACGGAGCAACTGGGCACAATGCTGGCCAAATTGCGAGTTACTTTGATCGACCGTTTGCAGAAATTGCCAAAGAGTTTGGAACTAAATTAGCTTGCGAAGGACAGCGTTCAGTTGAATCAGCGTGGGAATTGCTTGAAGCAATTTACAAAGACGCCAAACTCAAAACCGAATTTTGGTCTTTTCCTGGTTATGCTGGTTGTCGTGGTTTTGAAGAAGTGATGTATCATTTAAAAGATATTGCCTGGCAGCAAAAAGGTGGTTTAGTTAGCCTAGGGAATAGTGAAACCGAAAAAATGTTAATTGCGGACACAGCGCCATTTATTGAGAAAATTCCGAGTCAGTATCGAAAATTTTACACTCTGGCTAGTCACCGTGATATTTTAGATTTGTTACAAACCAATGATCGTCGGTTTGAAGCCACTTTAATAAAACGTAAGGGTTGTTTAAACAGCGCACGTTTTACCGAAGAATTGGCTGGATATTTATTAAAAAAATATAAAAATCGTTTTAATTTAATGGAAAGTGCGCCAGTTGATCATGTAATTTTACGAGAAAACAGTGCCCTGTTAACTATTAATCAGCACGTAGTGGTCGCAAAAAAAGTCGTGCTGTGCACTAATGGTTTTGAAAAATTTACCATTGTAAATACAGCTGGCCCAGAAATTGATAAAAATTTTCACCAGATGGTGCGGGGCGGAGTTGGCTACATGGCTGGTTATGTTACCAAAGCTGGTGATCCGCCAACTGCAATTAGTTATTTTCCAGAAACGCGTGGTGTTGAAAGTGTGTATGTGACTGATCCTTATTTTTATTTAACGCGCCGACCATTTATTGAGCGCGGTCGAGCCAGAAATTTAGTGTGTATTGGCGGGCCTGAGTTTGATTTAGAAGATACTAACGATTATATTCGTGATAAACACTTGTATCCAAAAAAAGCGCAACGAGAAATTGATGCATTTTTGCACCGGACCTATGCGCCAGCGCCAAAAGGGAAAATTAAATATAAATTTCGCTGGCATGGACTCATGGGTTATACCCCAAATGGAATTCGTCGGGTTGGCCCAGAACCGCGCAATCCGGTTTTGTTATATAACTTGGGCTGTAATGGTGTCGGTATATTACCCTCAATTTACGGGGGTAAGCGGATTGCTGATATCGTGGGTGGTAAGAAAATTAAGCCTTCGATTTTTGACCCAAAATAATTGAGCAGAGCTTACACCTGAGACTCAATTGCGAAGATCTTCTCCTGAAGCTCAAGCCAAGCTTCTTCCTTTGTGGTTAGATCGTCTTTAATGGCGTGGAGCGCATCTATTTTTTCGCGCGAAAATTCGGCTGGATGTTTGAGAAACCAATTGTGAATTTTTTGGCGGTCGCGTTCTAGCTCGGCCAACTCATGTTCAATTTCTTGTAAATCTTTTTTAAGTTGTTTTAGGGTTTGGCGCAATTCAGCGCGTTCAGTATCAGGAATTTTTACCGGTACAGTCGCAGGCACTTCTCGAGCTGGCTCAAGCACTTGCTCCAAATGATACACATACTCTTCATAATTATGGTGATAGCGCCGCACGTGTCCACCGCCAACTTCAATAATTGAACTAGCGACCACATTCACAAACGTCCGGTTGTGACTCACAAAAATAATGGTCCGGTTGCTTTCCGCTAGCGCCGCAGCCAGTGCCTCAACGGTTTCAAAATCGAGGTGGTTAGTTGGTTCGTCGAGCAGTAACACTGAATGTTGCTCAAGTAATAATCCGGCCAAAACCAAGCGCGCTTTTTCACCACCACTCAAAATTGAAATTGGTTTTTTCAGGTCATCACCGCGAAACAAAAAATTTCCGGCCATGGCCATAATCGCATCACTTTTTAAATGTGGATCAGCCACGCGATTTAAATAATCAATCACTTGTTCGTGTGGAATTAAATTCGCGGCCACATGCTGCGCATAATAACCCACGGAAATATGTGGACCCCAGCGAAAGACACCGCCCTGCGCTTCTAATCTCCCGGCAATTGTTTTTAAAAAAGTAGATTTACCTTGACCATTATCACCCACAATGGCCACGTGTTCACCGCGGTCAATTTGCAAATTAATATTTTCCGCAATAGTTTTATCTGGATAACCAATCACCAAATCTGAAGCATGAAGCGCCACGCCTTTTCGTTCGTCCACACGCGGAATCATAATCCGCGCGGTGCTCATGGGGTGCACAATATCAATGGTTTTGAGCCGAGCAATTTGTTTAATTCGTGATTGCGCTTGAGTGGCTTTACTGGCCTGGTATCGAAACCGATCCACAAAACTTTGTAAATGTTTTTTCTCACGGGCTACTTTTTTATTAAATTTTTCTGCCATTTCTAGTTGGCCTTCTTTGTAAGCTAAATAATCTTCCAGGGGCCCCGGAAAAATTGCCAGTTTACCTTGATCAACTTCTAAAGTTTCAGTGCAAGTATTTTTCAAAAATTCGCGGTCATGTGACACCACCAAAAAACCACCACGGTAGGTGCGTAGAAATTGTTCCAATAATAACTGCGTGGACAAATCCAAATAATTGGTTGGCTCGTCGAGTAGCAGTAAATTCGGATCTTGCAACAAAATGCTGGTTAATTTCACCCGCATTTGAAAACCACCGGCCAAAGTTTTGATTTGGGTTTGGTGCAAATCTTTCCCAATTTGAAACTTGCTCAGCATTTTCGCACATTCCCAATCTTCTTTGCTACTGGCGCGCTGCAAAAATCCCATGACGGTTTCGTCTGGGTCATACGGATCGTGCTGGGTTAAATAGCCCAGTCGCGCGCGTTCGTGAACTAAAACCTCGCCCGAATTATATTCTTCGTCACCAACAATAATTTTTAGGAGGGTAGATTTTCCAGCGCCATTCCGGCCAATTACGCCAATTTTTTGGCGTTCAGCAATAGTCACTGTGGCACTATCAAAAATGACTCGTGGGCCGAATGATTTGTTCAGATTAGTAATTTGTATCAGGGTCGACATACGCGCCCATAATACCCAACTTATTGGTTAAAATCAACTGGGAAGTGGTATGATAAACCATATGAAACGTGTTTTATTTATTGGCCAAGCTCCGCCGCAAAAAATTCAGGATCGACCGTTTGGTCGGACCCGACTATATAAATGGTTTAGCGAAGCGGGAATATCTGAAGCAGAGCAGGAAAATTTTTTCTTTGGTGCGCTCGTAGATTTTTTCCCTGGGAAAAGTAAAAGTGGGTCAGGGGACCGAGCCCCGAATCCTGCAGAAATTATCACTGGTCAAAAACAATTACAAACTTTAATTAAAAAAGTAAAACCTGATATTATTGTGCCAATTGGAATTTTATCAGCCCGCGTGGCCCTGGGCGATTTTACCGTTACTCTGGATACAGTCATTGGAAAGAAATTTACCGTAAATGCCTATGGACTGTGTAGTCGGCCACTCACAGTCATACCACTGCCACACCCGTCAGGTGCTAGTCGGTGGATTTGGCAGGCAAATCATCAGGCTTTAGTGGCTAAAGCTTTGGCACACTTGGTCATGGCCCTTAGGTAGACATTTAGGGCAAAAAGTAATACAGTATAAGAAATATTTATCTTATGAAAAAAGTCTTACTCGCTTCAGTCCTACTTATTCTTGGTTTTGGTTGTACGGCAAAACCAATGTCAAACACCGAGACTGAAAATACTGTAACTGAAACAAAGGCTGACACTGTGTCTACTGAAAACGTACCAGCCAAAACTGAAGATAAACCAGTTGAAACAAGCGAGAAAAAATTAGCCGTCGCGCGCCAATTCACCATGGAAGAAATTGAAGCTGATGGTGGACTCAAAGAATGGTTCCGGAGCTTGGCCCGCGCTAATGTGGCTGGAACTAAAACTTTGGTGCGCATTCCAGTGACTCACATTTATGGTTTTGGTTGTGAAACTCCAACTCAATATTGTGCCTCAACTATTCCGGGTGGCTGTTATGGTCCATTTTTAGATTTAAAAGGTAATTTAGGCGCAGTTGGCACCAGCGCCCGTACTTGTAGTACAACCTGTGATGATATTGAAAATCGTGGCTGTACCAATGATTTTAAAAATACTCAGTGTACCACCATGTGGGAAGTTGAAGGTTATGTGACTGCGGCTAGCAAAGTCAAAACTGATCCAGATGGTGGCAGTTGTACCGAAGATGGCGAATTAATTTATGATTTTGAGGTGACGCGTGTGATCCAAAAATTCTCGTCTGACCTGGGCGATGATTACCAGTTTACGCAATATAAATAATATGGAGTTGAATGAACTGACTGAAGAAGAAAAACGCGTCATTATTGATAAAGGCACAGAACGTCCAGGAACAGGGGAATACGATGATTTTTGGATTGAGGGCACTTATCACTGTCGCCAATGCAATGCACCACTATACGAATCAAATGCTAAATTTCACTCTGGTTGTGGTTGGCCAAGTTTTGATCAAGAAATTCCTGGTGCAGTAAAACGGACCCCTGATGCTGATGGTCTGCGTACGGAAATTACTTGTAATAATTGCGGCGGACACTTGGGTCATGTGTTTGAAGGCGAACGGATGACAGCCAAAAATACGCGGCACTGTGTGAATTCAATTTCACTGCGGTTTGTTCCAAAAAAATAATATGACGGAAAAAATTGTTTTTGGTGGTGGTTGTTTTTGGTGCATTGAAGCCGTATACCAATTATTAAATGGTGTCACCAAAGTGACCTCTGGTTATGCTGGTGGGGAAAATGATAATCCAAATTATTACTCAGTGTCGAGCGAAAAAACTGGTCACGCTGAAGTTGTGCAAGTAGAGTATGATCCGGCGGTTATAACTTTGGAAAACCTGTATGCAGTCTTTTTTACGGCTCATGACCCAACCACTAAAAATCGTCAGGGTGCTGATGTTGGGACCCAGTATCGGTCAGTAATTTTGTACACTACTGAAGAACAGAAGACAGCAGCGGAAAATTACATTAAAAAATTAACTGCGGAAAAAATTTACTCAGACATAATCGTGACTGAACTTGAGCCACTGCAAAAATTCTACGAAGCTGAAGATTATCACCAAAATTACTACAACCAAAACAAAGACCAGAATCCGTATTGCGAGGTAGTAATTGATCCAAAGATCACTAAAATCCGCCAGAGCTTTGCCCATCTACTAAAAAATAAGGGCTAATTATAGCCAAAAAAGCGCTAATTTTAGCCAAAACCATTGACAAAAGCCCTAAAAAGGTGTATACTTATGGGTCATCATCGTGCCTGACCAACCCTGGCAGGCGCTAAGACTCGGATCGTGTGTCATACTTAAGTGGCCGGAACGAAATCGGGTCACTTATTTTTTATGACAGACACTCACAAGGCAAGTGGATTTGCCGCTTTAGGCGTAGCTGACAAGCTGGTCCAAAGCCTCCACAAGCACAACATTACTCAGCCAACGCCAATTCAGGCCGCGGCCATTGGTCCAGCTTTAACCGGCGGGGACATTTTAGGAATTGCTCAAACCGGAACGGGTAAGACTTTGGCATTTTCATTGCCAATGCTCCAACGTTTGGCGCGCGAATTTCCTAAAGACGGGCAAGCGCTCGTGGTTTTACCAACCCGCGAATTGGCTTTGCAAGTTGAAGAAACTTTGCACCTGATTGGTCGCGATGCCAAAATTATTACAGTTGCCATGATCGGTGGTGCGTCCATGTTTAAGCAAGTCCAACAATTACGACGTCAACCACATGTGATGGTTGCAACGCCTGGTCGGCTCATTGACCACATGCGTCAAAATCCAAAACTTCTTAAAAATATTAAAATTGCCGTGCTCGATGAAGCTGATCGCATGTTTGACATTGGGTTTGCGCCGCACATTAAGCAAATTATGGGCGCGCTCCCAAGTGATCGCCAGACTATGCTTTTCTCCGCGACCATGCCTAAAGAAATTTTAGACTTGGCTCATAAATATTTAAAAAATCCAAAACGGATTGAAGTCGCCCCACAAGGCACCACTAACAAAACGATTGAACATCACCAACTCCAAACGCAAATGGGTAAAAAATTACCTGATTTGCAGCGAGTTTTAAATCAAGAAAAAGGGACAGTGTTAGTTTTTTCTCGCACTAAACACGGAGCGAAAAAAATTGCGCGCGCGATTCGCGAGGCTGGTCACACAGCCACTGAACTACACGCTAATAAATCACTAGCTCAACGTAAAGCCGCACTAGCTGGTTTTAAATCTGGTCAATACCGGGTTATGGTGGCGACTGATATTGCGGCGCGCGGAATTGATGTCAATGATATTGGTCTTGTGGTGAATTATGATTTGCCAACTACAGTCGAAGACTATGTTCACCGCACTGGCCGGACTGGTCGGGCGGGAAAAAGTGGCCGGGCGGTTTCATTTGTGACTCCAGACGAACGCCACACCGTGCGCAAAATTGAAGATCGGCTGAAACTGCGCCTTAGTCCACTCTCAGCCTAAACTAAATTTTCATTTAAATAATAATGCGGTATACTGACCGCATTATTATTTTTTTATGACCCAAATTTTTTCTGCGCTCGCTACTATTTACGTGACTATGCTGGCCATGGATGCGGCTTGGCTCACGACCATGAAACCATTTTACGATAAGTATTTAGGACATTTGATGGCTAGTAGCCCGAATTTTGTACCAGCCGGAATTTTTTATTTGCTGTATGGGGTTGGGGTGCTGGTATTTGTGGTGCTACCAGTTAGTAAAAATAATGGGTCACTCGCGCAGGCTCTGGTACAAGGCGCACTCTTAGGTTTAATTTGTTACGCCACGTATGACCTGACTAATCACGCGACTCTAAAAGATTGGCGTTTAATGGTTACCGTGGTTGACATGGCTTGGGGTGCGCTTTTAACTGGGGTGACTGCCATGGCTGGACTCGCCGCTGCCCGCTATTTTGGTTAATCTGCGTGATCTCGCGTTAAATTTCCCTTTCCGAATTATTTATCATCGCCAGTTTAATTAAAATTTTATTTGTCTAACATGAAACAAGTGAGTGATAAAAAAGAAGTGGCGATAGTCGGCGCTGGTTTAGCTGGTTTAGTGTGCGCGTATGAATTAAGTAAGGCTGGAATTAAGGTGACAGTATTTGAGTCTGATGCGCGGGTTGGTGGCCGGGTAAAAAGTGTAATCGTGAATAAACAATCAGTGGATTTAGGCGGATTTATTATTTATCCGTGGTACACACAGTATCATCGACTGATCAGCGAGCTGGGGCTGACTAACCAGTTGCAGAAAATTGGTAAAGTAAACATTGTATATCAAACAACGACTGGTAAGTTGTATAACAGCACTAAATCAATTGCGCTTTTGGAAAAATTAAAATTAGGCAAAGGACTGTTACAGGCCTGGCGGACGCAAAAACCAAACTTTAGAACTCCGGATTTGATGGCATTTGGTGGCCAAAAAATTAGTGAATTTTTAAAAACTCACCGTGTGGCTGATGGGCAATTAGCCGAATTCATTGATACGGTTAATCAGGGATATTGCTATGCCTCCCTGAGTGAATATGAGATGGCTTTTTATGCTCCATTTGTTTTTCAAACATTGGCCAAGGGTGACCTACGCACAGGTGCTTTTTTTGGAGGTAATAATCAGATATTTGCCAATCTTTTGGCCCAAAAAATTACTGAATATGGTGGTGATGTACATTTAAACACCCCAGTAAAAACAATCAGCCGTACGAACTTGGTAATAAAAGATGTGCGCAAAAGTTTCTCAGCCGTAGTCTTGGCGTGTCCAGTAGGAGATTTATATAAAACAGTAATAAAAACTAAACCCTTTGATTACACCCACTTTTACGCCGTGGTCATGAAATTCCCTCAGTCAGTTAAACTGCCCAATCATACCGATTGGTCAGCGTTGTTTGTGTCACCAAAGAAAAGTGGGGCTTGTATCACCTCATTAATCCGGGCTAAACACATGGTAAGAAAAATGCCAGATAATTATCTCATTATTAATTATAAAGTTCTTACTAATCAGCCGCTAACCGAATCAGAATTAACTAAACAACTGAATAATGAGTTACAAAGAATTGTGCCAGGTTGTGGGATAGGGAAAGTAGTGGCAAATCACCAGTGGAAAGCGACTATGCCGATTGCAACCACTGCCTTTGTTAAGGAGGTGCGTTCAGAGCAGGGTAAAAATAATATTTATTTTGCTGGTGACTATTTGGGTGCGCCTTCTATGGAAACCGCAGTTTCGAGTGGAGTCAATGTGGCCAATCTGATTAGGCAAAATATGGTATAATATACGATGTATGCCTGTTAAAAAATCTTCAACTCGGTCACGCGCCAAACGCGCGTATATTGTGGCCGTAGATATGGGTTATGGTCATCAACGCGCGGTGTATCCACTGCGTCATTTAGCCGCGCCACTGGCGTCTGATAAAACTAAGTTGGGAAAAGTTATTAATGCTAACAACTATTTGGGTATTCCTAAAAAAGATAAAGAACGCTGGGATGGCAGTCAAAAATTATACGAATTTGTTTCGCGGTTTACCACTGTGCCCATAATTGGACGGCGGATTTTTAAAATGATGGATTATTTTCAGCGCATTGAACCATTTTATCCAAAGCGCGATCAGTCGCGGCCAACTTTGCAGCTCCGCTCAATTTACGCTGGCATTCGGCGCGGGTGGGGAAAACATTTAATTGAAACCCTGAATAAAAATCCTTTGCCCTTGATCACTTCGTTTTTTATTCCCGCGTATTTTGCGGAAGAACATGATTATAAAGGTGAAATTTATTTGCTCTGCTGCGATGCCGATGTGAGTCGAGCTTGGGCACCGCTCAAGGCGGGTAGTAGTCGGATTAATTTTTTGGTTCCAAGCCAGCGCGTGAAAGATCGTTTACGTCGTTATGGCGTGCGGGCAGAGAAAATTTTTATTACTGGTTTTCCATTGCCAGAAGAAAATATTGGCGCCCACGAAAACGTGCTTAAAAGAAGTGTGCAGAATCGATTAAAACATTTGGAAAAGAATAAAAAATCACCCCTGACAATTACTTTTTGTGTAGGTGGGGCGGGAGCACAACGTGATTTGGGGGTTGAAATTTTAAATAGTTTGCACAGTAAAATTGACCGTGGCGAGGTTAATTTAAATTTAGTGGCTGGGAGTCGCGCTGATGTGTATGATTTTTACACCAAAGCGGTTAATAAAATGCACATCAAGCCAAAACATCAGGGAAATATTCAAATTATTTACGCCTTAGAAAAAGCCGAGTATTTTAAAATTTTTAATGAAGCCCTACTGACCACTGATATTTTGTGGACCAAACCGAGTGAATTATCTTTTTACGCTGGTCTTGGGCTGCCAATTGTGATGGCCCCAACGGTTGGTTCGCAAGAAGAGTTTAACCGGGAGTGGCTGCTTGGGATTGGAGCTGGACTTGATCAAAAAGATCCAAAATTTACCGCCGAATGGTTGTTTGAGTGGGTGAATGATCATACATTTGCTACCGCCGCGAGACACGCTCTAGACGCGCCGCGCCAGGGGGCGTATGCTATTCAAAAATTACTGTAGTATGTGGTTAATTTTGGCGATTCTTGGGTATATTCTACTCGCAGCCGTGTTTATTCTTGATAAACACATTTTAGCGCAAGAAGTGCAAAAACCCATTGTTTATACTTTTTACTCAACCATTTTTTTGCTCGCAATTGGACTAGTTTGGTTATTCATTCCACTTGAACATAGCTCTGTGTACTGGTTTTGGGCTTTTGTGTCTGGATTTACGTTTGGTTTGGCCATGCACACAATGTTTGTGGCAGTGAGTAAAAGTGCAGCTAGCCACATGGATCCATTTATTGGGGCAGTGATTACGATTGCTATTTTTGCAGGCGCGCATTTTTGGTTGAATGAAACTTTCACTAACCGACAATTAATTGGCATTATTTGTTTAGGTTTAGCGTCCTTATTTTTGGCAGTGGAGCAAAAAAATAAACGCGAAACTAGTCGGTGGCCGTGGTATTTTTTAGGGATGGTTTCCGCGATCCTATTTGCAATTTCGCACCTTAGTGTCAAATACTTGTATGATCACTTTGATTTTATCTCCAGCCTAGCTGGAGCTCGTTTTACCACTGGAATTTTTGGTCTACTGCTTCTTCTAGTCCCAAGTCTTAGTAAGGCCTTGCATACACCTAAGAAGAAAGTGGCGAAAAAAAATCCAGCTGGATTAGTAATTCTAGATAAAGTGATGGGTGTAGTTTCAGTACTTTTTACTCAATATGCCATTTCACTGAGTAGCGTAACAGTGGTGAACGCTTTGTCTGGCCTTCAGTATGCGCTAATGTTTGCCGTGATTGTGTTTATGTCTAAACATAATTCTAAATTTTTAAAAGAAAAATTTTCACCCTTACAAACCACGGCGCAAATTGCTGGCCTGGTTTTAATTGTAATTGGGCTTTATTTAGTTGTGTAATATGATTCGAAATATTTTGCTGGCGATTTTACTAGTGATTGCCCTTGGCTACGGGGCGCTGTGGGTTTTGAATCGTCATGAGTATCCAGTGGAATACGGAGTAAGTTTTAGTAAAAGTTACGCGACAGAATTGGGCCTAGATTGGAAAAAAACTTACACTGCCATTTTAACTGACCTTAAGCCAAAGTTTGTGCGGGTAAATGTGCAGTGGAATGAAGTAGAAGCTGAACCAGGTAAATTTGATTTTTCCACCACCGATTTTTTATTAAATGAAGCCCAAAAAAATAATGTAAAAGTCCTTTTGGCGATTGGACAAAAAGTACCCCGCTGGCCAGAGTGTTATTTTCCAGCCTGGTTTGACGCAGCTGAAAATAAAGATGAGGCCGTGTTAAAATATTTAACCACAACCGTTGAGCATTATAAAAAACATCCGGCTCTAGAATTTTGGCAAGTAGAAAATGAACCATATATTCCGTTTGATTTTGGGGTTTGTCATAATTTTAATCCAAATTTAGTGTCCAAAGAAATTGCCACTGTGCGTGGACTTGATCCAGATCATAAAATTTTAGTGACTGATAGTGGTGAGCTGAGTACTTGGCGGCGGGCCATGCGCGCGGGTGATTTATTTGGGACAACATTGTACCGCACGGTGGCAGGGCCAATGGGGTGGCACTTTAATTATGATTGGGTGCCAGCGAGTTTTTACCGCGTGAAAGGAATGGTTTTTCGTCGACCGTTTAGTGAAATGTTTGTGGCGGAATTACAGGCTGAGCCCTGGTTTGCGGGTAGTGGGCCGCTAGATACACCAGCTGAAGAATCAGAAAAAACCATGAATCCAGCGCGTTTGCAAAAACATTTGGATTTGGTTAAACACATTGGCATGCCGCGGACATATTTGTGGGGCGCAGAGTGGTGGTATTTTATGAAAGAAGTCAAAGGTGATGCGCGTTATTGGGACACCGTGAAAAATAATTTGCAATAATTTTAAATAAAAAAGTCTCCCTCAAAATTGAGAGAGACTTTTTTTGACCCCCGACGCCTCCAAGTCAGGGACTGTTGGTGTTCCGTGGCGCTACCACTCGAACTTAAAGTGCTCAGAGATGATCACGCCGTTCACTTTGCCAAACTGCCGAACATGTGTAGCGAGCAGGCCAGTGTACTGGTAAGTGAGATCGGTGTTAATCATCCCAATCAGGTTTCGAGTTGAGCTCGAGTCTGCTTCGTGGCTGAGACAGGCTAGTAGCTGCTGACACCTGACCTGGTCCAGTCGGTCGATCAAGTGTTCTTGCAACCATCCTTTGAACTTTGCGATTGCCGGATCATCGTAGCAGAAGACCCATGAAACCTGGTTGTCCTCCACAGGGTTTTTTCCGTTGAACCTGATCAGGCCGACGGTGTTCATCAGCCTGGCTGTAAATCTGGCCCTACTCGGCGAAGCCGGCATGGTGGCCAGGATGTACTGAACGAAATCTTCTACCCTGATCATTGACACTCCTGGTGGTTGGGGAACCAGACTTATATATCACAAAAAGTCAGTAAAAGCAACCCTTGCCAGAAGACTGGTTTTTTGTTAGGCTACCACTATTAATTTAAAGAAATGGTGTTCGTTGTCGGTTGGTCTTATCCTCAGCAAGTTTGCCGCGGATTACTACTCGACAATGTCCGCGCTTCGCCACTCGGAGCCATCCATCTCCAGTCCCAATTGGGATATGTCTGAAAAATTCATTTTTACTTCAGAGTCTGTGACCGAAGGTCATCCAGATAAAATTTGCGATCAAATTTCTGACGCTGTACTTGATGCGCTTTTGGCCCAAGACCCTGATTCACGCGTGGCCGTGGAATCATTTACCACAACTGGTCTCGTGATTGTTGGTGGGGAAGTGACCACGCGTGGTTATGTCGATGTGCAAAAGATTACCCGCGAGGTGATTGAAGGAATTGGCTACACTAATCCAGATTATGGGATTGATGCGGAACACGCTGGTGTGCTCGCGGCGATTCATGAACAATCACCTGATATTGCGCAGGGGGTTGATCAAGTGAAAGCCGAAGAACAAGGAGCTGGCGATCAAGGTTTAATGTTTGGATATGCTTGTACTGAAACTCCAGAACTTATGCCACTGCCAATTTCACTGGCGCATAAATTAGCGCGTCGGCTCGCAGAAGTGCGTAAAAATGGTGTGATTCCATATCTTCGTCCAGATGGAAAAACTCAAGTGGCTGTGGAATATGTGGACGGAAAACCAACGCGTTTAGAAAACGTAGTAGTGGCCGCGCAACATCACCCAGAAATTAGTTTGGAACAAGTGCGGGCTGATGTTTTGGAACAAGTAATTAAACCCGTGTGCGCAGAATACATTGATGCGAACACTCAATTTTTCATTAACATGACTGGTCGGTTTGTGATTGGCGGTCCACACGGTGACACTGGTCTCACAGGTCGTAAAATTATTGTGGACACTTACGGTGGTATGGGTCGTCATGGTGGTGGTTGTTTTTCTGGAAAAGATCCATCGAAAGTTGATCGTTCTGGTGCCTACATGGCGCGTTATGTGGCCAAAAATATTGTGGCTGCAGGTCTGGCTGAGAAATGTGAAGTCCAAGTTTCTTATGTAATTGGTCGCGCTGAACCAACTAGTGTCAATGTAAATACATTTGGGACTGGTTCGGTGAGTGATGAAAAATTAATTGCCGCTGTTCTCAAAACATTTGACTTCCGCCCAGGTAAAATTATTGAACACTTTAATTTGAAGCGTCCAATCTACCGCCAAACTGCGGCCTACGGACACTTTGGTCGCGCTGGGGTGCCTTGGGAAGAAACTAACTTGGCTGAGCAATTAAAATCAGCCGTTTAATTATCCACACCAGAATTTGAAGAAAAAGTTTAATTTGTTACATTGTGTATATGAACAACAAACATCTCATTCTTAGCCTCATTATTACTTCCGCGCGCGGTGGTTTTATTAAGGTGTAAATTTCTTCAAACCCTAACAAGCCCCGCGATCAGCGGGGTTTTTGTTTCAGCAAAATATGTATCGGCCTAACGCAGGGGCGTTGGACCGAGATAGTTCGGCTGAGTAACGAGTTTGCCCAGTAGGGCGGGAGGATTCGATGGACTCGAACAACACGCCGCGCGACGACGAGTCGCATCTCACTGAGACCCCTGAGCCTGAAAAGGCGAGCGAAGTCGAGCAGCCGCGCTACACGGCAGACGGAGCCCTCGACGAAGAGGGTCGACCGCTGCACGAGTGGCTCGGCTGAACGCGGGCGCCCGGATTTTCCGGGCCCCGCCAACAACACTATTAAAAAACTCCCTAACCAAATTAATAGTAGGGAGTTTTTAATTTTTTTTTGGGGGGGGCGTGCTGTCTGGCCGCCCTGCTAGTTGACCTCGAAGACGTTGATGCTGACCGATCCGAGTTGGTCAGCGACGAAGCTCAGAAAAAACGGCGGGTGCATGGTCAGCACACGTGCTCGCTCAGCCTGGAGCTTCAACTGAAGTTTCCAGAGTTCGAGAGAGTCGTCGTGACCCTCTACGATGAAGACGAGAGCGGTGTTGAGCTTGCGCTCTTTGAGCCCTTTGAGCATGGTTGTCCCCATCCACATGCCACAGTTACCCTGGGCAGCGAAGATGAGTGCGAATGTGATCTCGTTGTTGTCGAGGAGCGAGAAGCCGGACTCAGCGTTCGTGACTGTAACCACAAAGTGGTAGTGGTTCTGAAGTGCGCGAACCAGGTTGTCTCTGTCGGAGAATTCTCCGACGATCAGAATGTTCATTCTTCACCTCTCAGGCAGGCCAGACAGCCCTTACTTTTTAGCAGATTTGGAAAATTTTGACAACTAAAATCCTTGATTTTTTAGCTTGTTTATGCTAAATTATTAGCAATATGACTGGTTTTCAAGCCGCTATTTTGGGCCTAGTGCAGGGCCTTACTGAGTTTTTACCAGTGTCCTCATCTGGGCACCTGATTTTTATTCCTAAATTTTTAGGTTGGGCTGATCAAGGCGTGGCCTTTGACCTAGTGATGCACCTGGGAACCTTAGCTGCCGTGGTCATTTATTTCCGCGTTAAACTGTGGAATCTACTTAAATCCGCTTTTTCACGTGGAACGGAAACGGCCAAAGAACGAACCTTGGCCTGGGCAATTGCACTTAGTTGTGTGCCAGCCGCGGCCGTTGGTTTATTTTTAAAATCTAATGATCGTAATGCGCGCGTGGTGGCGATTAATTTAATTGTCTGGGGTTTGGTTTTAGGTGCGGCTGATTGGTATACGCGCCAAAAACAAACTGAATTAACGGAAAAACAAACCGTGCGTTCAATTGTGGTCATGAGCTTGGCGCAAATTTTGGCTTTATTTTCGGGCACTTCCCGGTCTGGGATTACTATGACTGCAGGTTTATTTTCGGGCTTAAAACGCGCGACTGCTGCTGAAATTTCTTTCTTAATGAGTGTGCCAATCACAGCTCTGGCTGGGGCTAATGCCGTATACGAATTGTCTAAAATTGGTTTGAGCGGAATTACGATCAGTAGTCTTGCAATTGGTTTTGTGAGCGCGTTTTTGTGTGGTTTAATTGCTATTTTTTCAGTTTTGAAAATTGTGCAACGCTGGAGCTTTATGCCGTTTGTAATATACCGCGTGATAATTGGAATTTTGATTTTGGTTTTACTGGTGTAATATGCTGGAAACACAAATTTTTAAAAATGTTTTTGCGATCGCGTCAGAAATTGAGGTAAAAATTTTTGCAGTTGGTGGTTATGTACGTGACGAATTGTTAAATCCGGGCGCGCCTAAAAAGGATATTGATTTTGTGGTGGCTGGCAGTGGTTTAGATTTTGCGCGCGCGTTTACCCTTAAATTAAATGGAACTTTGGAACCAATTGATGACACTGACCCTAATAAAGTTGGGACTTTGGTGGAGTTTCCAGATTTTGATACGGCCCGGTTTGTGTTTACAGATCAAACGGGAATTAAAGAAATTGAGTTTGCTGGTGCGCGCCGTGAAGCCTATCAGCCAAATTCACGGAAGCCAATTGTAGTGGCTACCACACTCGCGGAAGATTTAGAGCGCCGCGATTTTACGGTGAATGCCATGGCGCGTGAAGTTATGGTCAATGGTTTGAGTGCGGAAATTATTGATCCATTTCATGGTTTAATTGACCTGAAGAATAAGATTTTGCGCACCCCACTAGAACCAAATATTACTTTTTCCGAAGATCCACTGCGCATGCTCCGCGCCGCGCGGTTTGCGGCGCAATTAAATTTTGCAATTGAACATAATACGTACGAAGCCCTGAAACAAAATGCGTCGCGGTTAAAAATTATTTCAGCGGAACGGATCCAAGAAGAACTCATGAAATTAATGGCCACGGCAGTACCATCGATCGGGCTCTATGTGCTGCACGAAACTAAATTGTTTGATCAGTTCATGCCAGAAATTTCTGCGCTAGAAGGGGTGGAGGACGTGTATGGGTTCCAACACAAAGATAATTTGTCACACTCATTTAAAGTAGTAGATAACATTGCGGAACAAAGTCCTAAACCACTTTTGCGCTACGCTGGTTTGGTGCACGATATTGCTAAACCTAACACTAAGCAATTTATCCCGGGTCGTGGTTGGACTTTTGACATGCACGAACATTTGGGTAAAAAAATGGCCAAAGATATTGGTCGTCGGTTGCGCTTTTCTAAAGCTGACACTGATTATGTGGCTAAACTGGTACGCTGGCACTTGTACCCAATTGCGATTACTGATGACGGTGTAACTGATGCGCCAGTGCGCCGATTGATTGTGAATGCGGGTGATGATTTGGAAGATCTGTTAATTTTGTGCCGCGCGGATATTACCACTGGAAATCCAAATAAAAAAGCGCGCCGCTTGAAAAATTATGATGTCCTGGAAGCACGGATTGCGGAAGTGATTGAAAAAGATAAATTGCGCGCGTTTCAATCACCAGTGCGTGGTGAAGAAATTATGGAACTGTGTGGTTTAAAACCTGGACCAACCGTAGGGAAAATTAAAAGTGCACTGGAAGAAGCAATTCTGGACGGAGTGATTCCTAATGAATATGCAGCGGCGCGCGAATTATTTGAAAAAATTAAAGGTGAATATTTGGCGGGAGTAGAGGAGTGGGAACGGCGTTAGGTTGTATTTCATTAATCTTCGCAGTATACTTATTATATATGTTCGCAACCTTCTGGCACGACTTTCTCTATCAACCAGTTTTTAATTTCTTAATTTGGATTTACAATAATTGGACCAACCAAAATTTAGGTGCGGCTATTATTTATTTGACCATTATTTTGCGGATTGCGCTGTTGCCATTTACCATTGTAACGGAAAAAGGCAAAGCCAAAAATTTGGAATTAGAAGAAGAAATTAAAAAAGCTGAAGAACTTTATAAGCGCGATCCAGTGCTGCGCAAACAAGAAATTCGCAAAATTTTGAAAAAGCGCAAAGTGTACCCGTGGGCCCGAATGGTTTCAATTGGAGTGCAGGTGCTGGTTTTTTTGCTTTTGTACCAGGTGTTCTTACGTGGGATTACGGGCGACAAAATTCTCAAAATTTTATATTCAAACGTGGATTTTCCAGGCCGGATTAACACGATTTTCCTAGGTTTAGATTTAGCCAAGACCCATGACCTGATTTTGCCTGGCCTGGTTATGGTGTGGCTGATGGCTGAGATTTTTTTTAGCTTCAAGGGTAAGGCCGCGGCGAGTGGAGATTTGGCTTATTTTATTGCTTTTCCAGCCTTTGTCTTTCTGTTTTTATGGTGGCTACCCACGGTTAAATCACTGTTTATTTTGACCTCCATGGCGTTTTCGTTTATAGTACACCAGATTTTACAGCTGATTTTTACTCCTAAAAAGGCTGCTCACTAAGTTTTATGGCTGATTCACTGGATAAATTAATGTATTCGTTCGTCGTTGAAGACGTCTTAAAAGGCTTTTTCATTTATGTGCCACCAGGATATGTAGCGTGTGTCTATGACCTAGGCCGTGGGGTGCTGAAAAAAGTACTCATGCCAGGGCTTCATTTTAAAATTCCATTTTGGCAAAAAGCTAAACTTTTTAATGTCCAAACATTGGAATACAGTATTTCCCGGGAATTTAATGCGACTAATGAAAAGGCCATGGGCGATATTCCAATTGCCGGCGCAACCGGTGATGGTAAAAAAGTAGCGGTTGAGGGTACCTTGTTGCTTCGCTTAGATGTCCACCAAATTCCACACATTTGGCAAACGATTGGTGAAGATTTTGTGGCTAAAATTATTCGACCAACTGTGCGGAGCCGGATCCGGATGGTGGTGAGTCGATTTGAGGCCGGGGATGTGATTGGGGCAAAGCGCGATGACGTGGAACTTGAACTCAAAAATGAATTGGAACGGATCTTTTACCCACGCGGAATATATGTGGAAAATGTCCTTTTGTCTGATGTGTCAGATATCACTGGCATGGCCAAAGTAAAAGCGGCTGAATAATATGACCTTGCTCGCGCGCAAGCATCGGGTTACGCGCAAGATGCTCACTACCTACAGTATTGGACTGCTTCAGGCCAAAGCCTCAAGGGTTTTGAATCATTATAATCAACTTTATTTGGCAAAATTTAAGATCACTCCAGTGGAGTGGTCTTTTTTGGGACTACTCTTTGATAACCCTGATGGTTTAACTTTGCGTGCAACGGCTGAGCGAATGGGTGTTTCAGCACCGTTTATCACTAGAATGGTGAATAGTTTAATTAAGCGTGGCTGGGTTAGACTTGAAGCCACGACTGATGCACGGGCACGCTGTGTGCTGCTTTCGGGGACAGGCTTAAAACAAGTACCTTTGATTGAAAGAGAACTCTGTCGGACTATGTGTTCACTGATCCAGGATGCATCTATGGCCACTATTGTCGGGTATGTTAAAATCCTTAAGATGATCATTGAAAACGGAAATCTGCCTACTCCTTGACACCTGGTAAAAGGGCTGATATATTATCACTCAAGGAGCGAGAGTGCTAGCACTCTACTAGACTGAGTATTATGGAAGCCCGCCAAGCCAATCTCCTCAAACTCATTATTGAAAGCTATATTAAGACTGCTGAACCAGTGGGGTCTAAATTTTTGGTATCTGAATTTGCGCTTGACCTGAGCGACGCCACGGTGCGGAATGAAATGCGCTTCTTGGAAGAAGCGGGTTTTTTGGTGCAACCACACACTTCAGCTGGCCGGATTCCCACAGAAATTGGGTACCGTCTGTACGTAGAAAAATTAATGGGTGAGTCAGTTTTTTCCAAAAAAGCCGCGGAAACTTTAACTGAAGCCAGAAAAAAATTAACGGGTGATGAGGCAGTAAAATCTGTGAGTAAAGCGGTGGCCGAAGAAGTGCATGCGGCCGTGATTGTGGCGTTTGGAACTGAGCGCGTGTATTACACGGGTCTCTCAGAATTATTTTCGCAACCAGAATTTAAAAATACTGAGTACACTTTGAATGCCTCAGAAATGTTTGATCAGGCAGAGGAATTAGTGGGTGATTTATTTGAAAAAGTAGTGGCTGGTGCGCCGCAAATTTTTATTGGCTCAGAGAATCCGCTCGGGCCACATTTAAGTTTGGTATCAGCGCGTTTACCACAAGATATTATTATTAACGTGATGGGTCCGCTCCGCTTTGATTACAAAAAAGCCATTGGTGCGGCTGAATTTTTACAAACAATTTTTTAATATGGCAGATGAACAAAATGTAGAAATTAAACGACCGCGCGCCACTGTTGGTGTTTATATTTTCAATGAAAATGGGGAAATGGGTTTTATTCGGTCACCAAAATGGGGTGGGCTTCTAGTGCCACCAGGTGGACACATTGAGTATGGTGAAACTTGGGCTGATGCGGCTGTCCGCGAAGCCAAAGAAGAAACTGGTTTAGATGTGGAAAAAGTAGAGTTAGTAACTGTAATTAATATGGTTGAACCAGAGGAATTCACAACCAAGGCTCATTTTGTGGGCACGCAGGTGCGCGCGCAAGTAGTGAGTGGTTCAGTGGAAAAACTTGATGGTATTGAGGCAACTGAATTGGTTTGGAAAAAACCAGTTGAGATGGCAAATGATGAAACTGTTGAGCCGCGGACGCGTCAATTGATTAAAGAATTTTTTGTAAATAAAACTGCCAATGAAGATTATAAAGCTGGTTGGCAACGCGCGCAAGCTGATTACCAAAATTTGAAACGCGAAGTTGAAGAGCAAAAAAAAGATTGGGCGGCGTGGAGCGAAGTGCGAATTTTGGAAGAATTTATTCCCGTGTATAACAATTTTAAAAAGGCCATGGAATTTACGCCACCAGAATTAGAAGGTGATAGTGGAAAAGCGTGGCTCAATTGGAAGCGCGGGGTGGAATTTATTATGCAGCAATTTGCGGGAATTTTGAAAGCGCACCAAGTGGAAGAAATTAAAACTGTGGGTGAAATGTTTGATCCAACCCTTCATGAATCCATGGTGGAAGAAGTGAGCCAGGCGCCAGAACACAGTATTATTCGTGAAATTACACCGGGCTATACCATGAAGGGTAAAGTGGTGCAGGTGGCTAAAGTGGTGGTGGCCAAAAAGGCGGAATAATTAATTTGACTTTTTAACTTTTATTCATATGTCTCTCACTCGGTATCAGGGTTTTGACCCGTTCCAAGAAATGGAACAAATGATGAAAAATTTTCAAAGTAATGGCCTCATGCCTGTGGGCCAAGGTTTTGCACCGGCGCTGGATTTATACGAAACTGCGAGCGCACTTGTAGTTGAAGCGCCACTGCCAGGAATTAATCCAGCCAATGTTGAGGTAAGTGTGGAAAACGGCATCGTGACTGTGCGTGGTGAAAGTAAAAAAGAACATGAAATGGATGATAAAAATTATTACCGCAAAGAAGTGCGGAGCGGCTCGTTCTTTCGTCAAGTGGCGTTGCCAAGTGCGGTCAAAGAAGATGAAGTGGTGGCAGAATTTGAAGACGGAGTTTTGAAAATTACTTGTCCAAAATTAGCCGAACCAAAAGCGAAAAAGATTACCGTAAATGTTATTAAAAAGGATAAAAAATAATTATTATTAATATGTCAAAAATTCTCGGAATCGACCTAGGAACAACCAACTCTTGCATGGCCATTATTGAAGGTGGTCAGCCAAAAGTTTTAGAAAATAAAGAAGGGCACCGCACTACGCCATCAGTGATTGCCATGAGCAAAACTGGGGAAATTTTAGTGGGTCAACTCGCTAAACGTCAGGCTGTGACCAATCCAAAAAACACACTTAGTTCAATTAAGCGTTTGATTGGCCGGCGCTACAGTGACGCTGAAGTTGCTAACATGCAAAAACATTCACCATTTGAAATTGTGGCTGATGGTGATCGTCCAAAAGTAAAAATGGGGGATAAGACCTATTCTCCACCAGAAATTTCGGCCATGGTTCTCCGCAAATTAAAAGAAGATGCGGAAGCAAAACTCGGCGAAAAAATTGAAGAAGCGGTGATTACTGTGCCGGCTTACTTTGATGATTCACAGCGCCAAGCCACTAAAGACGCGGGTGAAATTGCTGGCCTCAAAGTACGCCGCATTATCAACGAACCAACTGCCGCCGCTTTTGCCTATGGTTTTAATAAGGCCAAAGACCAAAAAATTGCAGTGTACGATTTGGGTGGTGGTACCTTTGATATTTCCATTTTGGAAATTGGTCATGATTTGGATGAAGAAGGTGGCCACTCAACCGTAGAAGTCAAAGCGACCAATGGTGACACACATCTTGGTGGTGATGACTTTGACCAACGCATCATTAACTGGATTATTGATGAATTTAAAAAAGCCGAAGGCATTGATCTCAGTAAAGACGCCTTATCATTGCAACGCGTAAAAGACGCGGCGGAAAAAGCCAAAATTGAATTGTCTTCAACCGTAGAAGTGGAAATTAATGAACCATTTATTACGGCTGGCGCTGAAGGTCCAAAACACTTAAACCTCAAATTGTCTCGCGCTAAATTGGAAGAATTGGTCATGGATTTGGTGGAAAAAACTCTTGGTCCAACTAAAAAAGCCTTGGAAGATTCAGGTTTTTCTACTGCCCAGCTTGATGAAGTAATCATGGTCGGTGGTATGACTCGTATGCCACTAGTACAACAACAAGTGGAAAAATTCTTTGGTAAAAAACCAAACGCCAGTGTAAACCCTGACGAAGTAGTGGCGATGGGGGCGGGTATTCAGGCCGGACAACTCCAAGGTGATCTTGGTAAAGAAATTTTACTTTTGGACGTCACCCCATTATCACTTGGTTTGGAAACTATGGGTGGGGTAATGACCAAAATTATTGATCGCAATACCACCATTCCAACCAGTAAATCACAAGTGTTCTCCACTGCGGCTGACAATCAACCAAGTGTGGAAATTGTGGTCTTGCAAGGTGAACGCCCAATGGCCGCTGATAACAAAAATTTGGGTCGCTTCCACTTGGATGGCGTGCCACCAGCTCCACGCGGTGTGCCACAAATTGAAGTAAAATTTGATATTGATGCCAATGGTATTTTGTCTGTGTCGGCGAAAGATAAAGGTACCGGCAAAGAACAATCAATTCGCATTGAAGCGTCATCTGGTTTAAGTAAAGAAGAAATTGAACGCATGAAAAAAGAAGCCGAAGCCAATGCGGAAGCTGATGCCAAAAAACGTGAATTAATTGAAACTCGCAACATTGCGGAAACCATGGTGTATACTACCGAAAAAATGATGAAAGACGTGGAAGAGAAAAAGATTGCCGTAACTGACGAAGAAAAACAAAAAGTCACGGCTGCTTTGGAAGCCGTGAAAGCCCTTAAGGACAGTGAAGATATTGAAGCGCTGAAAAAAGCCTCTGAAGAATTGTCGACAGCTGGTCAAGCGATTGGTACTAAGATGTACCAACAAGAACAACAAGCTCAGCAAGCCGGTGGAGCCACTGGTGCAACCGACACTGGTTCGACTGACAAAAAAGAAGATGGTCCAATTGAAGGTGAAGTGGTAAATGATCAAAAGTAATGTTTAAACGCCGAGGCTCTGTCAGTAGCGACAGAGCTTTGCGTTTGCTACAATACTATAATTATGGCCCAAAAAGATTATTATAAAATTTTAGGAGTTGATAAAAACGCAAGTACTGAAGAGATTAAAAAAGCGTTTCGCAAATTAGCGCACCAACATCACCCTGATAAAAAAGGTGGTGACGAAGCTAAGTTCAAAGAAATCAACGAAGCGTGGCAAGTATTAGGTGATGACACGAAACGCAAACAATACGATCAGTTTGGGTCTGATTTTGAACAGGCCGGTGGTTTTGGTGGTGGCGGTAATCCGTTCCAAGGTGGCTTTGGTGGTTTCCAGGGCATGAATTTTGATTTTGGTAATGGCGGCTTTGGTGATATTTTTGGTGAAGCCTTTGGCTTTGGTGGCGGCGGACGTAGTGGGCCAAAACGCGGACATGATATCCAAGTTGATGTGCAATTAGAATTCCGCGAAGCAGTGTTTGGAATTGAAAAAGAAATTCGGTTAACTAAAAATAATCAGTGTGATGTTTGTAGTGGTAATGGCGCTGAACCAGGTACAAAAATGACTGAGTGTTCAGAGTGTAAAGGCCAGGGTCAGGTACGTCGCGTACAACAAACAATTTTAGGGGCCATGCAAACTGTGACCACGTGTCCGCGTTGTCAGGGGGCTGGAAAAATTCCAGACAAACAGTGTAAACATTGTCATGGCGAGGGCCGAACTAAATCTGAGTCAATGTACAAAGTAAAAATTCCGGCTGGGATTGATGATGGTGGTACAATTCGGTTGGTTGGAAAAGGTGAATATCCTGGTAAGGGTGGCCAAGCTGGTGATTTGTACATTCGGGTGCATGTTAAAGAAGATAAACATTTAGTTCGTGATGGTAATGATATTTTTACGGAAGCCCATATTAGTTTTCCTGACGCCACTCTTGGTGCGGTGATTGAAATTGAAACACTTGATGGTAAGAAAAAAATTGAAGTGCCAGAAGGAACCCAATCACACCAACAAATTCGCTTACGCGATTTAGGTGTCCCACATTTAAACAGTTCTCGTCGTGGTGATCAATACATTAAAATTATTGTTGATACACCAAAAAAGATTTCTAAGAGCGCGAAAAAATTGCTTGAGGAATTAAAGCAAGAATTATCTTAATTTTTTGAGGTGCCCGTCTACAATGCCGACGGGCAGGCAGGTCAGGGGCGCAGCCACCCCTGTACTTCGTAACCACTACCAAACCGAGCCACGCAGTACTGGCTGCCGGCCGTGGACATGATCAGGGTGAGGTTGTTGTCGTTTTCCGACTCGAACCAGTTCTGCTGGATCACGGTCACGCTGTGGTCAGTGACCGCGCGGATGATGGCGGCGTGGCCGTGGCTGCCACCGTTACTCACCAGCATGTCACCGACTGCGGGCCGAACCGAACCACAGTTGTGAAAGCGCTTCAGCCCGTAGTTGCGTGCCTCCTCATACCAGTATTTCGCCGGCCCCTCCCACATGGGTGAGTGGTCGTACTGGGTGATGAAAAAGCGGCTCACGAACTCGGCGCTGTCCCACTTGGCACCAGTCAGGTGAATGCCGGCGTACGCCAAACAATCACTGAGCAGGTGAAAGTCAGTGCAGTGCCAGCCGTACGGATCATTGCCATAGGCTTCAATGCCCTGGAACGATCCGTGCACCAGGTTGTCCTGGTGGTTGTTAGCGCCATAAGCCCAAACTTCGGGCTGGGTCAGGGGAGCGGACAGGTTGACGCGCTCCACCTGGGGGAGCCAGGCCGCGTAACCAGCGCTGGTCGGGCACGGGCCCTGGTCCTGGTTGCGGCGCAGGCTGAGAAAGTCGCTGTCAGTTGCGGCCAGGTACACCACACAGTCGGGCTGGATTTCCCAGGTCCGAACTTTGCCGTAGTAGAAGTCATGACCGTTGTCGGTTTTGCTGGCCAGAAACACGCCGACCATGGCAAAGTCCTGGTCAGACAGGTGCTCGGCCGAGGTCATGGTCCACAGGTAGCCGTAAGGGTCAGTGAAGGTGGTGGCATAGCCGCCACGCTCAGCGAGCTGAACTTCGTCGACCGACGTGTCGGGTGCGGGGTAGACCGCGATGTCAGATCGCAGGGTGATGGGCGAGGTCTCGTCTGCCTGGCTCGGCAGAGGCGTGAACTCGCTGCAGTTCGTGCACAGAAAACCGAAGAACAGGCTCAGCATGAGCCAAACATTTTTGTACACTGGTGACTCCTAGCGCGGTTGATTTCTTCCCTCCTTGAAGTGGGAATTAATGTTATTGTATCAAAAAATTTTACCTTTTTCAACCGCAAATTATTTATATTTGTGATCAAACCGTGCATAAAATGTGCACAAACTGTGTCTAGTATTCTCCGCCCGAGTGCGTTACAATACCTGTAAATCTATTTTTATGAAAATGAATAATAAAAAATATTTGGCGGGCATTAGTGTGTTAGTGGTTGCCCTCATTGGAATTGGTGCGTATTGGACTTATAATTATTATTTTATAGCGTGTTGCGCGCCACCACCAGAACAAATTCCGTATGTTAGTCAAAATGATGAACATGTTCTGACTGGAAATTGGAATTATTTTTCACAAGATAAACAAGGTTATTCATCAGGAATTGATTTAAGTATTAATCAAGTTGATGACACGGTTGCAGGTGAATTTAATATGGTCTGGAGTTTCCCTAAAGCGCCAGCCGCACGGTTAAATAATGGGACCTTCCACGGAAAAATTGTGTCAGGCAATGCTAATGCCGCGCGCGTGGAGTGGATTGGCAGCCGTGATGATTCTGGGACAGCTGACATTATGTATAATTCAGAAAAAGATGCCATTGAGTGGCGCGCAGTTACTAGTACAGTTTCAGATTTGACCATGCCAGACAAAGTATTTTTGTACCGCAATCATTGGCCAGAAATGTCACACGACGAACAATTAAAATTAGCCAAAGTGGCTGAGAGTGCGTTTGAACAAATTCCTGGGATGGATGGTGGTGAAGCTTTTATTGAAGCCACAATTGTGGTTGGGGATCGGGCAGCCGTGCCATTTGAGTCAGTTGATGGTGTTAGCTCAGGAACATTATACTTACAAAAAGACGGGGATAGTTGGAAAGTAATTCCTGATCCAGATTCGGGCACGATTACCGATTAATTGAAAAAATAAAAAACTCCCAGCTGGGAGTTTTTTATTTTCATCAACATTCAAATTTTAAATGCTAATGGGATCTCGGCGCGTGTTGGGGGCACGCACCGAGTAAAAAGAGCGGGAGGCCGCAGCGAACCCGAGGGTGCGCGGCTATGAGGCGGGACGGAGACGGACGACATTGTCCGGCGTCTCAGTGTCACCCTCGAACGGGGTGACCGGACGCAGAACATGCCAGGCTTCGATGAACTCACCGAACTTGTGTTCGAACTTTCCTTCGTTGCGGAAGGGGCCGATCACTGGACTGGTGAGTGTATCTTCGTAGCTTGAGCTACCGAGAACGTACTGAACGACCTGAGGGCCGACAGCCGTGACGCCGCTCTCCTTGCGGGTCGCGATTCTCTGGTAGCTTTCGCATTCATCGAGAGCTTGGCCCCCACCTTCGAGCGTGATCTCGCGATCATCGCTCTCTTCGTCGTTGGTCTGGTTGTGCCACTCGAGTGAGCTGGCAGTGATGCCGACTCGAATCTCGAGTCCGTGACGCTTCGCGATGTTGTGCATCTCGAGGGCGCAGTTGATCATGGTGAGTGCAGCTTCGTGCATGTTCTCGTGGGGCTTGGGCTCATCAGGGAGCCGATCCCACTCCGAGTACACGACGATGCAGCCATCACCTTCGCTTTTGTAGATCCAGAAGCCGTTCCCCTTGAGGAACTTGATGATCTCGTTGACCAGCTTCCGAACCATGGCAGTGGCTTCGCGGCGTGACACCCTGTGACGCTTGGCGATCACGCGCGAGCCGGCGACGTCGAAATTCATGACGAGAGTTTCAGCCTCAAAAGGCTGGAAAGTCCCGTTCACGAGGGCCTGAGCGATGGCCTTGGTAGGCATCTTTCGCTCTACGCTTTCCTGGTACTTGAGGCGTTCGCGGCGTTCGAACCGCTCACGCATCTCGGCCAGGGCCGCGCGTGCTTCAGATTGAAGGCCCTTTTCGATGGGTTGTAGTTTTTTCATGACCCAATCACCCAGGCGCAGGAACAGGTTGCTGTACCAGGCCATGAAGATGAGAGTGGGAATTTCCTTGTTGTACCGGAGGATTTCTCCGGGGCGAATGAGCGGGAGCCAGTGGCCAGTCTTCTTACACTGGGTGCTGAGCTCGCGCTCGATGTAGATGGCCGGAATAGATCCAGGGGTCGGGTTGTAGTCCCAGTCCCCGTGAAACTGATCCGTTTTGGGGTCACGGCTCAGGTAAACCACATAGCCGTACTTTTCCCCGTCGATGTAGAGGACGCTGTCACGGTACTCGACCGTGGCGCTCGGAAGCTCTTTCGCGAGGATCTGTTCAGCCGTGACGTTGATGGTCAGGTAGCGAACCTTCCCCACGGTCTTGAGAAGATCTCGGTCCGTTATCTGTTCGGCCGTGACGTTGATGAAAGGTTTAATAGCCTCATCATCTTCATCTTGCCAAGCCCAGATTGTTGGGACAGCTTCCATCAGACCTCTGATGTAGTTGAGGACGGAACGAATGTCGTCCGCAACTGTGTATTGCTCGCCGTTGGGTCCCGTCAGGTATTCCATCCGGAGTATGCAGTGGTTCCACTCGTCCACCACGAAGGTGAACGTCTTGTTGTGGTTGAACCCACTGGTTGCCTTAGCGATTTGCCACACACCCACGCGAGGGCTGGTGATAAACCGGATGAAGTACTTGAGGAAAAACTGGAGCGCCTTGCTCTCGAAGGATTTCTTGCGAGAGTAACGACCAGCTATGGTCAGCCAGGCCGGGTGCCCCATGATGTCGACGAGCGTGTTCTCGAGGACCTGGTAGTCGTATAGACTTACCCAGGTGCTCGACAGGTGTTCGTAGCGGCTTCCGAGCCAATCGACCGACTCGCTGATCGCGAGTCGAATGGCCGTCCAGAGGGGTTCGGGGTTAAGCCCGTTTCCCTCCAGGAAGCTCAGGAAGATCACAACGTTTTTTAGGCAAACGTTCAGCCAGGCTTCGGTCTTCGAGGCCCTGGTGTTTTCCATGACTCTCCCCAGAGTTTGGCACACGAAAAACTCCGCACCGTGCGGAATTTGCTCTAAGCTTAGCAAAAAAGTATGTTTTTGTCAATGTAAAAATCATATTTTTCCTACTTTTCCTTAAGAAAGGCTGTGGACTAGTCCAATTTTGGGGCAGGTGTGATATAATTAGCCCATTAGTTTTATGGCTCGCCTGTTAGACCAGCCTGTCGTGCAAAAAATACTAGGAGTGGTCATGCGTCTACTATTTGTGGGTGGACATATTTTGTTATTTCCAATTTTATTGGTAGTTGAAAAATTTGTTCCCAGAAAAAAACGAATGTTATTTTGGCGCCAATCAGGAAAAATTTTGAATCATTTTATTTTTTCACTGCTAGGTTTAAAACTGCACAAAATTGGTGAGTTTCCTGATCCAAAAAACGGGCCATATATTTACGCGTCAAATCACCCAACCATTATTGATGGCTTTTTTTATTACTCAATTTTGGGGCCGAATTTAATTGGGTTAAGTGCGCCAGCTAAAATGCAAATTTTTCCGTTTAATGTTTGGTTCCCGCGCATGGGTGTGATTGATGTAATTCGTGATGATTATGATGCGCTAAAAATTGAAAATAACACTTCTGGTCACATGGCCGTTGATGGTCATACGGCCGTGCGAAAACTAACTGCGGCACTGGTTGAAGAAAATACCTCAGTGTTAATTTTTCCCGAGGGTCATGCTGAGCCAGGACATGAAATGCATAATATTCACACGGGTGCGGCGCGCGTGGCCATTAAATCGCAGCGACCAATTGTGCCAATGGCACTCACCAACATGGATCGAATTTTTCCTGGCGGCATTCGGTTTCGGCCAGCGCCAGTGTATTTGCGTGTGCATGCGCCAATTAAACCACCAAAAGTTAGTCGGGAATTTCCGTACCGAAAATTAACCAAAATTTTTTCGCAAGAGATTTCGGAGGTGATGTTTAGCTTGGTACCAAACCGGGTGATTCCAAAAGATATCTACACTAAACACCCAGAGCAAATTGGCGTGTTTGTGGACATTGACCGCACCATGTACAAATATTATTCACAGCAAACATTTTTGAAATATTTACAAAAAAATGATGTGATTTCTCGGCTCACGACTTGGAAAATTATTTGGCACTTGATTTTGGAAAAAATTGGTTTACTTCCGCATGAAGTTTTGATGAAGCGTGCCTATCATTTTACTGATGGCCTCAGTGAAGCCGCGCTAACTAACCTGGCTGAACCATTTTTTATTGAAGAAATCATGCCCAATTTAGTGCATGATTTAATGGTGATTATTAAGGATCACGAAAAACGTGGGCACCAAATATTTTTTATTAGTGAAGTAATTTCGCCATTGGCCGTGCAGTTTAAAAAATATTTTAAAGCGCGCGATATTGGGGTAACAACGCTCGAAAAAAAGAATGGAAAATATACAGGTAATTTGAAAGAGCTGTGTGTGGGTGACACCAAAACCCAGAAAGTAAAACAATTGGCCAAAAAATATAATATTGATCTGTCAAAAAGTTATGCGTACGGTGACTCACCAACGGATATTCCAATGTTAAAATGTGTTGGGCACAAAATTGCGGTGCGGCCTAAACCAGATTTACGCCATGAAGCCATTATGCATGGCTGGCATATTTTGGACTAACGATTGGCTGGATTGTCGAGCACTTTGTTGACCTCAGCGTCAGCTTCTTTGTTACCAGCGCGGAGGGTGTGGGCAAGTGAATATTTTTTAAATTTTTGGAGTTCGTTCCAAGCGAGCAGCCACAATTTTTGTAAGGTTGGTTCTTTGACTTTCCAATTGCGTTTTAATTGTTCAATTACCAGTTTGCTGTCGGCAATACAGTCAACCTCGGTAGCGCCAAGTTCGTGCGCTTTTTTAAGTGCGCTAATCATGGCTGAATACTCGGCAAAATTATTAGTTTGGTGGCCAAGATATTCACCGTAAGCGGCTAAAGTTTTTCCGGCCTCGTCTTTAATAACCACGCCAGTGGCGGCTGGGCCAGGATTATTGCGTGAGCCGCCGTCAGTGTATAAAGTTAGTTTCATAAAATTTCTGAAGTAGCACTTTTCTTTAAATCAACAATGAGGAGTTGAAGTTCGCGACTACCATTCCACTCATTAACATCAACTTCAAATAGAATATCAATCTGACTGCCGATTTGCAATTCTTTGGACCAATTAGTGTCGCCATTGCACAAATTCCAGCCAACGGTTTTGCGGATTTTATTACTTTTGTGTTTGACCATGATACGCAAATGTTTACCATCTTTACCCATGGGTTGCAGGCCAGTGACAACTACACCGCGCGCCACGTACCGTGGTTTCGGATTAGCTTGGCCAAACGGTTTGAATTTATCAAGCACATCGTAAAGCTCCCAATTGACTGCATCTAAATCTAATTCGGCATCTACTAAAATTGAGGGTGCGACATTTAGGCCAACGGTTTTTTCTTTAAAGAGCGCAATTAATTTGGTTTTTAAATCTGGTAATTTGTCTGGTGAGACAAGAGTAAAACCACAGGCCATGGGGTGGCCGCCAAATTTGTGAAAAACTTCAGGCATTTCTTGCAGGCTGGCAATCATGTTAAAACCATCAATACTGCGGCCAGAACCCACAATATTACCTTGATTATCAGTCATGGCAATAATTGGCTTGCCAAATTTTTCTTTTAAGCGGCTGGCAATTAAACCCACAATCCCAGTGGCCCAATTTTTACTGAACACAAAGTAAATTGGATTCTCGGCTTGATCTTTAATTTGCTCCAGCGCTTCGCTGACATATTCTTCAGTTTTTTGCTGGCGGTCAGTGTTGTTTTGGTTTAGTTGCCAGGCCAAGTCAATGGCGTCAGCGCCAGATTCGGCGACCAGTAATTTGTACGCTACGTTCGCGTGGTCCATGCGGCCAGCCGCATTAATTTGCGGGGCAATGCGAAAGCCAATCGTATCAGCATCAATTTCGCGTTTTAAAGTTCCGTCCGCATCCATGAGTCTGGCCTCGAGTAATAATTTTTGTAAACCAATCCGACGGGTTTTATTGAGCACAATTAAACCATACTTGGTCAGGGTGCGTGTTTCACCTAGCAGCGGCACCATGTCAGCCACACTAGAAATTGCCACCATATCAAGCAGCCATTTTTCTAAGGCATCATGATTTTGACCATCAGGCAGGGTGGCATTTGTTTGCTTGTGAATTTGTAAAATACCTTGGGTTAATTTAAACGCCACGCCACCACCAGATAAAGTTTGATCAGGATACGTTTCACCAGGTAATTTGGGGTGAATAATGGCGAGTGCTGGCGGTATTGTCGCCGGAATTGAATGGTGGTCAGTAATAATACAATCAACACCCAAAGAATTGGCCAGCTCAACTTCGGGCGCATTACTAATGCCACAATCGCAAGAAATAATTACTTTGGTGCCTTCGCCCGCGAGCATTTGCACGGTGCGCAAATTCAAACCATACCCATCAGTTTCGCGGTGGGGGAGGAAGACCGAAAAATTCTCAAATTTTAAAGCCCGGAATAAACTGGTCATGATTACTGAGGCTGATACACCGTCCGCATCATAATCACCGTGCACAGTAATGCGTTCATTGTTTGCAATGGCGAGCAAAATTCGGTCCACGGCTTTCTTCATGTCTTTGAACAAAAACGGATCATGTACATTTTTGGAATAATCAGGGTCTAAAAATTCATCCATTTGTGCCTGAGTGGTTAGTCCACGGTGATAGAGGAGGGTGGCGACTAATTTGGGTAATTCAGGGTGTGATTCAAAAAATTCAGCGGGCGGCTGTTCTTTAATTAACCAGGTTTTACGAGTAGTTTTCATGTTATTTGGTTAATTTTTTAAAATCCCAGTGTGCGTCAGCACTAAACAAGGCAAACAAAATAAACCCAGTGTTAATAATGGGAAACAGGTTTTGAAATTCACTGGGTTTAACCACATTGCTGTACACCAAAACTAAGCCTAAAACTACCCAGTGAAAAATTGGGAAGCGGTAATTACTAATGGTATCACGCTCAGGCACTTGACTGCGTAAATATAAACAGTGAGCCGAGTATAAAAATAACCAAACCACACCAACGATTTTTTGGGTTCCGGAACTAATTAAATTTGGTGTTAAAGCAATGTAGGCAACGAATACGGCCAAGCTTAAAATAAAATTCGTTAACACTCCACGCCGGTAATGGTGAAGTAAGGCCGCATCGGTTTGCATACTAGTAAAAAGCAGGAGCAATGGACAGAATAATCATACCAATGATCATGATTACACTGATTACACTCCAAATAATTTTAATTTTTTTGTTCCCGTACATATTAGCGTTTTAAAACTGCGAGGTAAGCCTCGGTTGGAATTTCCACAGTGCCTTTACCATGAGCCATCATTTTCTTTTTGCCTTTCTTTTGTTTTTCGAGCAGTTTATTTTTGCGGGTCACATCACCACCGTACAATTTGGCGGTCACATCTTTGCGCATTGGTGAAATGCGTTCACTGGCAATAATTTTGCCACCAATTAACGCTTGAATTTTTAGTTCAAATTGCTGGCGCGGTAAAGTTTCTTTGAGTGATTCGCAGATTTTTTTACCAATCGCATAACTGTGGTCACGCCAGACCAAAGTGGCGAGCGCTTCTTCTTGCTTTTCCGCAATCGCAATGTCTAACCGCACCACATCGGCAGTTTGGTAATCTTTAAAATCATAATTCATGCTGGCATAGCCACTACTAATGGTTTTTAACTTGTCGTAAAAATCAGTGATCAGTGAGGCGAGGGGAATTTCAAAGTGGAGAAGGGCACGCTGACCAGAACCAGTACTCAGGTATTCAGTGTTTAAATACATGCCTTTGCGTTCAACAGTCAAACTCATAACATTGCCAATAAAATCAGATGGCGTAATTACATCAAGCGTCATCCAGGGCTCTTCAATGTGCTCAATGCGCTGGACATCGGGTAAATCTTGTGGGCTTTTAATGGTGGTTTTATCACCATTAGTTAAATAAATGTGGTAGGCCACACTTGGGACCGTCGCAATAATATGCAAACCAAATTCACGTTTTAAGCGTTCTTGAAAAATATCTAAGTGTAACATTCCCAAAAAACCACAGCGAAAACCAAAGCCAAGCGCCTGCGAATGTTCTGGCTCATACATGAGGGCTGAGTCACTTAATTTCAAACGGTCCATGGCTTCGCGGAGCGAATTATAATCATCACCTTCTTGCGGAAAAATACCCGCAAAGACCATTGGTTTTACTTCTTTATAACCAGGCAGTTGGGCGGCGGCTGGAGTTTTGGCAATGGTAATTGTGTCACCAACCCGCACCTGACCTAATTCTTTTAACCCAGTCACCACAAAACCAATTTGGCCATTATCTAAAAAACCATCAGATGACATTTTTGGATCATAGTGACCAATGTCTAACACTTCTGCATCCGCATTAGTACCCATGAGCAATAATTTTTCACCTTTTTTTAGTGCGCCTTCTTTGACCCGAATTGAGGCTACCACACCGCGGTAATCATCGTAAAAAGAATCAAAAATTAAGGCGCGAACAGTACTGGTAACACTGGTATCTGGGGCGGGAATGCGGTCAATGACTGCTTGTAAAAGTTCTGGCACGCCTAAGCCAGTTTTACCTGAACAATGTAAAATGTCTTCTGGTTTGCAACCAAGTAAATGCACTAATTCAGCTGTGGCTTTTGGGACATCAGCGTTTGGTAAATCAATTTTATTTAACACGGGAATAATAGTGAGATTTTGTTCAAGCGCTAAATATAAATTGGCAATGGTTTGGGCCTGCACCCCTTGCGACGCATCAACTAGTAAAATTGCGCCTTCCACCGCGGCCAGTGACCGCGATACTTCGTAGGTAAAATCCACATGACCGGGAGTATCAATTAAATTTAACGTGTAACCCAGATACTGCATGCGCACGGGCTGCAGTTTAATCGTAATCCCGCGCTCTTGCTCTAGTTCCATTTGATCAAGCAATTGATCGCGCATTTTGCGTTTATCAATGGTACCAGTCACTTCTAAAAAACGGTCAGCTAAAGTCGACTTACCGTGATCAATGTGGGCAATAATACAAAAGTTTCTAATGTTTTCCATGTTAGTCAATTTTTTCGGAAACTGTTTTAATCCGTAACCAGCGTTTTTGAAAACTAGTCCAAAATACTTCAGCTTCTTCTAGTCTCAGCAGGTGGCAAAATAGGCCATAGACTAGGAGTCCTAATGTACCAGAAATTAGGCCTTGACTCAAGATGCCCCAGAGGCGGGTCATGTCGACTAGGTTAGCGACTGGGCCTTTGAGAATTTGGACGGTTAAACCAAGGGCTAAGGTGGCTAGGGAAATTTTAGCAAGGGCTTTTAATAAATTAGCTTCATCGAGGCCACCCAGTTTTTGGCGCAAGACTAACCACATCACTATGCACTGAAGCATGAGCGAAATTGAGAGTGCGGCGGCCAAACCAGTAATACCAAATTGGGTTTTGGCAAATACACCAATGGCAGTAGTTAAAAACACTCCAATCCCACTAATCCAAAATGTGACCCAAATGTCTTGTAGGGCATACAAAGCGCGGGCCGCAACTAGAGTAATGCAGTGCGCTGCGAGCGACAGGGCTAGAACGGCCAAAACATTGGCCGTTAAAATCGTATCTGACCAATCAAAATTACCTGAGCCCAGGGCCACGCGGACAATTTGCGCGCGTAGCAAAATTAACAAGGCCATGGCTGGAATAATCAAAAATAAAATTTGTCGAATTACCCGCGCTACCTGCTTTTGTAGTTCGGCAAAATTTTTTTCAGCCGCTGCCGCCGCAAACACAGGAAACGCCGCCAGGGCAAACGCATGACCAACTAAACCAATTGGAACATAGTATAAATTGTGCGCCAAGTAAAAAACCGCAATACTGCCAGAGGCAAGAGTAGAAGCTAAACTATCTAAAATAAAAAAATTAACTTGTACTGTAGCCAAACTAAACGTGCGCGGCAAAATTAAACCAACCATCCGTTTGACACTGTTGTCATTATTTGGCAAAGCTTTACCAAAGCGAAATCCGCCGGCAAACAAAGCCGGTAATTGAATGAGTAAATGTAGAGCTGCGCCAATGACCACACCCCAGGCCAAGGCCACTGGACCAAAGTGGGGGACTAGGAAAACCACACCAGCAATAATGGCCAAATTGTATATGAGCGGGGCAAACGCAAAGGCGGTAAATTGTCGCCGGGCATGCAAAACTCCAGATAACACGCCGCTTAAACCCATTAAGAACGGTGAAATCATCATGATTCTGGTGAGTGTAATGGTGAGTGCTAATTTTTCTCCACTAAAACCAGGAGTAATAAATGGCACCATGTGTGGCGCAAACACAAACCCAATCAGGCCAGCTACTGCCATAACCACACCCACTACGCGCAAAATTCGATTGGTTAGAGCCCAGGATTTAGCCGGATCTTTTTGCCAGAGTTCTAAAAAGATTGGCACAAAACCAGCGGTGAGCGCGCCGGCTAACAGTAAATTAAAAATAAAATCAGGAATGCGAAACGCTGCGTAGTACGCATCCAAAATATCACCAGCGCCGAAATAATGTGCAAAAATGCGGTCGCGCATGAGCCCAATCAGTCGACTCAAAAAAGAAGCGCACCCGAGTAAAATGGCTGCGCCCGTAATTGATTGGGCCTGCTTAGTAAAAAAAGTATTCATGTTAGAACCAACCAGATTTTTTCATCCGGCGCAGAGAAACGAATAGTATGGTACCAACCAGTAAAGTTAAAATTCCCAAAATTGACCAAACCAAGTGTGGATTTTTGGCTAGTGGCAACCCCGGCAAGTTCATACTGTACAAGTTGAAAAAGAAGGTGTGTGGTAGCAAGGCAGCCGAAATCACTGTCAAAATGGTCAGCACTTTGTTAGTGCGCTGGTTCATAATTGATTCTACCGTCATATACAAACCATTCACGGTTTCTTTGTATGTTTCAACAATGACCCAGAGTTTATCCAAATAATCGCGCACATCATCAAAGTAAATGCCTAGATTTTCTTCCAAAAAAGGGCGCCTGATGTTAGCCAGCGATGAAATCACATAGCGCTGCGGCTCAATAATACTGCGGTAAATTAAAATATTGCGGCGGTGGTTGGCTAGCTCTTTAATTAAATTAGTTTTTTGTTCACCAGCAAAAACTTCTTCTTCAGCCAAGGCCACGTGTTTGCCAATGTTATTTAATAGCGGACGCGCTTCATGAAACAGAGCGGCCATAATATTGTAGAGAAGAAAACCAGCCGAACCTTTCATCCAATCATGACGCAGGGTGCGATTTTTTAAACAGCGGAAAAATAAAGCGCGCACTTCTTTATTATTGTGATGTGGAATCGTGATCACATAATTTTCACCTACAAAAATATTGACCTGCGCAATGGTAATTTTTTTCTCGGTGTGACTCCATTCTGGCAAATGCAAGACTAAAAAAACATAATTTTTGTACACATCAGCTTTTGGAATATGGGTACTTTCACTAGCAATATCATCCAAGTCAAGCTGGTGAAAATTATATTTAGTTTTAAAATCAGCGAGCACTTCGGGGGTGACAGACTCAACATTAATCCAGGTTAAATTGCCTTCAGTTAAAGTTTTAAGTGGCATACTAAATAGTTTGGGCGCCAGATTTAAATTGTACAGTCATACGCATGGCATCAGTGTCTGGTGTACTTGGGTCGTTTTCAATAAACAAGCTGCCTGATAATTCATCTTTACTAAACGTAAATTGCACTACGCGGTCAGTTTGGCTTTCACTGGTAATGGTAAAGCCGCGTTTAGTCAGTTCAGTGCGGTAATATTCAGCCAAAAATTTTTGGTCAGCCACCACTTCGTGCCAACGAATCACGGTTTCATCACGCAAATCACCAATTGGGGCTTTTAAAACTAAGTTAGCTTTTTGTTTCCAAGTTAAATCGTCTAACTTTGGCACGCCCACATCCTCGTACGCGCGCTTGATGGCTTCATTATTTTTATCAAAACTAGCTAAAATTGGAGCGGCAATTAATTTTGGTAAAAAAGCAGCGGCTGCAATCCCGCGGTTACGCTCACCGCCGCTAGTATGAGTGATTTTTTCAATACTATCAGGGTCATAAATTGGTACGGCCCGGCTCAGTTCTGGTGGCACTTTACTTAATTCTTGGGTTTGGTTGCCCAGGACCACTTTGAGCAAAACCAAAGACACCCCAACTAAAACCAATAAAAAAGACAGGCACGACAAGCAGCTTTTGCGCAGGCACGAGTACTGGCGAGTAAGCTCTTCAATCGGAGGTTCTTGGATAATGATATCTTCAGGACGTCTGGCCATAGATAGGGTCACTATAGCAGAAAAATTGGGATTTGTATATACTTCTATCGTACTAATACCAAACTATGAAATTAACCTTTTGCGGGGCCAGTCACGAGGTGACCGGGTCATGTTATTTATTAGAAATCGGGGATAAAAAAATCGTGGTTGACTGCGGCATGTTTCAGGGCGGAGATTTTAATGAAGGAAAAAATTATGATGCTTTTCCGTTTGCGCCAGCTGAGGTGAGTGCGGTTTTGGTCACACATGCCCACCTTGATCATGTGGGTCGGCTGCCAAAATTGGTTAAAGAGGGTTTTGGTGGGCGGATCTATGGGACTAAAGGCACACTTGAATTGGCTGAGCTAGTGCTCCATGATGCCTGGGGTGTGATGGCCGATGAAGAACGTAAATACCAAAAGCCAGTTTTGTACAGTGAACAAGACATTGCGACTACAGTTGCGCTTTTTCACGGACAAAATTATCATGACAAAATTGAAGTGGTGCCGGGCGTGACCGCGACTTTTTATGATGCCGGTCATATTTTTGGCGCCTCATTTATTATTGTCGAAGCAGAGGGAAAAGCAATTGGTTTTTCTGGTGATGTGGGTAATATTAATGTACCAATTTTAAAAGACACGGAAAATTTACCAAAACTTGATGTACTTTTGGTTGAGTCAACGTATGGTGACCGGGTGCATGAAGATGAAGAAACACGCACGGAAATCATTGCCCGCTTAATTGAAGAAGCGGCTAAACGCGGGGGAACCATCATGGTGCCAGCGTTTTCCATTGAACGGACGCAAGAATTTCTGTACGAATTGCACAAGTTACAAGAACATGAGCACCGTTTACCAGAAATGCCAATTTTTCTCGACAGCCCACTCGCGATTGAAGCCACTGAAGTGTTTAAAAAACACCGCGAATATTATGATACGGAAGCAGCCAAAGAAGTCATGCTCGGTGATGATTTTTTAAATTTTCCACAATTAAAAGTCACGCGCACGCGTGAGGATTCCAAAACCATTAACAGTGTGCGCGGGCCAAAAATGGTCATTGCTGGGGCGGGCATGATGAATGGCGGCCGGATTTTACACCATGCCATGCGGTATTTGTCTGATCCAAATTCAACCCTCATTATTGTTGGGTATCAGGCCGAGGGTACGCTGGGTAGACGACTGTATGAAGGCGCGACCAAAGTAAAAATTCACGGTGAGGACATTCCAGTCCATTGCACTATTAAAGCGATTGGTGGCTTATCTGCGCACGCTGATCAGAAAAAATTATTGACCTGGGTAAATTCTGGTGGTGCAGTGCCAAAAAAGATTTTTTGCACCCACGGTGAAGCGCATGCAGCCACTGAATTGGCGCACCGTTTGCGCGATACATACGGAGTGGAAACCTTTGTGCCGGCCTACGGCGAAAGTGTTGAACTATGAAATTAATTTTAAACACTTCAATTTCAGTATTAATTATTTGGGGAATTTTAGTGAGTGGACCAGTCTGGGCCGCGCTAGATTTTGATCAAGATGGACTGAGTGATGAAGACGAGCTTAACCTTTATTTTACTGATCCAAATCGCTCTGACACTGATGCGGATGGTTTTGCTGATGGTGAAGAAATTCAGCATCAATATTCGCCGCACGTAAAACTGAAAAAAATGTATGAGCTTGATACTGATAAAGATGGCCTGAATGATTGGCTAGAAGTGAACTTTAAAACCAAATTAAATGTGGTTGATACTGATGCCGATGGAATTAGTGATTATGAAGAGGTAATGCATGCTAAAGACCCGCTGAACAGTAGTTTGACGGCCACGACCACCCGCCGCCTGGAAGCTGACTTGACCACGCAACAAATAAAATATATTGTGGCAGATAAATTGGTTTTGACCATGCCAATTTCAAGTGGTATGCCCAAAACACCGACCCCGACCGGCACGTTTAGTGTCATGTACAAAGTACCAATCATGCGATATCGTGGGCGCGATTATAATTTGCCAAATGTAAAGTGGAATTTGGCGTTTAAAAGTGGTGGGTACTTTATTCACACCGCTTACTGGCACAATAATTTTGGCAAAAAAACTAATTCGCATGGGTGCATTAACATGCGGGAAAAAGATGTAGCATTGTTGTACAAATACATTGATGTCGGAACTGAAGTGGTAGTAGTTGGGGCAACGCCAAAAAATGGAGTAGTCGCTAAAGCACATTAACATGGAATTTAAAATTCACTCACAATATAAACCAAGCGGGGATCAGCCAGGCGCAATTAAGGGCCTGGTTTCGGGTATTGAAAAAGATTTGTCACGTCAAACTTTGCTTGGTGTAACTGGTTCTGGTAAAACATTTACGATTGCGAATGTGATTGAACAAGTGCAAATGCCAACTTTGGTAATTGCCCATAATAAAACTTTGGCCGCACAATTGTGTAATGAGTTCCGCGAATTTTTTCCTGAGAATGCTGTAGAATATTTTGTTTCCTACTACGATTATTACCAGCCAGAAGCGTATTTGCCGCACTCGGATACGTACATTGAAAAAGAGGCACAGATTAATGAAGAAATTGATCGGCTCCGGCATGCCTGTACCCAAGCGCTTTTGACGCGACGCGACGTGATTATTGTGGCCTCAGTGTCAGCCATTTATGGTTTGGGTTCGCCAACCGAATATGAAAAAATTGTGTTGCACTTGCGGGTTGGTGATGCACTTGATCGTAATGCAGTTTTAGCACAACTCGTGGAAATGCAATTTACCCGTACTAATGCTGATCTAACGCGCGGAACATTTCGTTTGCGCGGTCAGGTTTTGGAACTGATGCCAGTAAATGAAGAAGCAATTTACCGCTTGGAAATTGGGGCGCACATTACGCGCGTGGAAAAAATTGATGCGGTCACGCGGAAAATTTTGCGTGAGCAAGAAGACCTGTGGCTTTTCCCAGCTAAACACTATGTGGCGAGCCCGGAAATGCGGGCTCAAGCCTTGGGTGGAATTGAAAAGGAATTAGAAGAGCAACTGGCGCGCTTTGAAAAACAGGGGAAAGTACTGGAATACGAACGGCTGAAGCGCCGGGTGAAATATGATTTAGAAATGATTAAAAACATTGGTTATTGTAATGGTATTGAAAATTATTCGCGCCATTTTGACGGCCGAGCAGCAGGTGAACCAGCCTTTACCCTGCTTGATTACATGCTGTATTCGGGCAAGCAAAATCCTGGTGGCAAGAGTGGATTTTTAACTGTGATTGATGAGTCGCACGTGACCTTGCCGCAAATTCGGGCCATGTATAATGGGGATCAGGCGCGCAAAGGTACGCTGGTTGAACATGGTTTCCGGTTGCCAAGTGCTTGTGATAATCGGCCGCTTAAATATGAGGAATTTGACGCGCGGGTTTTGCAATCAATTTATGTTTCGGCCACACCAGCGCCATATGAATTAGAAGTTAGTGACCAGGTGGTGGAGCAAATCGTGCGGCCAACTGGTTTGGTTGACCCTGAGGTTTTAATTTTACCAGTGACTGAACGCGAAAATAATCCGTCGCAAATTGATGATGTGATTGCGCGGATTGAAGACCGAGTGGCCAAGGGTGAGCGCGCTTTGGTTACAACACTGACCAAAAAAATGGCAGAAGATTTAACGGAATTTTTAAAAGCCAAGAAAATTAAAGTGGAATATTTGCACAGTGATGTGCTGACCATTAATCGGATTGAAATTATCATGAAGCTGCGCAAGGGTGAGATTGATGTAATTGTGGGTGTGAATTTGCTCCGTGAGGGTCTTGATATTCCTGAAGTTTCGCTGGTCGCGATTTTGGATGCGGATAAAGAAGGTTTTTTGCGCAGTGAAACTAGTTTGATTCAGACCATTGGCCGCGCGGCGCGTAATGTAAATGGAATTGTGGTGCTGTACGCTGATCACATGACTGGTTCAATTGAACGCGCGGTGGCAGAAACTGCTCGCCGTCGAGAAAAACAATTGGCGTACAATAAAGAGCACGGGATTACGCCGCAGACCATTCAAAAAAATATTCGGAATATTTTGGAAGAGTTTGGAATTAGTGCACCAGATGCAGAAACGCAAACTGGGAAAGGGCGCGGTCGGGGAAAGGGTACGTCAAATTCAGTGGCGACTTTGGATACCCTTGGTGATGATCGTCCACTGGCAGTGATTATTAAAGATAAAGAAGCCCAAATGAAAGACGCAGCGCATAATCTCGAGTTTGAACTCGCTGCCATTTTGCGTGATGAAATCCGTGAACTCAAAGCGCGCGATTCGGCCAGCAAAACTGCGACTACTAAAAAAGCCAAACGGGTGGCAAAAAATAGTCTCGGATGAGCTTTACGATAGCATTGTAAGGTTCAAGCTGGATTATAAAAAGTATGAAAAAATCCCAAACCGGACTTAAGAACGATAAATTTCGTCATGCCCGCGGTGGAAAATCTCGCCTCTTAAATTTGGCTTGCAGTCAATGCCAAACTCATTTCTGTGATTACCAAAAAGATGGACCAGGGGATTTGAAAAGGTTATATTTGGACCGAATGGTGCCTGAAGGAAAATTTGCGGCCAAAGAAATTAAGTGCGCTAAATGCGGTCAATTACTGGGTGTTCAAATGATTTATGTCAAAGAAAATCGTCCGGCCATTCGCTTGATTCCAGGCGTATTCACCAAAAAGATTGCGAAAGAAATTTAAGGCTGTATACTACAGTTGTTCTTAACTATATTTATATGAGTGTAAATTATTGGGCAATTTTGGTTTGCGCAATCCTGTCCATGTTTGTGGGTGTAATTTGGTATGGACCATTATTCGGTAAAGCGTGGATGCGCGTAATAAAAGTGACCCCAGAAGATTTAAAAGCGCGGGAAAAAATGCAAAAAAGCGCCGGGCCATTATATTTGGTGCAATTTATTTTGAGCTTGTTTCAAATTTGGGCCTTGTCACATTTTTTGCGTGGTTGGGGGGTGCGCACTGAAGGTATTCCGCCATCAGCTTTGGAAAACAGTTTAATTATTTGGGCCGCGTTTATTGTGCCAACTGTGGCCGCGAGCGCGATGTGGAATAATGACTCAGCCAAAATTTCTTGGACTAGATTTGGTCTCCAGGCTGGGTATTATTTGGTGAATGCGATTTTGTTTGGTTTGGTCTTAGGGATGTGGCCATAAATTCCACTGTGAAAAAATTTTTACTAACTGGTTTTGGGTTTGGTGTTATTGGTTTGGTCATTTTTCTGTACGCAAATTTTTCCATAGTGCAAAATGCGCACCATATTTATTCAGTTAGCGAAGCGCCAACTAGTTCACTGGCCATAATTTTTGGTGGGGGAATGAAAAATAGCACCGAAATGAGTGATATGCAGTGGGACCGGGTAGAAGTTGGCGCACAATTATTTAAAAGCGGAAAAGTCGAACGCCTCATGATTACTGGTGATGATGGTTGGTTCCGGGCTGATGAAATTTCAGCTATGAAAAACCGACTCCTAGATTTAGGAATTCCCGCGGAAAAAATTAGCGCCGATCCACACGGTTACCGCACGTATGAAAGTTGTATTCGCGAAACGCAATTGTATAACATCGACCAAGCACTAGTGATTTCCCAATCATTTCACTTGCCGCGCATTCAATATTTGTGCGAAAATTTTGGTCTCAAAACCACCCTGGTGCAGGCTGATTTGCGCGATTATCATTCGTTTTGGGTGGCGCATGGCCGCGAATATTTAGCGCGGTTAAAAGCACTGTTACAAATTCGTGTGACCAAGCCAGCGCCAATGAGTTTAGAAAAATAAAACCCGTCAGTGACGGGTTTTTCATTATTTAACTTCAACTGGAATCGTTGCGCTGTAACTCACACACTGATCATTGCGCACGGCGCAAACCCGCAAGAAGCGTGGGCCCGTACTATTTAC
>CAZFKS010000002.1:46220-115578 GCA_964519725.1 uncultured Gammaproteobacteria bacterium
GTTCATACCAGTCGGTGGCGGTTTCAACGGTTGGGTTATCAGTTTTGCTGAGAATTAATCGGTAACCACTCACGGTTTTGGCCAAATCATCAGGTGAAGAAAATTGAATTTCTAAAACTTTATCACCTTTAGGTTCGGACATGTAGAGCAACAAATCTGGTGACAATGGGTCAGAGTCCGGTGCTAAAACTGGTTTGGTTGGGGCACTGACTGGTGTTACCACTGGGGCTTTCACATCCGTGAGCGGGGTCGCGGGTTTGCTTGAGCTAGAGTCAGTTGGATAGTCCATGATTGGCTCGTCTTTGACAAATGGGTTAGCGCAGCTGGCGCCCATGGCCATTAGGGCAAAAGTCGCGCAAAGGAATTTTTTCATATAAAAAAGGGTATATGTTCAGTATCGCGCTATTTTGGGAAAAATGTCAATATTAAGTGGGTTTAGTGACGTAATATATTGACAAAAGGTTGTTTTTGTTGTAGTTTGGAATGTCATGTTGGATAGAGCGACCTTACTGGAAGCTCTCCATCATGATAGTGTTGGTTGAGGGGTAGTGTGAGTAGATTTTAGTTTAGGATTTATCCTAATTTAACTTCTGCTCGTATCTCCACCCTCACAAGGAAAGGTGTTATGGTCAAAGAAAAGACGACCGTCGTCGAGATCAAGTTCAACCGGCCTGCGCGTCAGACTCTCAAGGACTGGTTCACTCGGTGGCTGGAGGGAGAAGACCCTCGCCGGTTCGAGGTGGTGGGGGTTCGAACCACCTGCCGACTGGAAGGGCCGCACACCGATGAGTTCGGCAAGCCCTACTACAGCGTCTTCATGACCCCGGAGGAGGTCAAGGTACTGCCCATCTGGCGGATTTTCATTCCGACGATCCAGCCTAGAGTAGGCCGCTTCTACAAGATCAACTTCCCGCCCCACGGGTTCGATGTGATCTCCGGGGACCCGGCGGTGAAGCCGGACAAGAAGTAGTCTTACCTCTCAACACTTCAACTAGAGACAGTTCACCATTCGGTGAGCTGTCTCTGAAAGGTTCTTCTGATGAAATCAGAACCGATGAGTCCTAATATTTTGCAGGACGAAAACCTAAATAAAAACCCCTTAATGGGGCTTTTTTATTTACACAATTATGTAATACTAATTCTCAATTTTTAAAATAATTGAATAAGGTGTAAAGCCATTTTTTTAAAACATCCATTAGCTGGCCAGAATAATTATGACCGTGGTGAGCCTTATCTACATATACTAGTCCAATGTATCCATTGTGAGTTTTGGTATAGTAGGAATCTTTCAATCTAATCTGTCCAAAACCGCAGCCAATTGGTTTGCCATCGATTTCTGTGATTAAGACTAAAGTATTTTCTTTATCTTCGACTAATTTCGGAATGTCATAATATTCCAAAATTCCCTGGTTAAAGAGTGGTTTTGATTGTTCGTTCGTGTGCAATTAATTTTTGTTCAAAACCGCGGAGCAGCGGGATGTCAGCGGAAGTGGCGGGACGGAAATGTAGATTCATATGAATGGGACAAGTATTTTAATACTACTAAATTTAGTTAATTTAAGCAAAATTTTGGGTTGACTTGGGCCCATTTTCCGCATATACTCAATATATGCCCCAACCAAGGGTGTTTTGGAGTTTATGGGGTTAATTGCTTAAAAATATGCAGGATAAAATTGTGATCAAGGGCGCGCGCGAGCATAACCTGAAAAATATTTCGCTTGAGCTGCCGCGGAACCAAATGATTGTTTTTACTGGCTTGTCTGGATCAGGCAAATCGAGTTTGGCGTTTGATACGATTTTTGCTGAGGGACAGCGTCGGTATATTGAAAGTTTGTCGGCCTATGCGCGGCAATTTTTGGGTGGGATGCAAAAACCAGATGTTGATGAAATTGAAGGTTTGTCACCAGCCATTTCCATTGATCAAAAAGCACACAGTGCCAATCCACGGTCAACGGTCGCGACCATTACGGAAATTTACGATTATTTGCGTGTGCTATATGCGCGGATTGGTCGGCCATTTTGTCCGCTTTGTGGAACGGAAATTCGCAAAATGACCGTTGATGAAATGCTGGAAAAAATTCAGCACAATGTAAAAGAACATAAAGCGGCGAAAAAATCTGAAGCCGAAATTATTATTTTTTCACCAGTGGTGCGCGGGCGGAAAGGGGAGTATTACCAAATGCTCTATGATTTTTATAATTCTGGTTTTACGGAAGTGCGGATTGACGGCAAAATTAAAAGTTTGCGCGAACGGGTAAATTTGTCGAAAAATTTTAAACATACGATTGAAGTGGTGGTGGATCGTTTGCCACTGGCGAGTTTGGCGGGTGAGGGCCAACGTTTAAATGAAGCGGTGGAAACAGCCGTAGATTTATCGAATGGTTTATGTACGGTGAAATTTGCCGATGATAGTGAACAAATTTATAGCACTGAATATTCGTGTCCAAATGATGGTTATAGTTTTCCAGAAATTGAACCGCGGTTATTTAGTTTCAATAGTCCTTACGGATATTGCGCGGCGTGTACTGGACTTGGAACTAAAGAATTATTTAGTGAAGAAGTGTGTCCAGTTTGTCAGGGTAAACGCTTGAATGAAAACGCGCTCTCAGTAAAAATTGAGGGGAAGAATATTTGGGAAACCACTACCATGACTATTGCAAATGCGCGTGAATTTTTTGCGTCTGCAGAATTGGAGCTGCCCAAAAAAGAAGTGGAAATTGCTGGTCCAGTGTTCAAAGAAGTTTCCAATCGGTTGCAATTCATGTTTGATGTGGGTTTGCATTATCTAACCCTTGGTCGTACGGCTGGAACTTTGTCTGGTGGGGAAGCGCAGCGGATTCGTTTGGCATCACAAGTTGGAACTAAATTGGTTGGTGCATTGTATGTTCTCGACGAGCCAACCATTGGACTCCACCAGCGCGACAATGACCGCTTAGTTTCCACGCTCCGCAATTTGTGTGATGTTGGTAACACCATTATTGTGGTTGAGCACGACGAAGATACAATTTTAACTAGTGATTGGGTGGTGGATATTGGTCCGGGAGCGGGCACGCACGGTGGACATGTGGTTTTTTCTGGGCCGCGTGATTTATTGCTTGGAAAATCCAAAGTGCCAAAAACTAATTTGATTACGCAAGGTGATCCAAAAAAATCTTTGACTGGAAAATATTTGCGCAAAGAATTGACCATTGATGTGCCAACCGAGCGTCGCAAAGTTGATGCCGCCACACCCAAAATTAAAATTAAAGGCGCGCGCGAACACAACCTTAAAAATATTACGGTGGAAATTCCACTCCGCCGGTTTGTCTGTTTGACTGGCGTCAGTGGCTCAGGAAAATCCACGCTCATGCACAGTATTTTGCACCGCGCAGTTTCCAACAAATTAAATCATACTCGCATGGTGGTTGGTGAACACGAAAGTATCACGGGCCTTGAGTATCTCGACAAAATTATTGTCATTGATCAAAGCCCAATTGGTCGTACGCCGCGCTCTAACCCAGCCACTTACACCAAAGCCTTTGATGAAATTCGAGAAATTTTTGCCGCCACTCCAGAAGCTAAAATGCGCGGGTATAAATCTGGCCGTTTCAGTTTTAATGTCCCTGGCGGACGCTGTGAAAATTGTGAAGGTAAAGGTACGCTCGAAATTGAAATGCACTTTTTGCCAAGCGTGCAAATTGTGTGTGAAATCTGCAAAGGCAAGCGTTTTACCAGTGAAACTTTGCAAGTGCATTATAAGGGCAAAAATATTTCTGAAGTGCTGGACATGACCATGGAAGAGGGCGAAAAGTTTTTTGAAGATATTCCGTTTGTGGCGGATAAACTCAAAATGTTAAATGAAGTGGGTTTGGCTTATCTAACCCTCGGCCAATCTGCCACTACCCTTTCTGGCGGTGAAGCGCAGCGCATCAAACTTTCCAAAGAATTATCCAAGCGTGGCACTACCAAAACCCTGTATTTGCTGGATGAACCAACTACAGGTTTGCATTATGACGATGTTCGCAAACTCATCCAAGTTTTGCAGCGCCTCACTGGCCAAGGTAATACAGTTATGGTCATCGAACATAACCTTGATGTCATCAAATGTGCCGACTGGCTCATTGACCTTGGGCCCGAAGGCGGCGACAAAGGCGGTACACTTGTGGCCACTGGTACGCCAGAAGAAGTTTCAATTAAAGCCGGGAGTGCGACTGGGGAGTATTTGAAGAGGTTGCTAGACAATAGATCATAAATTGTTATAATAAATTTATATGAATGAAGATGTGTTCAAATATGTAAAACAGATGGGTGATTTAAGAAAAATCCCGCAATTTTTGTTTATTCAGTCAATTGGACCTAAGGCTGTAAAAGAAGTCAGAGAAAAAATTCAAGATTTTAAAATTAAAAATTCGTCTGTAGAGGAAATTGATTTTATTGTTCAATCTCCTGGTGGCAGTGCAGACGATGCTTATAGGATTATAAGAACTCTTCGTAGTAATTTTAAAACTGTCAATATTATAGTTCCTTTTTGGGCAAAGAGTGCTGCGACTTTATTGAGCATGGGAGGATCTGTAATTATTATGGATGAATTTGGGGAATTTGGGCCGTTAGATGTGCAAATTGCTAAAGAGATGGATGATAGACCTGATTACGAAAGAGAAAGCGCATTGATTGATGAAAATTCATTAAATAGAATTGAGACTCGCTCAAGAGAGCTTTTTCAGAAAATGTTTCTAGACCTCTATTCAAGTGATCACATACATATTAATAAAAATGAATTATCTAAACAAATACTTGACTATCTGGCAAAATTTTACCAACCGTTATTAGGACAGATAAATCCATATAAATTAGGGGATAAGAAGAGAAAATTGGATATAGGAGAGCAATATGCCAGAAGAATACTTGATCTCTATAATCCAAACATACCACAAGATACGAAAAATATTTTTATTGATTTTCTTGTAAACGGGTGTCCTGATCATGGTTATGTAATTGACTACAGTGTAGTATCAAAATTTTTGCCTAATGTTAAACAGGCCTCTGAAGTTAGCCTTGATTTTGAGACAGTTCTGAACAATTTATCAAATGCTTTTATTTCTGGTAAGGAGTCTGAATTTATTGGCTTTATTGTGGATAATAAAGCCGCTGAGCCTGTTATTTCTGAAGTAAAAAATTCTTAAATAATCTAAACCTATTTTAAATATATGGAACTTTACTCTCTAAAGAACCTTCCATCTCTAGGCTCTAACAATGAAGATATAAAAATTAGAATTTCTATATCTAAGGTCGAGCGTATGGTTGAAGAAGATCGTATTAACAGACTCAAATCTCAACCACTTACAATAGAAGAGAGGATTATCAAGTTTTCTCCACTTTTTAGTAAATAACTTTGCACAAGCTCTTTCACCTGGTTTATGGATATTCACATATTGAAATCTAAGTGGTACTACAGATTTTTAAAAGTAGTCTATATTGTTATATTTGTTTTTTTCCTTATTACACCAGCGACAGCTGCATTCATTGATAATTTGGATATACAAGTTTTTAATCCTAATGAATCTTTTATTGTTTGTGATGAAGTGGATAAAAAATTTATTGCTACAGATTATTCTATTGAATCAAACTACATTTCATCGTCAGTGGATAAAAAAATAAAGCACGACTGCCGAACAGCCGCAATTGCTTCGTCTGATAATAAGTATTTCGCATATGGATATGGAGGTGCCTATACATTTCATCCCTCGTATTATATTGAAAATAATTTTTTAATTGCTGGCGGATTCGCTTTACTTTCAATAATTTGCGCGTTGGTTTCATTTGAATTAATTAAAAGAATATTTTTTTATATAGTTACAGGTAATTTTTTACATATTAAATGAATTATGTATAAATTGCTATATAGATTTGTATTCGTTACTTTACTTTTGCTCCCTCCTATCGCCTCCGCCCATCCCGGACGCACCGATGCCTACGGCTGCCACACCTGTCGAACTAATTGCGCCAAATGGGGTTTATCGACTGGCGAATACCACTGCCATAACGCAAAAGCTTTGCCTCAACCTTTGCCGCCAGTCACCAGCCATAGCAATGGCGTGACTGAACCAGCGCCGCAATATGCCAAACCTAAAGTTGAGCCAACGGTTACTCCGGTGCAGAAACCGATTGTAAAAACTGAAACTAAAGTAGTGCCTAAAAAAGAAGTTAAGGTTGAAAAAAAGACCGAAGTAAAACCTGTTCAGAAAGTTACGCCAAAGGCAGTAGTTAAGCCAGTGGTAAAACCAGAAAATAAAACTGTGAGCAAACCTGTTGAGAAACCAATCGTAACTTCCACACCTGCAGTTCAACCTAAGGCCCCTACTAAATCTGCGCCAGTCAAAGAAAGCTGGTGGAGTAAAATAAAAAAGTGGTTTTAAAAATTAAAATCCTCGCCAAAAACGAGGATTTTTAATCCACAAAAGTGGATAAATGTTGTGTATAAACAGTGAATATTTTTGTTTTGGACTTCTTATTTTAAGGGATAGTTCATGTTACGATATAAATATAAACAAAAAAGACCTTCCGCTAACTGTGGTATATAAACCACTGGGCCGAAAGTCTCTTAGAGAATAATCGACCAGGTTGAAGTGTATAAACTTCGGCCAATTTTCTCTGTATGTAAAATATAAAATTTTAATAGTTTTGTCAATATGAATAAGGAGGGAAACTACGCCTATATTGATGGTGCTAATTTACATAAAGGCATTATTACTTTGGGCTGGGAACTGGACTACCAGCGTTTTCGGACATGGCTTAGAGATAAACATCAAGTCGTTCAAGCGTATTTATTTCTTGGGTATATTCCAGAGTACGAAGATCGCTATCAAGCCTTGCGGGAATCGGGCTATATTTTGGTATTTAAGGAGGTAGTTAGAGATTTGGATGGACGAGTAAAAGGAAATTGTGATGCTGACTTAGTTTTGGAGGCAACGCGGGGATTTTATGAAAATAAATACCATAAGGCCGTGATAGTTTCCAGTGATGGGGATTATGCGTGTTTGGTTAAATTTTTACTGGAAAAAGAGAAAATGAAAATACTTTTATCACCAAGCAATAAATGCTCAGTCTTGCTGTATAGGACAGGTGTCCAATTAACTTTTTTAAGTGAACTAAAGGAGAAGCTGACTAAAATAAAAAAGCCCCCGATACGGACAAAACCGTAGCAGGGTCTCTTTCGTGGTGTATGAAATTAATATAAAATATTATTTAGAGTTTGTCAAGATTTTGTCTGTTAATTAAACCTATGAAACAAAAACGGCCCACCAAAAATAAACGCAAAAATTCCCAAAATAATATAACCCATATATTCATCACTACGAATTGGTCCGTGCCGCAAACGGTTGCTGTTGGTTAGAATTGATGAAATTAAGGCTGACACTAAAAAGAACGTATTCCATTCCCAGATTAGCTCACCAAACAACGGACCGAATAATTTGATGACAGCCAGGGCTGGCACAATAACCAGGGGAATGGCCACCAAAACTTTTTTGGTAAATAATTCACTTATTTTTTTTAATCCAATCACATCTCCGCCATAGCCATGCTTAAACAATCCATAATAAGCCAAGGCTAGAAGCGCGCCTGAGGCTTCAATTAAAAATTGATATCCAAAAATTAGCCAAATGTTTTCAAAATTATAGAGTGCCAAAATTACTTGCACTGGTACGGCAAAGGTGGTGACTAGGGCTGCGGAAAAAGTCTCGGGGTAAGGAATAACTTCTGCCACCAAATCAAGAAACACAATTACGCCAAAAAACAAAAGAACCCACCACCAGGAAATGCCTCCAGAGGTGGCTTGTCCAAGCGCTCCCATGGCCAGAGCGGGCAGAAGTGATAGGTAAAGGAAGTAAGAAACGCGGAGAAATTTCATATTGGTTAAACTTGCGAACTAGTATATAGTATTGATATTCTAAATGCCATATGAAATTTTACCTTTCCTCTTATCGCCTTGGCGACCGCGCGGCTGAATTGCCAAAACTGTTTGGGCACAATAAGCGGATTGCAGTTATTCCCAATGCCAAAGATTATGCAGCTGAGCCAGCCAAACGTGCGGAGCGGGAAATTAGAGAAACAGACGCACTGCGTGAGCTTGGACTGGAACCGGAAATTTTAGATTTGCGCGAATTTTTTGGTTGGGCAGATTTGCTCAAGAAAAAATTAACTGATTTTGGCGGAGTGTGGGTGCTCGGCGGCAATACGTTTGTCCTGCGTCAAGCCATGTGGCTCTCGGGTTTTGATTTGGTCATACAAGATTTTAAAAATAATTTGGATTTTGTGTACGCTGGTTACAGCGCTGGTGCGTGCGTGCTGGCGCCAACATTGCGCGGTCTTGATATTGTTGATGACCCAAACGTAAAAGTTTACGGCGATTACAAAATCATCTGGGATGGACTTAATTTAATTGAATATTCAATTGCACCGCACTATCAGTCCGATCACCCGGAATCCACTGGTGTCGAAAAAGAAGTTGCATATTTGCAACAAAATAATTTGCCGTACAAAACTTTGCGCGATGGTGAGGTGATTATTATCCAATAATTTATATAATAGTAATATACTAAATTGATTAATTGTCTCGTGGCAGTTTTTAAACAAAAAACCTCCCATTTTGGGAGGTTTAATTTTTTGAAGGGGCCGGAGTGATAATCACCACCGGCCATGTCCGTTCCCTTCTGCCAGGTCCACTTAATTGTGACAATTAAGGGGATTTTCCGGGGTAAATCCCCGGGAAAGGGGTTCCGGGCTGGGTAAGCCCGGTTGGCGGGGGAAAAAACGAGGAGTTTTGTTGGTAGGAGTTTCCCTGACAACTTCTCCAGGAACGAACAATAGAGAATATCATATGTAGTTGTATTTGTCAAGAGTAATAAAATCATCACATTTTTAGACAGAAGAAAACTTGGAATATAAATTTACACCCTTATGTAATTACCATAATTGATAATTATAATGGGGGTGGTGTTTTGCGGATAACACCTAACCGTTTAACGCTCTAGGGCGTGAGCCCGAGCTGTTTGGCCGCTGCGTTCCAATTGGCGCGGCCTTGGGAAGTGGGATCATTTGGAATGAGCGTTTCGGTGTAAAAACGCTCCTCTCCGGCGATCCACGGTCTGATGCAGACCTGAATTGCGTCGACGCCGTACCCGCAGACCTCGAATGGTCCTTGGATCCTCACACGGCCGCCCAGGTCTTCGAGTCCGAAGCTGGGACAATGGGGAAGCGTAACGCGTTTTTCCATGATCGTCTCCTGGTGATTGTAGACTCTGTGGAAACAAAGGCCGGTGCCTTTGTTCCCAATAAAATCCACAAAATAAAAACGCCCCGTGCTTGGGGCGTTTAAAGTTTTAGAAAACAAAACTCCGCACCAAGCTATGGGGCGGTATAGAACCAGCAAACTGATGCAAATATCTGATTGTGTTTCATAACAAATTCATTTAAACAAGCCATTTGTTTTCACGCAAGTATAGGTGTGGATAGTTCAAAAAAATAGCCTATTATGGTAGGATTATGTCATGACTCCTAAAGAAACCCTCAAAAAATTGCCTGACCAGCCTGGCGTGTACCTGTATTACAACGCCGCCGGCGAACTGGTCTATGTGGGCAAAGCAACTTCACTCAAAAATCGGGTGAAGAGTTATTTTATTGGTAAACGAAATTCGCGGCCCATTGAACAAATGATGCATTTGGTCGCGGACATTAAGTGGCAAACTACTGATTCAGTTTTGGAAGCCGTGATTTTGGAATCAGTTTACATCAAACGATATTTGCCAATTTATAATGTCATTGGTAAGGATAATAAAAGTTGGAATTATATTACGATTGGGGTTGGGGATTATCCGCTCGTGGAAACTTTGCGCGAACATGATTTGGTTCGTCTCCAGCAACGGACTGGTAAAACTTTGCCTCCACAATTTGCGGAAATTTTTGGGCCATATCCTGGCCTTAACATGCGCGAAGCACTGAAAATTTTGCGCCGTATTTTTGGTTTTTCTTCGTGTCAAAAAGAGAAAAAAGGAAAGCGCGATCCCAAAGGAAAACCGTGTTTTTATTATCAAATTGGACAGTGTCTGGGGGTATGCACTGGTGAAATTACCCCCGAAGAATATAAGCGCCTGGTGATTCGTCCATTGGCCATGTTTTTGCGCGGGAACAAAAAAGATTTGGTGAAGGAAATTGAAAAAAATATGAAACGCGCGAGTAAGGCCGAGGATTTTGAAGAAGCCACCCGCCTGCGTGATCAATTAAAATCACTCTTGCGTATTCATGACGTGGCGCTATTAAATAAAGATTTTTTTGCTGATCCTGATTTGCCTGCACCTGGCCAAACTGGTGATTTAGTGGTGTCACGCATTGAAGGTTATGATATTTCCAATTTAGGCGCAAGTGGAAAAGTGGCCAGTATGGTGGTGTTCAACAATGCTGGGCCAATGAAATCTGAGTACCGAAAATTTCACATTAAAAGTTTCGTTGGGCAGAGTGATGTTGATTCGCTTGACGAAGTAATTCGGCGACGGTTGCGACATCCAGAGTGGACCGCTCCACAAGTGTTTTTAATTGATGGCGGGCCACCACAAGTTAATCGGGTGGTCACTGTGCTGCACCAACTTGGTGTCACCATTCCCGTCGTTGGAATTGCCAAAGGGCCAGAACGCAAGCGGAATGATTTCTTTTTGGGAACTAAAGAGAAGAATTTTGTACGGTGGGTGAGTGAACACCAAGAACTTTTGATCCGGGTGCGTGATGAAGCGCACCGGTTTGCCATTACCTTCCAGCGCACAACGCGTCGGTTGAAAAAATAAATTTCTACAAGGTCCACCCCCCCCGGATCTTGATTTTTTCTTGGTTTTGTGATACAAATTTTGTGGAGGTTGCCATGAAACTCATCCGTTTCTTGGTGCTCATTGTTGTGTTCATCATCGTGTTCGTCAAAGCCGTGTGCTTGGGCGAAGACGTTCGGAGCGATCCGGATGACCGACCGTGAGTGCCCACCCGCCGAGCAATCGGTGGGTACCCAAATTAATTAAAACAGCCCTAATCGGGCTGTTTTTTTATTTCTAAAATTTTCCTGAAGATTTGTTCAAAAAAAGTGGGGAAAAAGTGGATAAGTGGTATTGAATGAGGGTGAATGGTGGTATATAATGGTTGCAGGTGGGGAGAAGTGGGAAATATGCTTGTCTTCCCAAAACCCCATATATGTTTATTGGAGAATATAGCCACAGCTTAGATGACAAAGGCCGTTTAGCTGTACCGAAAAAATTTCGGACTGTTTTGGCCAAAGGCGCGGTCATAACCCGTGGCCTTGATAACTGTTTGTTTTTGTACACCAAAAACGAATGGGCTAAGCTGGCGGAAAAATTAGCCAACCTGCCTTTTGCCCAGGCCAACACTCGCGCCTTTGCACGTCTCATGCTGGCGGGAGCCATGGATGTTGACCTGGACAAACAGGGGCGCATCAGTGTACCAGAGTATTTACGGACTTTTAGTGAAATGAAGAAAGACGTAATCGTGGCCGGTTTATATAATCGCCTCGAAATCTGGGACGCCGATAAATGGGCGGCCTACACCAAACGCACGGAAGCAGAAAGCAATCAAATTGCTGAGCAAATGAGTGAGCTAGGTGTTTAAACCAAAACAAATATGAGACATGTCCCAGTTTTACTGTCAGAAGTTCTGACAGTTTTGCAGCCAAAACCAAACGACAAATTCATTGACGGTACGGTTGGTGATGCTGGTCACAGTGAAAAAATTCTACAAGCCACTAGTCCTAATGGTTTGCTGTTAGCAATTGACGCTGACCCAGAATCACTCCTGCGCGCCAAACAGAATTTGTATGATTTTGGCGAACGCGTTTCGTATGAGCGCGCGAATTTTTCTGAACTGGAGCGAATTGTTAGTGATCAAAAATTCGGTCTGGTGCAGGGAATTTTGTTAGACCTGGGTTGGTCTAGTCCGCAGTTTGCTGATCGAGGTCGAGGCTTTAGTTTCTTACAAGATGAGCCCCTCGACATGCGTTACAGTGCCAAAGGTGAAGAACCAACTGCGGCTGAGCTATTAAATTCGTTTGATAAAAATGAATTAACCAAAGTTTTCAAAGATTATGGTGAAGAAAATTTAAGTGCAGAAATTGCTGCGGCCATAGTTGACTATCGAACCAATAAAGCAATTGAAAAAACTGGCGAGCTTGTAGAAATTATTCTACAAACGTACCGAACAAAATTAAAAACCAATAAAGAAGTGCCCTGGGTGGGCGGTTTGCATCCAGCCACCAAAGTGTTTCAAGCCCTGCGCATTGCGGTTAATCATGAGTTAGAAGTAGTGGAAACCGTGATTCCAGCGGCCATGCGAGTGCTGGCACCAGGTGGACGGCTCGCGATTATCACGTTCCATTCGCTCGAAGATCGCATTGTAAAACACGCGTTCAAAGAGTTAGAAGCCAAACAAATCGGAACCGTTATTACCAAAAAACCAATTGAGTGCAGCGAGGCAGAAGCAGAAAATAATTCACGCGCTCGCTCGGCCAAGTTACGAGTTATTCAAAAAAATTAATTTACTTAATTGCTAATACACAGACCTGTCACTATGTATTATCACTCTGAACGCCAAGTGTCACACACCTTTTGGCTTCAACTAGAAAAGCGCACGCAAAACTATGTGTTTCGGGCGGCCTTTTTAACCCTAACTATTGCGGGTGCATTTTTTTACGTGTTCCAAATTAACAGTGTGACCACGAGTGGTTATACAATTGGACAATTGCAAAAACAAATTAATGCCTTGGAAACAGAAAATCGCCAAATTGCGGTGCGCGTTGCCGAAATCCAATCAATTGCTAAACTTTCCAGTGAATTGCAAAATCGCGGGTATGTACCAATCGACCGAGTTGAATACGCTAGTATTGGTGCGTCCATGGTGGCGAAACGGTAAATATAAACTTATATTGTAAACTCTCCACACGGAGAGTTTTTTATTTCCGCACAGAAAATGGTATACTTTTGCCAGTATGTTTTTCTTAGTTTTTCCACGCCTGGCAGCTGAATTTTTTTTAGATCTGATTTATTTTCCACTTTGGTGGTATACAGGCGGGATTTTGTATATTTTAAAAACTTGTGGCGACCTGATTAAAGCGGGCAACCAAATGCTTGGTCCGGGTTTGTGGCTGCGTAATTTATTTGTCCCAATGTTTGGTCAGCGTGATTTTCAGGGTCGCGCGGTCAGTGTGCTGATTCGGTTTGGCAATTTTGTGTTTCGCAGTATTGGTTTAATTATGTGGCTGATGATTGTCTTTGTATTATTACTGCTGTGGGTAATGGTACCACTACTCGTGGGCTACATGTTTATCCTTTCACTTGGCGCGTAGTATGGATTTTAGTCAAAATGATCAATTTACAATTTTGGCCTGCCAGCGCTGCGAAGCCAGTGGTCAAGGCACGTACGGAAAGTGCGCCGTGTGCCAGGGTGCAGGCCGAATTACGTTTTGGAATAATGAACTGTTATTTTGGAATTGGCCAGTATCGCGCTTTCAACTAAGTTTGCGGCGCGGACGAAATATTTTGAATGCGTTCCGGATGATTGGGGCACTATTATTTGCCTTTGGTTTGATTGGTTTATTTTTATTTAATATTGTTCAGTTAAATATTGTTGATGATTTATTTACTTTGGAATTTTGGGTCAAAGCCCACGTGTTTGGTAAAAGTTTATTTTGGCTAGGAATTGTGGCGCTTGGGTATGTGTGGTACCGCGTTATTGTCATGAGCAAGCCCCCGGTTTTACTGCCTCATTACGAACGCATTGAATATGATCCAGCCAGTACCCCAGCCCTAGATTGGGACCGACTTCGGAAAGAACATAAAATTAAACGCCGCGATTTAGGGGCCATGTTTACGGGCCAAAGTAAATTAATTATTGATACTGCGTTTCGCCTTGCCCTCGCCGAAAAAGCACCAGCCGTGACTTTGAAACATTTATTACTCGCCATGTTAGACAAACCAATGGTCAGTAACATGTTAATTCGGTTAAATGTTTCGCCCCAAACCATTAAAGCTAAAATTAGTAAATTTCCCAGTGAAACTGGAAGTACAGCAGAACCAGTGATGTCGCCAGAAGTTGAGCAAATTATCTTTAATGCCTACGCGATTGCGGCTAAAACCCAGGACTCACACGTACGCGAAAGTGAGCTACTTTTGGCAATAGTACGTGGTTGGCCAGAACTGCAGGAACTTTTGTATGATGTAAATATTGATAGTACTAAATTGGATAATGTGGTGGCTTGGGTGCGGATCCGGGAAAAACTACGCGAAAATTATTTGTCACTCCGCAAAGCATCATCGCACCGTGATAAACACGGCATGGATCGGGCCATGACCGCGGTTTCTACGCCATTTTTAAACCAATTTAGTGAAGACATTACCCTTAAAGCGCAATTTGGACACCTTGAACCATGTGTGGCGCGTGAAACTGAACTGGAAGAAATTTTTCGGATTATTGAAGGTGGTCAGCAAAGTGTACTCTTGGTTGGTCCAGTTGGGGTCGGGAAAATGAGTATTATCGAGGGAATTGCGCAGCGCATGATTGAAGATGATGTACCTGATCGATTAAAAGATAAGCGGCTGGTGCAAATTTCTACGTCCGCACTACTGGCTGGTACGACTGTATCGGGAGCGCAAGAACGGCTCATTCACATCATGAATGAACTGTCTAAAGCACGTAATATTATTTTAGTCATTAATAATGTGACTGATTTAATTACGGGTGGCAAAGAAGATAGTGGTATGAATGTGGCGGAAACATTGGCCGAATATTTGAGTGGTGGAAATTTTTTAACCATTGCCACCACTAATCCCGATGCGTATCACCGGCACATTGCGAACACTGAACTGAGTTCTGTTTTTGCCAAAGTAGAAGTGCCAATCATGGAAGATAATCAGGTCATTCAGGTGTTAGAATCAAAAGTTGGGTATGTGGAATATAAACACCAAGTGTTTTTTTCCTATGATGCGCTCTCAGCTTGTGTGACGTATGCACTCAGATTTTTACATGATCAGTATGTGCCAGAAAGTGCACTCGCGCTCATGTCGGAAAGTGCTAGTTTAGCGCACGCTAAACATGCGAAAAACCCACTGGTCACTGGTGAAGATGTGGCCCAGGTAATTGGACAGAAAACTGGTATTCCATCAACTACCATTAGTGAAGATGAATCAAGTAAACTCTTGCGTTTGGAAGAAGCCATGCACGAACGTGTGGTTGGGCAAAGCGAAGCCGTAACCATGGTGGCGTCAGCCCTCCGCCGCGCCCGCGCGGAAATTCGCTCGAAAAATCGGCCAATTGCCAACTTTTTGTTCCTTGGCCCAACTGGGGTTGGTAAAACTGAACTCGCCAAAACCATTGCGGATGTGTATTTTGGCAATGAAGACCGGATGATTCGCGTAGACATGAGTGAGTATCAAGATAAAACTAGTATGTACCGGCTTATTGGTCAACCAGGTGAGCAGGGTAGTGGTTTACTGACTGAAGCCGTGCGTGAAAAACCATTTTCATTGGTCCTTTTAGATGAGCTGGAAAAAGCTGATCCAAATATTTTAAATTTATTTTTATCAGTGTTTGATGATGGTCGATTAACTGACAGTGTTGGACGCGTGATTGATTTTACCAACACTATTATTATTGCGACTTCAAATGCTGGAACTGGTTATATTCAAGAAGCCGTGCAAGCGGGTAAGGCGACTGGAGAAATTCGTGAGCAATTGCTTCGCAAAGAATTAAAACAATTTTATCGCCCAGAATTTTTGAACCGGTTTGACGGGGTAATTGTATTTACACCGCTTACGCGTGAAGAAATTAAACAGGTGGCCAAGTTTATGCTTAAACGTGTGGCCAAGGATTTGGAAAAACGCGGGGTGGCCTTGCGGATTGAAGACGCAGCTCTCGAAGCTTTGGCAGAAGTTGGTTTTGACCCAGAGTTTGGCGCCCGGCCAATGCGTCGTGCCATTCAAGAACGGGTTGAAGATAAACTAGCTGAATTAGTTTTGAATAATAAATTAACCCGCCGGTCAGTGGTGGTCCTGGGTGAGGGTGCGAATATTACCGTGGAAAACCCTACCCGCTAGGCTTGTTTCTGTTTCAAGACCACAGTATACTGTGCGCGTATGCCTAATTTATCAGCGCTTTGGTTTGCGGGAATTGTTAGCTGCCTGGTCACACCCCTGGTGGCAGTGGTCATGCGGCGGTTCCGAATTTTAGATTATCCGCGCCAAGAGCGAAAAATTCACACTGAGCCAATTCCCCTTGGTGGTGGGCTCGCGATTTTTATTACCTTTTTTGGCCTTTTGTTTTTGGCCGTCACGTTTGGTTTTTTTGAATTTAGGGCTATTAGTAGCAGTGAACTTTTGGTAATTTTTGTGGGCGCCACTGTGCTCATGATTGGTGGAATTTGGGATGATGCCAAAACTTTGCGTCCGCGGTACCAAATTATTTTTCCCATTGTGGCCAGCCTCCTGGCAGTTGCAGCTGGGATTGCGCCAGAAGTTGTAACCAATCCGTTTGGTGGGACGATTAATTTAAATGATCTGATTCCATCTCTCACCGCTGGACTGCAAGGCGCCAATATTATTTTATTTGTCTGGCTCATGGGTATGATGTTTACCACCAAATTTTTGGATGGCTTAGATGGGCTCGTGGCTGGTATGGTGTGCATTGGTTCAATTGTCATTTATTTACTTACTAAGCAGCCAGCTTGGTTTCAACCTGAAGTTGGTTTTTTGGCCTTATTATTGGCTGGCTCATGTTTAGGATTTTTAATTTGGAATTTTCACCCCGCCAAAATATTTTTGGGTGAGGGTGGTAGTTTACTGACTGGCTATTTGCTTGCGACCATAGCGGTAATTTCTGGTAGTAAAATTATTACCACGCTCCTAGTAATGGGTGTGCCAGCGCTCGATGTGGCGCGAGTGATTGGCGCGCGCCTACTCAAAAAACAATCAGTGTTTGTGGGAGATAGTAATCACTTACATTTTCAATTAATTAAATCTGGCCTGACTCAGCGCCAGGCTGTAGCGGTATTTTACAGTATTGGTTTAGTGTTTGGATTGTCAACTTTATTTTTAACTAATTTTTTCAAATTAGTGGCGTTTAGTATTGTGGCCGTACTACTCCTAATTTTAACACGAGTGTTAAAACGCGCTTAATATGGAAGAAAAAAAATCACACTACTCATTTAAAGTCATGTTAATTGTGTTTGTAGTGGCCGTTGGCGCCGTGCAGCTCTACCGATTTTATTGGCCTAAAGCCACCGTAGTTTTGGCTGGTAAAACTTTAGAAGTAGAAGTGGCTGATAATGTCTACCGTCATACCAAGGGTCTCGGTGGACGTGATTCAATGGGAAAATACGATGGCATGCTCTTTATTTTTTCTAGTTCAGCCCAGTATGCGTTTATCATGCGTGACACGCGTTTTCCGATTGATATTATTTGGTTTGAACAGGGGAAAGTGGTGGATATAGCGCCGAATGTTCAGCCTGAGCCTGGTGTGCCCGAGGCGGATTTGAAGCGCTATGCCCCGCGGAAGCCGGCCAATGCTGTCCTGGAGCTTAATGCGGGCTGGGCTGAGAAACACAGTTTGAAAATTGGTGACACTTTGTCAGTTTTAGATGAATAAATATTGACAATTAGTTAAAAATAAAGTAAGATGAACAACTCTTAGCATTTTTGTGTTTGGCAAAAAGATTATAAAAATTATAATTTTTATGCCCAACGCAATTCCCGGACTTTCCCGGCCTGCGTTCTAGGAGGCATCCATGACCATCAAGACCCTGTTCCTTCTCGCCACCCTCTCCTTCCACGGATGCGCCCACGCATTGTCGTATGAGGATCAGGGGGAAGCCTGCACCAAGGTGCGGGATGACTCCCGGATTCAACGGGGTTTTATCCAGGACTTTTTGCAGAAGTGCGAGGAGTTCTGCGGTGAGCTCAATCACCAGGTGAAGGAGTATTATAGCTACGAAGCGCGAGCCGAACGAATCTGTCCAGACCACATTCAAACCCTGAACTACCTCGATGACCTATCGAGGAAAGTTCTCGAGAAGAACCAGGAGTGTGGCTGTGTCCCGCCAGAGGGACTGAGTCTCGAGTCCAGGCTCGAGAACGTGGCCCCGCCCGGGGCGTCGTACAAGCGCCTTCGGCGTAAGAACTGACCCGAAAGGGGTGGGCAGTGGGGGAGACGCCGACCCCTCGAATAGCCTGCTAAGTCTCTAAAAATGGGGGTTTAGCAGGAGGGTTCGAGGGGTTTTGGCTGTCTTGACAGAAAAAGCCTAGTTTGATATAATCCTCCTACTTAGCAAATTTATCCTATTTTCGTTAATTTAGTTTTATGTTCGCAGTTATTGAAACTGGCGGCAAGCAATATCTCGTAAAGAGTGGCGAAGCCCTAAAAATTGAAAAATTACCGGTTGCCGTTGGTGGCACTGTGACCTTTGATAAGGTTCTCATGCTGGCTGACGAAGATGGTTTGAACGTTGAAGTTGGTAAACCTTACCTCACTGGCGTAACTGTTTCAGCCGATGTGACTGAACAAGGCCGCAATAAGAAAATTTTGGTGGTTAAATATAAGCGTAAAGTTCGCTATAAGCGGACCCGTGGTCACCGCCAACAGTTTACCAAAGTTAAAGTTTCAGCCGTTAAATAAGCCAAAAACTTCCCCAAGCGGGAAGTTTTTATTTACCTTGAAATATTCGGCTGGTTCAGGTGTAATATAAGTGTTATGCCGGAAACCAAACAGAGTGATGAAGCCATTATTGAGGCAGTCAGAAACAATCAGCCCGAGCTATACGGCGAAATCATTCGGCGGTACCAGGAAAAACTCACCCGGTATATCCGCCGTTTTAGTGCAAATGAAGCTAACCAGGAGGATATTTTGCAAGAGGTGTTTATAAAGGCCTACCGGAATTTGCAGGATTTTGACACGAGCCGATCATTTTCGTCCTGGATTTATCGGATCACGCACAATGAAGCGATTAATCATTTGAAAAAAACGCAGCGCGAGTCCCTGGTAATTGATGAGTGGGAATGGGAAGTGGCGGACGAGCGCCTGGAACTGGGTGTGCACTTAGATAAGGCGCAGGCGGCCAAAGACATGCAGCGGGCCCTGCTTAAATTAAAAGAAAAATATCGCGAACCCTTAATTTTATATTTTTTTGAAGATAAATCATACGAAGAAATCAGTGATATTTTGCGCTTGCCCCGAAACACAGTTGGAACTTTGATTGCGCGCGGTAAAGCCCAATTGAAAACGATTTTAGAAAGTATATGAGTGAAGATAATCACAATTTAGAGTCCAAGGTCATGTCAGACATTACAACCGGTCGGGTAAAAATGCGGTCCCGGTATTTGTTTGCTGCGGAAAAATTTGGCTTGGGCAGTGCCGTGATTTTAACCATTTTGTTAGCTGTACTGACATGTACGGTAGTCTTATTTTACTTTGTGTCGGCTGACTCATTGACCTATTTGCAATTTGGTAATCCGGGTCTGCTAGCGTTTTTGGAATCATTTCCATTCCCACTCGTGATTACGTTAATTTTATTAATTTTTATTGCTGGCCGATTACTTGCGCTCACTGGTCGGGTGTATAAATATTCGTATGGAATTGTGGCGCTGGCCTTACTCTTATTAGTGTTTGGAACTGGTTTTGGGCTTGCGGCCACTGATGTAGCCGAAAAAATTTCCACGCGACCAATTTTGGCGCCATTTGTTCACCCAAAATTAGGTGAACATAGTCGGGGTGTGGCGGGCCGGGTAATTTTAATTAGTGAAAATGTAGTGGTGGTGCAAACACCGCGCTCAGAAATTTCCGTGGATACTTTTAGAGCGGCCTGGCAGCCAGAAGATGAACGTCCAGAACCAGGAATGTTTGTGGTGGCAATTGGTAAGTGGCACGGTGATTCATTTGTGGCCAACCACATTAAAATTGTCCCACCCGAAGAATTGCGGTTACTCCGCCTGCGCGTACCGCCCCGATTGAAATAAAGTTTTGAGTGGGCTGTAGTATATATAGCAGCTGCGTAATTAACTCAATTTATATGAAAATGAATAAAAAATATTTGCTCGCTATCCCAGCGTTAGCCCTTGCCGGCGCCGTTGTCGCCGGCTCTGTGTCAGCGGCCAATACCACTGACACTACTACTCCAACCGCTCAAGCACAGCAACGCGGCCCTGGCGGTCCAGGTGGATTTGGTGGAAAATTCATGATGCACGGTGATTTTGGTGGTGACATTGGTGATTCAGACCGCTTTGTCGAACGTCTCACTAGTGAAGCTTCAATCCTTGGTATTTCACTAGATGAAATGAAAACTTACTGGTCACAAGGTAAAAACATCAGGGATATTGCCACGGAAAAAGGGATTACTGATGAACAATTAAAAACTAAATTAGAAACAGCGGCTGAAGCTAGGGCAACTGCTAGTTTAAAAGCTTTGGTTGATAAAGGTGTGATCACCCAAGCCCAAGCTGATGCTCGGGCCACAGCCATGAAAAACATGAAAACAAAAATGGCTGAACAAATGAAAAATCGTCCCCAACTGAAACGCGGTACAGCGCCAACCGCACCAACTCAAACTCAGCCAACCCAATCATAATCACTTTTCAAAAGTAAGGAACAAATAAAACCGTCTGACAGGGCGGTTTTATTTTATTTAGTTTTAGTGCGATGTTCTAGAGCGCTTGTAAGAGTAATTTCATCCGCGTACTGCAGGTCAGAGCCCATGGGCAGGCCTCGGGCCAGGCGAGTGATAGTCAGGTTGGGATTAGTGGCCTGTAATTCTTTTTCTAAAAATAATGAAGTGGACTCACCAGCCAAATCTGGGTTGAGCGCAATAATAATTTCTGTGATCCCGTCTTGTTTGACGCGGGCGAGTAGTTCGGGAATTTTTAAATTATTTTCTTCATCAAGCACGGCGTCAGTGGGGAGTAAGCCACGCAAAATATGATACCGACCAGTGTACGCGCCAGTGCGTTCAATGGCTTGCACATCTTGCGGCTCAGCCACTACGCACACTAATTGTGCATTGCGTTTTTGGTCAGCGCAAATGGTGCACGGCGAGCGATCAGAAAAATCAAAACAAATTTCGCAACTTTTAACCGTGGTAATTAAATTTTTGATGGCCAGCGCCAACTCACCGGGATCTTTTTTCCCAGCTTTGAGTAAGTGAAAAACATAGCGTTCAGCGGTTCGGCGGCCCACGCCTGGTAAACGAGTAAACGAACGAACTAAGTTTTCAATTGGTTTAGAATACACATTAATTTAAACCCGGAATATTTGGCAGGCCACCCATTTCTTTCATTTTCATGGCCATGACGCGTTGCATTTTTTTGAGGGCTTCAGCGTGCGCTTCTTTAATGCCGTTTTGTAATTTTTCTTTTTTGTCTGGGGCAAGCAATTCGTCATCAATGTTTAAAGCAGTCAATGCTAAATTGCCGTCCATGGTCAGGGTAATTTTTCCGCCCACAGTGTCAGCACTAATTGATTCTTTACCAAGCATATCTTGGAGTTGTTTGGCTTGGTCGCGAATGTCTTTGAACTGTTTTAATTTTTCAAACATATATAATTATTTTAGAAATTATTTTAGAAACTTGGAACATTAGTTGGTGGTTTGGGTGGACCACCAGAACTTGGAAAACCAGGTCCACCACTTGGTGCTACGTACCGCGTATCTAAATTGCGGTAACTGGCCCGTGCATCATCAAAGAATACTTTGGCCACACCGGTTGGGCCATTACGGTGTTTGGCAATGTGAATTTCACCCAGGTGGCGCTCATCTGGTGGAATATCTTCCAGACGATAGTTGCGGTCAGCCGCTTTACGGTAAATAAATAATACCACATCTGCGTCTTGTTCGATACTTCCTGATTCACGAAGGTGGGAGAGCTTTGGAATGGCTGGTTTGGTTTGCTCTACCGCCCGGGAAAGCTGGGACAGGGCCAGGACCGGGACATTTAACTCACGGGCCAAACCTTTGAGACCACGGGACATTTGTGACACTTCTTGTACGCGGTTATCCAGGCTCGCGGCTGGATTAGTGCCTTCCATGAGCTGTAAATAGTCAATGATAATGAGGCCAAGGCCGTGCTCAGATTTTAAGCGGCGCGCTTTGGTGCGAATTTGCATCACACTGGCGCCTGGATTATCATCAATGTAAATGGGGGCTTCAGATAAAACACCCATGGCATGACCAATCCGCGGAAAATCATCGCTATCTGGTTTGTCTGACAAATTACCAGTGCGCATTTTCCACAAATCCACGCCAGCTTCAGCGCAGAGCATGCGATCGACAAATTGTTCTTTACTCATTTCCAGTGAGAAAATTCCAACTGAGACTTTTTCGCGAATGGCCACGTGCCGAGCAATGTCGAGGGCGAGCGAAGTTTTACCAACTGAGGGGCGGGCCGCGAGAATAACGAGGTCAGATTTTTGAAGGCCAGCGAGCAAGGCATCGAGCTCACGGAAACCGGTTGGTACACCGCGCAGCTTGCCTTTGTCACGGTGGAGTTCATCAATCCGGTCAAACGCTTCACTTAAAATGCCGCGGATCGGGGTAAATGATTGTTTAATGTGTTTTTGGCTCACACCATAGACATGCTGTTGAGCCTGGTCGAGCAGGGAATCAATTTCTTCACTGTCTTCGGTAAAACCTAAACGTGTAATTTCGTGCGCCGCGGCAATTAATTTGCGTAGGGTTGATTTGCGCACAATAATATCAGCGTAGTGTTTGATGTGCGAAGCCGTTGGTACAGCGTTAGCTAAAGTAATTAAATAACTACGGCCACCAATGCGGTCAAGTGCGCCACGTTCTTCTAAACGATTAGTTAAAGTGAGCACATCAACTGGTTCACTTTTTCCGTACAAATCTAAAATCGCCCGAAAAATCTCACTGTGAGCCGGCTTATAAAAATCTTCAGGTTCAACTAAATCCGCGATTTTGAGCATGGCTTCTTTATCAATCAAAATCGCGCCCAGGAGGGACATTTCAGCTTCTAAATTTTGCGGTGGGACCCGGTCTAGTTGGTCTAATTCAGCCATAGAGTTAGTCTTCATATAATAAACGAAGCCCAGGCTTTGAGCAACTATTGCCAGCTGGCAAAAGTTGATATCTTGTTTATAATCTGTGGGTAATTTGCTGGGTCTTGTTATTATCGTTATAATTGTCTAAACTAAGCCAAAATATGAAAGTTTGCGTGATCAACAATTTATATCCGCCCCTGGCTCGGGGTGGGGCTGAACAAGTGGTAGAGCGGACCGTGGCGGGCCTGGCTGAGGCTGGGCATGAAGTAGTGGTGATTGCGAGTACACCAGACAAACCGTGGCTAGAGAAGCGCGGGACAGTTAAAATTTATTGGATTCACCCGCGAAATATTTTTTTCTACACGGCCGCGCACCAGCATTTCTGGTTCAGCCGGGCGCTGTGGCATGTGTTTGATGTGTTTAATTTTGGGGCCGCCAAAACGATTCGGGAAATTATTGAAAGCGAAAAGCCGCAGGTGGTACACACCCATAATTTGATGGGCCTCAGTTTTTTATTGCCGCGCGTGATTCGAAATTTGAAAATTCGGCATGTGCACACGGTACATGACGTGCAGCTGGTTGAACCAAGCGGCATGATTTTAAAACAGCACGAACATTCTTGGCGCTATCATGGTTTACCAACGAAATTATATACCGCGTTAATGCGGTGGTTATTAAATTCTCCAGCCGTAGTGATCTCGCCATCGCAATTTTTGCGCGAGTTTTACGTGACACGTGGTTTTTTTCAGAATTCAACCGTGGAAATCGTGCGTAATCCATTAACTTTTGCTTTGAGTGAAGAAAATGATGTGATAAAAACTGGTCCACTTAAATTTTTGTATGCAGGTCAGATTGAAAGTCACAAAGGGGTCTTGGAATTAGTCGCAGCGTTTAAACAATTGGACCAAACTGAAGCGGTGGAATTACACATTGTTGGTGGTGGAGCCCAATTGCAGGCCGTAGAAATGCTCGCTAAGCAAGACACAAGAATAAAAGTGTACGGTCGTTTGGATCGCAATGAACTGCGGAAAATTTTCAGTCAAATGGATTTAACGGTCGTACCATCGCTGTGTTATGAAAATTCACCAACCGTGATTTTTGAAAGTTTTGCGGCGCGGGTGCCAGTTTTGGCCAGTAATATTGAGGGAATTGCGGAACTGATTCAAGAAGGGCAAAATGGCTTGACCTTTCCCGCGGGAAATATTGCGGTTTTGCAAGAAAAATTAACCTGGTGTCTTCAACATCAAACTGAATTAAAACAGATGCGTCAGAACACGCAAAATTCTTTGTCTGGGTTGTCACTTAGCGAGTATGTGGCGCGGTTAGAGCGGCTTTACCAAACTACTTAGTTTTTTGGTACGTAAACACGTAAATTTGTTCATTATTAAAGGCTTGCCACGAGTTGGCGGATTTTTTGGCGCCCTCAACAATACTATTAAATTTGGTCCAGTACGATGGAATAATAAAATAGGCTTTGTCTGCACCCACTAAATTCATGGCTTTTTCCATGGTTTCGCGGCGCTGACCATCAGTCCACATTTCTGTGTACAAATCATAGAGTGGTCCGCCCGTTGGAATGGAGTAGTAGGATAAATACGTGTCATTAATTTTGAAATATTTGGCAAAACTATATTTTTCCAGCGCAGCAATGGCCGTAACAGGATTGGTTAGAACCACATAATTATACGCTGGGTTTTGGTCATGAATCCAAGTGACAACTTCGAAATCTGTGGCCGAAACATTGTAGCCAGGGAATTGTACTTTTGGATTCCACTGCGGGTATGACAAATACCAGGACACCGTAATTGCGCCAGCAAAAATAAATAATAGAGAAATATAGTGTAAGCGGAAATTTTTACATTTAGCCGCGCAGGTAGCGAGAAAATTGTCAGTCTGCCAAAATCCAACCATGATATAAGGCAGTAAAAATAACAGTGCGCCTTTGAGTAAACGGAGTGGGTAATCACCTTGTTCCGTGGCATGAACATCAGGAAAAACTACGAGCGTGCGGAGTAAAAATGAACTAATCGTTAGCCCAATGGCCGTGTAAAAAAATAGTGGCGCGCGTTTAGTTTTAAAATAATAATAACCAAATATTCCAAAACTAAGGGCTACCACTGGAATTAACCATTCCCAAATATAGAGCGCGTCCCAATACCAGGCGGCTGGATGTTTATACCAATAGGGCGCACGGAAATATTGCAAAAATAAATCTAGTTTACTAAATGGATTAACAAAAGTTGGAATAATGTGACGTGTAAAATACAAAAAGGCCATGAATAAAGCAGGCACGAGTAGGGCCATTAGTGTGGTGTAAACTATGTGTAAGGTTTTTTGGTAACGTGTATTTTTTTCTATCCAAAACGCAGCGACAAATAAACTGAGTGGTGCGCCGAGTAGCGGGTGAATACACAGGCCAGCCACACTCATGGTGCCAAGTAAAAATAAGAGCGGGCGAGTCGGTGACTCATAATATTGTAGACCAGTAAACACGGCCAAAATGGTGAGTAAAATTAAAATATTGTAGGCCGTGGTTAAAAAGAGTGCAAAAAAATAAATGAGGGTAAAAACAAAAGTTAAATTAATGGCGTGGCGGGCTGGTACAGCAAAAACTCTTGCTAAAGTTGGGGCAATAAAGCGGGGCAGAGTGAAAGCCGCCAAGACTGGAACGAACCACAGGTCAATGGTTTTAATACTAATGGTCGTAATTTTACTGAGTAAAACCACGGTGGTGTATTGGCCTAAATAAACTGGCAGCTTGGGAATAATAAAACCATGGACTTTAATCCACTCTTCAGTAGCGCGGTGAATAAAACCATCAAATCCAAACCCCAGGGGGTAGAGTAAATTAGTGACACTATACATGACTAATAAATGTAAACTAGTGAGCCAGAGCGAACGATTGGTGGGAAATAAAAAATTTAAACCAAGTAATAACAAGGTACTGGTAAAAAATAACCAGAAAAAAGTCCAGTCCACTAATTGCCAGGGTGACGGTGGTGGGGTGGTGCTGGCCATTAGGACTAGATTGATAATGAGTGCGCTTTCTAAAATTAAAAAAAATAAAGTTAACCAACCGGTGTATTTGTAAGTAGTTTTGGGTGCCGTAATTTTTGGCCAGGATTTGGTGAGAAAAAATAAACCAAATGGACCAATAATCATGGCCGCCATGACTGGCCAGTGTAGGTCAAAGAGTAGATAGCCAATGGTACCAATAATTGCGGCCACGCAAAAAGCCAAAATCATGAACGCGGCTGAACGAAATGATCGATCAAGAAAAGTACTACCCATACTGGCTTTTTTGGCTAAATAATTTATACTAGCCTTAATTGTACGAATAAAATTAATTATGCGCAACTTGGCCAATTTTTTAAAAAAGCACTATCCAGCCCTGATTTTAGGGGCCGCAGTGCTCATTTTTGCTTGGGTTTATTTATTTTTATACCGCGGTCTTGGGGCGCCAGAAACTTTGATTTTTAATCAGCCGGATGAAATGGCTAATTATGCGTTCATTAAGGAGTGGGCCCTAAATAACCAGGTGGGAATTGAGGAACCGCTGTCAGAATTATCATTTAACCAGATTCACCCGCGCAGTATGACGGTGGTGCAGGGGACTTTGGTGCCCATTGGGTTTCCAGGGTTTATTGCGATTATGACCTCACTCATCCAACCATTTACCTGGCTCTTTGGGGCTGAGCACTTTAATGATTTGGTAGTTTTAGTCACGCCAGTTTTGGCGGCGCTCAGTAGTATTTTACTCTATGGCATTAGTCGGTCACTCGGACTCACCCGAGCGCAATCAGTGACGAGTGGACTTTTTCTCTTGGCTTTACCACCCTGGTGGTATTATGCGAGCCGACCTTTGCAAGCCAATACTATATTTGTGTTTTTTATTTTGGCGGCGCTGTGGGCTGGACTCAGACGAAATGAAAAATTAAGTCGATTTTTTTTAGTGGGCTTAAGTGTTGGGCTGGCACTGTATATTCGACCGAGCGAATGGGTGTGGGTGTTTGGCTTGGTTGGTTTATTAGGTTATTACAACCGGGAATTTTTGCGCACCAAAACAGTGATAATCTTTGCACTGAGCAGTGGTTTAATGGCTATCGTGTTTTTCTTAACACAATTTGCATTTTACGGCAGCGTGTTTGGAAGTGGGTATGTGCGACCAAACAGTGATGGTTCAGCTGGTTTAATTATAGCTGGTCCACAAGGAATTTATTGGGTGAAAGCCCTACTACTTCCATTTGGTTTTAATGCCCTCACGATTCTCAAAACCATTTTCTTTTATGGGGTTAAATTATTTTTACCATGGACAATTGCGACTGTAATTGGGTTTGGTTTAGTATTTTTTAATAAAAAAACTGCCCCAGTTTTATTTAAATATAGCTTGGCCGTGCTGGCACTGGGCATGTGGCTAGCTTTGTACTATGGTCCGTGGCAATTTGCGGATAATTTAGCAGGTGAAGCTTCAATTGGTAGTTCGCAAGTGCGGTATTTTTTGCCACTATATGTTTTGGCTGTGCCATTAGTGGCGTATTTACTGGGAGTTTTGAGTAGTTGGAAAATTTTCGGAAAAGTTAGTGCTGGTTTAATTACGATTGCGCTTATGGTTTTCTCAGTCAAAGCAGTTTACTTTAAATTTGAGGGTTTACTGCATGTTAAAGAAACCGTGACTAAATATTACATGTGGCAAGAAAAAATTCTGACTCTGACACCGGAAACAGCGATTGTAGTGACACGGTACGGTGACAAGTATTTGTATCCAGTGCGGCCAGTGATTGCAACGATTGACACACCTGAGGGGCAGGCAGCGGTAAAACAATTACTTGCGCGTGGCGCTGACGTGTATTGGTATGATTTAGCCATGGAAAAACCCGGTCACATTACTGACCCGGCCGCTTTCAGTTTGCAAACCCAAGGTGTAGAATTAGGCAAACCAATAGCGACTTGGGAAAATTTAGAATTACGAGAACTTTACTTACCTTAATATGGATTGTATCTTTTGTAAGATTGTAAATAAGGAGATTCCAAATTACACGGTGTACGAAGATGAACAGGTGCTGGCGTTTTTGGATATTTTTCCGCACGCTGAGGGCCACACCGTGGTTATTCCCAAAGTGCACGCGGAAAATTTACTACAATTGAATGATGAATTAATTGCGGCTGTGTTTGTGGCCGTGAAAAAAGTGCAGGAAAAACTACAAAGCGCAGTCAAGCCAGAAGGTTTTTCTGTGGGTTGGAATCATGGTGAGGCTGGTGGGCAAGCAGTGCCGCATTTACATGTACATGTTTTACCACGCTGGAACAACGATGGTGGTGGTAGTATGCATTCAATTACTAAAAAATTAGTAGCGCCAGATGTAAAAGGAGTGTTCAGTAAATTATGATTAAAAAATACAAAAAAATTTCCGAAGAAGTGTTGCATCAAAACAAATGGTACGCGTATAAACATGATCTATATGAGTTGCCTGAAGGCGGGCAAGGCGAATATTTTTACAGTGAAACTAACGGCGGTGTGCTGGTAGTACCAGTTTTGCCCAGCGGCCGGATTGTGCTAGTCCGTCAGTATCGGTATTTAATGGACCGAGCTGGGATTGAATTTCCTGGCGGTGGGATTGAGGCCGGGCAGACAGCGCGCCAGGCCGCGGCTATTGAACTGAAGCAAGAAACCGGGTATGATGTGACTGACTTAATTTCCATTGGCGAATTTGAGCCAAGTAAGGGTTTAATTAAGGACCAAATGCATATTTTTTTGGCTAAGCTTAGCGCTGAAGAGCCTGGGATTAGCCACCAAGACCAGACCGAAACCATTGAGCTTTTTGCCCGGTATCCCGATGAAATTGAGGCTATGATCCAAAGTGGGGATATTTGGGACGGCGAGACTTTGGCGGCTTGGGCATTAGTAAAACATCGTTTATGAACATCTTAGTTTGTGGTGGGGCCGGATTCATGGGCTCACATTTTATCAAGTATATTTTAGAAAAATACCCTGATTACCAAGTGGTAAATTTTGACGTACTAACTTACGCTGGGAATTTAACTAATTTAAAAGAAGTGGCTAATAATCCGCGGTATAAATTTGTAAAAGGGGATATTGCTGACGCTGCAGCCGTAAATGCGGTGGTAGAAGAAAATAAAATTGAGATGATTGTAAATTATGCGGCTGAAACCCACGTTGACCGCTCGATCATGGATCCAGAAGCATTTTTGCGTACTGGAATTTTTGGTACCAGAAATTTGTTAGAAGTAACTAAGAACAAAAATTTAAAAAAGTTAGTGCAGATTTCGACTGATGAAGTGTTTGGTAGTATTGAAAGCGGCGAGTTTACGGAAGAATCACCGTTTGCGCCAAATAGTCCGTACGCCGCTTCAAAAGCGGGGGCTGATTTACTGTGTCGTTCATATTTTGTGACGTATCAAACACCAGTGGTGGTCACACACAGTTGTAATTATTATGGCAGTCATCAGTATCCAGAAAAAGTGATTCCACTATTTATTACTAATTTACTGGAAGGTAAAAAAGTGCCACTCTATGGCGATGGTATGAACGTACGCGAATGGATTCATACTTCTGACCATTGTCGCGCGGTGGATGCTGTATTACATAAAGCAGAACCAGGCTCAGTATACAATATTGGAACTGGTCAAGAATTGACTAATATTGATTTAACTAAATTAGTGTTAGAGAAAATGAATTTAGGCGAAGAAATGATCGAGCCAGTCAAAGATCGGGCTGGTCATGATCGGCGGTATGCAATTGACCACCGTAAAATTACGCGTGAACTGGGCTGGGAACCACAAGTAAAATTTGCTGACGGAATTGTTGAAACAATTAATTGGTATCGTGACAATGAATGGTGGTGGAAAGATATTAAATCAGGTGCTTATCGTGAATATTACAAAGCTCAATATCAAGATCGCTAATATGAAACCAAATAAAATTTTAATTATTGGTAATGGGCAGCTTGGTGGCTATTACCGTGATCATTATCTTAAAAAAGGAGCCGAAGTTTTGAACACTGATTCTAAGACTGATGTCCGAAGTGAAGAACAAATGCGCGCCGTGATTGAAGAATTTAAACCAGATTTAGTCATTCATACGGCTGCGAAAACTAATATTGATTGGGCGGAACAAAATAAAACTGAATGTTTTGAGATCAATACGTTGGGCAGTGATGTGATGGGAAAAATTTGTCAAGAAAAAGGAATTTACTTGGTATTTTTATCCAGTGGTTGTGTACTTGAAAGTAAATCAGCTGATGATGCCCAAACTGAGAGTGTGATTCCAAGTCCACTGTGTTTTTATTCTTGGACCAAGGTTTGGGCTGAAGAAATGCTACTACACCGGGCGCGCCGTAATGGTTTAAAATTACTTGTGTTACGTCCACGTCAACTTTTGTCAGCCAAAGTTGATCCACGCAACGCGCTCACCAAAATGCTGACTTATAATAAATTTATTGATACGCCAAATTCTTGCACTGTAGTTGAAGATTTAATGATGGTGACGGAAACGTTGGTAGAACGAGAACAAACTGGCGTGTTTAACGTCGTGAATCCAGGTGTAACTACACCATTTGAAATTGCGAGTGCTCTCAAGGAAATTATCAGACCAGAAATGGATTTTGTAAAAATTAGTAAAGCTGAACTCAATGCCATGACCTTGGCCGAGCGGGTTGACGCGGTCCTTGATGGTACAAAAATTAGAAATCTCGGTATTGAGCTTAAGGAAATTCACGAACGCATGCGTGAAGTAATGCAAGAGCTCAAGACTAACTTGTCTAAAAGTGATGCGGCGGCAGCCATGAAAAAAACTGAAGAAGAAACTAAAGCTAAACTTAGCCTTGTAAAATAATTGGTATGGAGCTTTCCATTATTACGGTTACATGGAACTCCAAAAATACCATTGGTCGCCTGATTGATTCAATTCCTAGTGCAGTTTTTGACCCTAAGACGGGTCGGTCTTTGTCTTATGAACACTGGGTGGTGGATAACGCATCACCAGATGGAACGGCTGATTTTGTCCAAGAAAAATATGGACAAGAAACTGTGGTTGGACAGTATCTGTCGGGTGAGTCTTTTGAATATTCGAGTGAAATGATTCCACGGGTGCGCGTGGTTAAAAATACCAAAAACGAAGGGTTTGGTGCGGCCAACAATACGGCTTTTCACCGCGCTAGTGGTGATTTTATTTTATTTCTTAACCCGGACATGAAACTTGAGCCGGAAAGTTTGTTTAAAGCGGTTGAGTGGATGTGGTATCACCGTGAGGTTGGGATTATGGCCCCAAAATTAGTCACTGAAACTGGTGCGGTGAACTTGAACGCTGGGCCGCGACGTTTTCCAACCGTTTGGAATCAACTGGCGATTGTTTTTAAAATTCCGCATCTTTTTCCAAAAGTGCTGGACAATTATTTAATGAAAGATTTTGATTATTCCAAAGAGCAAGCTGTGGACTCGGTGCGCGGTTCATTTATGTTAGTACGACATGATTTATTGGATAAATTGGGCACAGCGTTTGATCCCCGCTATTTTATTTGGTTTGAAGACGTAGATATTTGTAAAGAAGCTTGGAAACACGGGTATAAAGTGGTTTATAATCCAGCGATCCAAGCCGTAGATTATGTGGGGCAAAGTTTTAATCAGCGGACCACACTCTGGAAACAAAAGAATTTTACCGAGAGTATGGTGAAATATTTTAAAAAGTGGGGTCCGGGGTATGCGGCTATTTTGGTTGGTCTGGTGCGTCCAGTTGGAATTGCTTTGGCTTGGCTTGGTGATAAGTTCGCGAAAAAAATATGAAACTAAGTGTTCATTTGGTAGCCTGGAATGGCGCCAAATATATTCCACATATTTTTGCTTCACTGCGTAACCAAACAATTACCGATTGGGAACTGGTGGTTTTAGATAATGATTCCAAAGACAATACGGCCGAATTAATTGCGGCTGAGTTGCAAAATTGGTCTGGTCCAAAACGTTTTATTAAAAATCCAACTAATGTTGGTTTTGCCGGGGGACATAATCTTTTATACACGCAAACTAATAGTGAATATTTTTTACTGCTTAATCAAGATTTTTATTTAGAGCCTGATTGTATTGAAAAATTGCTCGCGGAAATTGAGTCTAAACCTGGACTGGCCGTGGTTAGTCCGCGGCTGATGAAATGGGATTTTGCGAATCAGAAATTTACGAATATCATTGATTCTTTGGGTTTAAAAGTTTTTCGCAGTCGCCGGGTGGTGGAACTGGGTGGGGGAGAAGAGTGGAATGATAAGGATGAGAAAACCCTGTCAGTGTTTGGTGTGTCTGGGGCGGCGCCGTTATTTAGACGTTCAGCCATTGATGTGATTGCCTTTTCTAAAACGGATTTTTTTGATAATTCGTATGGTTCATACAAAGAGGACGTTGACTTGGCGTTCCGCTTGCAGACCGCTGGTTTTGCTGCCGAAACTGTATTGGGCGCAGTGATTTACCATGATCGTTCGGCTTCTGGTCCAGCTAAACTTTCTGACGCAGCCGCAGCGCAAAATAAGAAAACTCAGTCGTCATGGGTGCAATATCACAGTTATAAAAACCATCTCATGACCTTGTATAAAAACGAATACTGGCAAAATCTGACCCTTGATTTTCCCTTCATTTTGTGGTATGAATTAAAGAAGTTTCTTTGGTTTTTAATCTTTAAACCATCGGTTTTAAAGGGGCTTGGTGAGATCTGGCAGAACCGAAAAAGTTTGCGGGAGAAGCGACAGAAAATTAAATCACTTCGAAAAAATACTTGGCAGCAGTTAAGACAATGGTGGAAATAATATGTACGATATCTCAATTGCGTTTGTAAATTTAATGATGAAAGATGATATTGTAAAAGCAATTCGATCTTTGTGTGCGGATTTACAAGGTAGTTCAATCAAGTATTTAATTACAGTGGCTGATAATACGGAAAATAAAGATGGAATTAAGGAAGCCTTGGCGACAGAATTCCCAGAAGTTGTGTATATTGATTGCGGTGGTAATATTGGTTTTGGGGCTGGCAATAACCGCGCGTTTAAAGCCAATCAGGCACGGTATTATTTTGCAATTAACCGCGACACTGTTATTCCCGAGCATAGCCACACCGTGGAACGGATTGTAAAATTCATGGACGAACACCCATTTATTGGGGCCATGGGGCCAAAGCTCGTCAATCTTGATGGTTCACTGCAATACTCCTGCTACCGGTTTGACTGGCCAGCGATTTTAATTAAGCCACTTAAACAAATTAATTGGGATGAAAAATACCGTTGGGTGCGCAAATATACGGATTGGCTACTGATGAAAGATTTTGACCATAACTCCACCCGGCCCGTGGACTGGGTGCTTGGCGCGGCGCTCATTATTCGGCAGGAAGCGGTGGCTAAAATTGGTTGGTTTGACGAGCGTTATTTGGCCTATTTGGAAGACGCAGACTGGTGCCGGACGCTTTGGGAAAATAATTGGCCAGTTTATTATGTTCATGATATTGTAATAGCACATGCCCATGCCCGGGCCTCGGCCAAAGTGCCAGGCATTGTGCGGGCACTGTGGAAAAATAAAACCGCGCGCATTCACTTGGCTAGCTGGCTCAAATACATTTGGAAATGGCGGGGTCGATACAAACTTTAAGGCGTTGAACTTATGCAACCTAAAATCGCAATCATTTACTTGTCATTCCACTGTGAGCCATACATGGATGACATTGTGTCATCACTCAAAAAATTAACGTATCCGCGTGACCGGGTAGAATTTGTGATAGTTGATAATCCACACCCAACTCTCGGGCCATCAGTGAAATTTTTGGAAGAAACCGTCATGCCGCTGTCAGGCAAAGAAATTCCCCATGTGACCCTATTACCACAAAGTGACAACATTGGTTTTGGACCTGGTAATAATGCGGGGGTTGATTGGGCCTTGGCCAATGGTTTTGATTACGTGTATTTCCACAATAATGACGGTTTCATGGCGGCCAATTGTTTGGAACCAATTGTTACGGCCATGGAAGCAGATAAGAAAATTGGAGCCGCGCAATCACTCATGTTACTCCACCCTGAAACTGAATTAGTAAATAGTACGGGTAATGCCTACAATTATTTGGGCTTTGGTTTTTGTAATGATTACCGAGCTCCAATTGCTTCACTAAAATTACCAGCCGTTAAAGATGTTTGTTACACCAGTGGTGCCGCGCTCATGATGCGCGCGGATTTGATCCGCCAGTATGGTTCTTGGGATGATAGTTTTTGGATGTACCATGAAGATCTTGAGTGGTCATTCCGTCTCCGCTCAGTTGGTTACCGCAGCGTGATGGTGCGTGACTCTGTGTTTTATCACAAGTACCAATTTAGTCGGAGTATTTCTAAATTCTACTGGATGGAGCGCAACCGCTTTGCCGTTTTGCTCATGTATTTCAAGTGGCCGACTTTAATCGTATTATTCCCCATGCTCCTCGTCATGGAACTTGGTTTGATTTTATTTGCTTTAAAAGGTGGCTGGTGGAGCGAGCGTAAAAAAGTTTATGAGTACTGGTCAAAAATTGAAAACTGGAAGTTTTGGTTAAAAAAACGCGAGCACATTCAAGCAATTAAGAAAATTAAAGATAAAGAATTACTGGCTTTATCAGTCCCAGGTATTTATTTTCAAGATAAAATGACTGATAACTGGGTTGTAAACAAAGTTGGTAATCCAATTTTAACCGTTTACTACTGGTTTGTTAGATTAATTGTTCGATGGTAAAACAAATATGAAAATTAAAAAAGCCATTTTAACCGGTGGTGGTCGCGCAACTCGTTTGCAACCAATCACAACCACAATTAACAAGCATCTTTTACCCCTGGCTAATAAGCCAATGATTTTTCACGCGATTGAAAAAGCTGTGGCCGCTGGGGTCACGGAAATTTTCATAAATTTAAATCCCGGTGAAACTGAATTGCAAGAATACATTGGCGACGGTGGGCACTGGGGTATTAAAATTAAATTTTTTGAGCAGACTGGTGGACCGCAGGGGATTGCTCATGTAGTTAACGAAGCTAAAGATTTTATTGGCGACGAGCCATTCATGTTTTTTTTGTCAGACAATGTTTTACTCGGTGATTTGCAGCCACTCATGCAAGAATTCGAAGCGGGTAATTTTGATTGCATGCTCGCGTTGTCTCAAGTACCAGACCCAGAACGGTTTGGAATTCCGTATTTTGATGAGGCTGGAAATTTAATTGATGTGAAAGAAAAGCCAAGTAATCCACCAAATAATTTGGCTGTGACTGGTATTTATTTGTATGGCCCAAAAGTATTTTTTGATACTTTCCAAAAAATTCAAAAATCAGCGCGCGGTGAATATGAGATTTCCAGTATTCACTCAGAATTTTTAAAGAACAAACAAAAAGTTGGGTACAAAGAAATTACTGGGTGGTGGAAAGACACTGGTAAATCCGAAGACCTACTCATTGCCAGTCAACTCCTGCTTGATCAAATGGAAGAGTCAACCATTCCAGCTGAATTGCAAGGGAAGTTTGCTTTAGACGGCAAAGCCAAGATTGGTATTGGTACGAGTGTGGGTGAAAATGTAAAAATCATTGGTCCAGTAATTATTGGGGAAAATTGTACTTTGGAAAATTGTGTAATTGGTCCGCACGTTACCATTGCGCAAGGAAGTACGGTGAAAGGCGCCAAAATTAAAAACTCAATTATCTTGGATAATTGTACGATTGATTATAATCACGAAATCGTGAACAGTTTGATCGGAAAAAAAGTTACGCTCCGTCAACGACCAGAACGCTCAGCTTCAATGATTGTGGGCGATAAATCAATTGTTGAACTTTAGTAGGCGAGGGTAAATAAGCCAGTTTTACCTTCTCGAGAACCGGCTACTACAATGAGCCGGTTTTCTTCGTCTGTGGTCAGGTCAGAAATTGCATCAAAGGTGGCTAGTTCTTGGCTGGCATAATACCCTGGATTAAAAGCCATTAATTTATTGTTTTGCACAATTAGGAGAACACCGGCTGGTTCCAAGGCTTTCACAAAATCAATTGGTTCAGCACTGCGGTACAAAATCGCACGATCGCCACTGCCATCATACAAACTCGACACCTCCCATTTACTCCACAAACGCCATTCAGCGGTGGCGGCATGATATTCGTAGTGATCATAATCACTCAGTGTGGCCACGTTTGGACTGGAGTAAAGCGCGTTCATGATCGCTAAATTGTACGGAGTTTTTAGAAGCGCGTAATTATTTTTTAAGGCCACAATTGTTGTGACATTGTTTGGACTAGTGATAATCACTTGGTCATTGCCTTGACCACTAACAAGTGTGCTGGAAACACTTGACCAAACTTTTTCACTTGGGTCGACATACCACACACTAGATGAAACCGTAGTTAATTTTTTGGTGGAAAAATTAGTGTTTAAACTAACGACTGTGGTATTGTCGAGAGCATACAAGACTGGGTTACGCTCGTTTTCATTCCACTGCACCGTATTAGTTTTAATTTTAATGGTCCGTTGCTCGTTAGTACTAACATTCACCACATTTAAATTGTCTTTGTTTTCCCAAAATGCACAAAAAGTTTTGGTTTTGGCACAGGTCAAAGCGGCGTTAGCTGGAATTGGAAAAGTATGGACCTCATTATTTTTTACAGTCACCAAATTAGTCGTGCTAGCGGTTTCAGCGAAACGGACACTGAGCGGATTAACCCCCACAATTCCAAGTTCACCAATTTTTCCAGTCGTGCTCGTTACAAACTGCGGAAAATTAATTGCAAACAAAGTGGTGTTCCTGATGTACGTGGTTTCGTGCGAACGCACAGTCACATCAGTCGAGAAAGTGTGGTAACCAGCTTTACTAATACTGACCCGATAATTTCCTGGGGCCAAAGAACTGAGTCGGAGTGGTTGCTTGGTGCTGATTAGTTGGTTATTTAAATAAACCTCCGCATCATCTGGCTCGGTATCAACACTGAGCACGCCGGTGGCCTCCAATTGCCAGGTGGTAAAATTCCAACGCCAGCCCCCAGTGTAGAGGATAATAATCGGGGAAATGATAAAAAAAGCCAAAATTAGGCTGGTCATGATCATGACCCGCCAGGGTCGGGTCAGGGTGATTTTTAGGGGGTCAGCAGGGCGGACAGACATAAAATTGCCAAAGAGGGCTAAATTGAGTATGATTATACTAGTTTTAAATTCTGTGTCTATACTATGGCTAAATTGGTGATCGAAGGGGGTAAGGCCTTATCTGGGGAAATAGCCCCAATTGGTAATAAAAATGCAATTTTAAAAATGATGGCCGCAGCCTTGCTGACCCGCGCCACTGTGACTATTACTAATGTGCCGGCCATTAGTGACGTGGCCGTGATGGTCGCGCTCCTAGAAGATTTGGGGGCAGAAGTTCAATATAGTGTCAAAACTGGTACGCTCAAAATTACGGCCAAAACGATTCGTCATAACCAACTGAAACCTGAATTGGCCAAAAAAATGCGCTCATCAAATGTGCTCATGGGCCCATTACTCGCGCGCACGGGCGCCGTCACAGCCCACCAACCTGGTGGTGATAAAATTGGTCCGCGTGAAATGAACGCCCACTTTGATGGGCTCCGCCAATTAGGTGCTAAAATTAAATTAAATCCGGACACTTCGTTTACAGTCACTGGCAAATTAAAAGGCGCGCCAGTTTTTTTGTATGAACCAAGTGTTACAGCCACTGAAAATATTTTAATGGCCGCTGTGCTCGCCCCTGGCACTACGGTGATTGATAATGCCGCGTCTGAACCGCACGTGGCGGCCCTGTCAGAAATGCTCATTAGTATGGGTGCCGATATTAGTGGAGTTGGTACCAATCAATTGCGCATTACTGGAGTCAAAGAATTGCATGGCACTACCGTCGCCACGCCACCAGATTTTATTTACATTGGTACCATGATTGTTTTGGCTGTGATTACGGGTGGTTCAATTACTATTAAACCAGTACCAAAAAATATCATGAAACCGCTGGAATATTTTTTTGCTAAACTGGGTGTGACTTGGACCTACAAGGGTGAGGCGCTGGTAGTTGGTAAAAAACAAAGTAAAACTGTGACTGATCAGGTGTGGGCACGAACCAAAGGCGTGTATTCACAGCCTTGGCCATGTTTCCCAAGTGACATGATGAGTATGATGATTGTTTTGGCTACGCAAGTAAAAGGCTCAATGTTATTTTTTGAAAAAATGTATCCGGGCCGAATGTTGTTCCCAGATTTTTTAAATGGCATGGGTGCTAATATTGTGATTGCTGACCCACACCGGGTGGTGGTCAATGGGCCAACCCCGCTCAAAGCCGCGCATCTCTATGCCCCGGATTTACGGGCCGGAATGGCGTTTGTCGCGGCTGGTCTCGTCGCCAAAGGCACGACTGTGGTTGAAGCCGTTGAGCACATTGACCGTGGTTACCCAAGCATTGAAAAAACTTTATCTAAACTTGGTGCATCAATAAAACGCATTGCCTAATATGTCAGTTCTTACTCCGCACAGTTCACCCCGCCGGCCAATCAAGGCGATTTTACTGGTATTAGTTGGTTTTGGACTAGGTTGGTGGTTGGCCACTTCTTACATTGTTCACAAACAAATTTTAGGTGATGGGCAAAAAGTGGATATTGCAAAAGTAATTAATTTGTATAGTAAAACGCGGTCGTCAGAAGTGACCTTTGATCAATACTGGGATGTGTGGCGCAAAGTCAAAGAAAAATACGTTGGCCAACCAGTTGATGATGTTAAATTATTTTACGGGTCAATTGAGGGCATGGTGAATGGGCTGGGTGACCCATATTCAGCCTATTTTCCACCAGCGGCCGCTGAAGAATTTGTCAAAGAATTGTCTGGCGCGTTTGAGGGGGTGGGGATGGAAGTGGGTATGCGCAAAGAACAAATCATTGTGGTCGCGCCAATTCCTGGTTCACCAGCCGAAAAAGCGGGTTTACGACCTCAAGACGCAATTATTAAAATTGATGGTAAAGATACGTTTGGCCAATCTTTATCTGAAGCAGTGAGTAAAATTCGTGGACCAAAAGGGACGAGCGTAACTTTAACTGTGCTTCCAGTTGGTAAACAAGAAACCAAAGACGTGACGATTGAGCGGACCGCCCTGACTATTCCAAGTGTAACCTGGAAAAAACAAGACGGTAATATTGCTTACATTCGAATTGGTTATTTTAATGATAAAACTAGTCAAGAATTTGATGCCGCGGTGCGTGACATCAAGCGCGACCTAACTCAACCACGTGGGATTGTGCTGGATTTGCGTAGTAATCCGGGTGGTTTATTGGATCAATCCGTGTACATTGCGGGTGAATGGGTGGGCGATAAAGTGGTGGTGCGCGAACGCGCCGCTGATGGTACAACCAAAGACATTCGTGGTACTGGCACCGGCGTATTTGCTAATATTCCTACGGTAGTTTTGGTGGATGAAGGCACAGCCTCGGCCGCGGAAATTGTCTCTGGTGCTTTGCAAGATTACACCGCAGCCAAATTACTGGGCAAGAAAACCTTTGGTAAGGGTTCAGTCCAAGATGTTGAACCACTACCAGATGGTTCAGCTTTGAAACTGACCATTGCCACCTGGCTTACCCCAAACAATCGTGAAATTAATGGTAAAGGAATTGAGCCAGATCAAACCATTGAAAAAATGTTCACGCCGACCGCTGATGCTTCTGGCGACACGGCCTTTGATGATGCGGGTCTAAAAGAAGCGCTTAAAATTTTACAAAAATAATATGATCTGTGGCACTGTGGTCCACGGGGATGGAAAAGGAAAGGGCTTGGGTTACCCGACCGCTAACATTGATGTCCCAGTGGCGAGTACAAAATTAAAACCAGGGGTGTACGCAGCAACAGCGAACTTAAATAATGAAACGTATTCAGCCGCGCTGGTAATCCATGAATTCTGGGATAAAATTGAGGTGTATTTTTTGGAATACCGTGGCACGGATTTTTACGGATCAGAAATTACAGTGGATGCCATTCAGCGGGTGAGTGGTTTGGAGCGCCTCGATACTGATGAAGAATTAAAAGAAAAAATTGCCAGTGATGTAGAACTGGTGAAGCGCTACTTTGCTGAGAAAAAATAATATGTTTACTGGAATCGTGAAAGGGGTAGGTGTGATTGCTGATGTCGTGACGGTGCAGCGCAGAAAATATTTGGTGTTACAACCACTCGCAATTTTACGGCGCATTGATTTAGGTGGAAGTGTGGCGTTTAATGGCACTTGTTTGACGCTCGCCAAAAAAACTAAAACTGGTCTCTGGTTTGAAGTCATGCCTGAAACATTTCGCAAAACTAATTTGGGGAATTTAAAAAAGGGGAGTGTCGTAAATATTGAACCAGCTTTAAGATTTGGTGATGAGTTGGGCGGACATTTAGTGCAAGGACATGTTGATGGGGTAGGAAAAATTACCAAAGTGACACCGGATAAAGCGAATGTGCTGGTCAGTGTGGCCTTACCAAAAGAATTAAGCAAGCAAGTCGTTTTGCACGGTTCAATTACCCTTGATGGAATTAGTTTAACTGTAGCCCGATTAGATAAAAATATTGTGACTGTATCATTAATCGCAGAAACCTTAGCGCGGACAACCTGGAGAAAAGTAGCGGTTGGTCAAGCGGTAAATATTGAACTAGATGTCATTGCTAAGTACGTCAAAAATTTCTTACGCTAATATGTTTTCCAAAAAAATTTCTTTTCCCAAATTTAATGGGCAAAAATTAAAAATTGGTCTGGTGGTGGGACGTTGGAATGCGGATATTACCGAGTCATTGCTCGCTGGGGCGCTAAAAGCTCTAACTGAAGCCAAGGTGTCAAAGAAAAATATTACCGTGGTCCATGTACCTGGGGCGTTTGAATTAGCACTGGGTGCACAGCGCTTATTTAAAAATAAAAAAGTTGATGCGGTAATTGCCCTTGGTTGTTTGTATAAAGGGGAAACTCTACACTTTGAATATGTGACTGAGGCCACGGCCCAAGGTTTAATGCGGGTTAGTCTGGATGCTGGTAAACCAGTGGTGTTTGGGGTTTTGCCATGTTTAAATGAAAAACAGGCCATTGTCCGCTCCACTGGAGAAAATAATCATGGTTATGGTTGGGGTCTGACGGCCGTGGAAATGGCCTTATCGTCAAAAAAATAATTTATATGCTTGAACTTGTGGCAAGCGCCAAGTTCCATTTCTGGTGCACTCAACTGACCCAGATAATGTAGTTATGATGTACGAAAGTCTCGACATTATCAAATATCTAGAAGAACATTACGCTAAATAATAAAAAATCCGCCAACTGGCGGATTTTTTTAATTACTTTTTTCGAACAATACAGACGGGGGTTTGTTCAGAAGCTTGACCCAATGGGTTGTCTTTGAAAATTGCTGCCAAAATTTCAGTTGGAAATTTTTTATCTGACCGGCCTAAAATATTTACCCCTAGATCATTAGCATCAATAATCACCACGTCAAAACCAGTATCAGACTTTAACTTGGCGGCCACTTTATCTGGATCTTTTGGACCGAGTTTGGCGTATTTATTATATGGCGGCAAAGTGTAGTCACACGGGCCATCAATGGCCGCAACGGTCCGCCCAACCACGCGGTAAAACATACCTTTTATGCCAAAGGGTTTGAAAAGTAGGTGTACAAAAATGCCCAGAAAAATTCGCGCATACCCAATTTCATTAATGGCCAGTTGCATGGTCCAGGGACTGCCCAGGCCAATTCCGTATGGAGATTTGTAAACTTTAGAAGATAAAAAAGTGGCCATTTTACTGACCTTAATTTCCGCAATTGGATAAGAGCGGCCCTGAGAAATGGCCACAATTTTTTCACTCATGAAAATTAAGTCACCAGGCTGTGCGTGCGGCAAAGCATACTGACGCAAAATCTCAGTTAAATTATCACCAATTTTAATGACATGGGTTTTAACGGGATACCGTTCGTATATCGCATCACCAACTTTGATTTCTAAATTTTTGCCTGGGTTTGGGCTGAGCATACTTATTTTGCTGCACGTTGTAATTGTTTGATTTCCTCTGTGTGTTTTTCCAAGATATTACTGTGTTCACGCAACCGATGGCTGTGCATGGTTTGTTCCTGATCAGATTTCATATGCGCACAAGTTAGCCCATCAACTAGTGCTAAAATTTCATTCTTATCTTGTTTAGTCATCATGTTTTCTTTTATCTCTTTGACATCAGTTCGCAGTTCAACAATAGCGATAGCAAAATTATCCATGATCTCCTCATGGGTTTGCTGTTTAGTGTCAATTTCATTAATTTTTTTCCAGGCCTCAGCCAGGGTGATCTTAGTCATACTCCGCTCCTTGAAGTTAATAATAAGTACTAGTTATTTTACTCTGTTTTTACGCTTTTGTCAATGTAAATTTTTGCGCTAAATATGCACGCTTTGGGTTGACAAAAGACTTAAAAAATGATTTAAGTGGCGCATCGGTTGGCGGGTTCCGCCTATAGGAGTGCAGATGAACAAGACGATTGTGGTCGAGTTTTTCCTGATCGGGGGAGGAAACGACGAAGACCTGTGAAGGCGTGGACGATTTCGACGATCCGTGCCTCCTGCCGGCCAAATACGCTGCCAAGTACAGGGACATGGAAAAAACATGTTGTGTACGTGAGCAGTGTGGAGAGCAGGTGGGTGCTTCTCTGCTCCTCACAGCGGTGTCGCGGCGGGTCCCAATCGGGAGACTTCCTGCGCCCAAGAAGGGTACGTCTACCTGACCGAGAGTTCGGCGACCCCATGCCCGTCCGGGTGTGCGTGGTCGCCGAGCGTCTCACTTAATCCATTCTTTCCACCCAGTGGCGATCAAGTTCAACTTCAAGTTCTAGGAAAATTTTTGTGTTCAAAGCCTGCTCTAATTCGCGGCGCGCCATTTGTCCAATTTCTTTGATCCGACTGCCGCGTTCACCAATAATAATTCGTTTGTAACGTTCTTCGTCTGTTAAAATTTTGGCCGTAATTACCATTAAGCCATCTTTTTCTTCAATGTTTTCTGTTTCAACGGTAATTGAATACGGCACTTCTTTGTCTAACACGGAAAAAACTTTTTCACGAATCAATTCTGAGACCCAGAAATAATTGTGAACATTGGTCAGTTGTCCTTCTGGATACACCGGATCACCTTCTGGTAACAAGCTCACAATTTTTTGTTTGAGCGGATCAATGTGACTGCCGCGGAGAGCTGACAGGGCATACACGGCATTGAAATCTCGGCCCATGGCCTCGTACTCAGCTTGGTGTTTGCGTTCATCTTGCGGTAAATCGCTTTTGTTAATGACTAGTACTTTTGGGGTTTGTAAGTGGCGAATTAAACCAAAGGTAAACCGTTCTTCAGCCCCAATTTCCCGGGTTGGGTCAACTACATAAATAATAACATCCACGCCGTCCAAAGCTTCTTGGGCTTTGTTAATTAATTTGGCCGTAAGTGAACTTTTTTTATCTTTAAAAATTCCGGGGGTATCAACAAAAACTACCTGGCCTTCAGGGGTATTAGTGACGCCGTGAATAATGTCCCGAGTCATTTGCGCGCGAAAACTAGTGGCCGCAATTTTGGTGCCCACAAGTGTGTTAAGAAGGGTCGATTTACCGACATTAGACCGGCCAATCAAAATGGCAAAGCCAGATTTCATAGAGTATAGGATTTACGGGTAGTTTAGCGCATTCTTGCCTTTTTTTCAACCCCTTGCTACTATGGGTTTATATGAAGGTAATCTTCCTAGCTGATGTCAAAGGAACCGCGAAAAAAGGCGAAATTAAAGAGGTTTCGGATGGTTTTGCGCGGAATTTTTTGTTTAAAGGAAATTTAGCCAAACCAGCCACGGCTGGGGCCGTGAGCGAGCTAAACGCCATGGCTGCCCGCAAGCAAAAAGATGATGAGGCTGAATTACGGCGGTTTCAGCGCGAGGCGGCCCGGCTCGATGGCCAAGAAGTCTATGTGGTAGAAAAAACAACGGCCGAAGGCAAGCTCTATGCCGCAGTTACAGGCACACACCTGGCCGCAGCGATCAAGAGTCAGATTGGGGCTGTGGTTGATCCCAAAATTATCAAGACCATAAAACCAATTAAAACCCTCGGCACCCACACTTTTATTGTCAGCTTTCCACACGGGCTCGACGCTGAGCTAACTGTTACTGTCTCTGACACCTAATAATCCACTGTCCCTAGTGGATTTTTTAATTATGAAAATTTGGCCAATAATTAAAGCGCAAAAAAATATTTTGGGAATTGGGCTGCTCGCGCTCATTATTTTTTTACTGACTTGGCATGGTTTTTTTACTGGATATGAAAAAGAAACTTGGGAATCGGCTGAGGCGTGGATGAGCGGTAGTTATACAGTGCGGCGTGGTGGGCCAGTGGCGGTTCTAATGTATCTGCCGTTTGTATTTTTGGCGCGGATAATTCCTGCGCTTCATACTGAAAGATTTTTTACGTTAGTGCCAGTGATTTATTCGGCCGTGCAAGTAATGGTGTTGTATGTAATTGCGAAGAAAATTGGGGTAGCAGAAAAGACCGCGGGCATTTGGGCCCTGCTGACTACACTTGCGTGCGGAGTGTGGGTGTATGCTAATGCGGGAATGGAATATCAGGCGGGTTTGTGGATTAGTGTTTTAGTTTTAACCTTTCTTAATTGGCAAGAAAAAAAGGGGCTGGCGTGGTTGCCATCACTGGCCATGGCCGGGGTGCTTGGTACTAAAGCCTACATGGTTGCACTAGGTTTACCATATTTAATATTTTTTGCAGTTACTTTTTACAATCGAGGTGAGCGCCGTAAATTTTGGTCAATTAAATTTTTAATTAGCGCTGGCCTCATTCCTGGTTTATTTTTAGCTTTAAATTTACTGATTAATTGGTATTTGTACGGTCGGTTATCCGGGTCATACCGCGCTGGTGGTGAATTTCAAATTTGGGAATGGTGGGAGGGTTTTTACGGGATTTTTTTCTCAGCTAGTAAAAATATTTTTCTGTACGCGCCACTGTTAATTCCAACTTTTTGGCTGTGGCCAAAATTTTATCAAGAGCAAAAAAGCCTGGCCTGGTTTGTGATTGCTAGTACTATTTTATTAGGGGTAATTAATTTACCATTTAGTTACTGGACTGATGAAACCTGGGGTGTACGAAAATTCATACCAATCCTACCCCTTTTACATTTGCCCCTATTATTTTTGGTTAGAGACTGGACGCAAAAAAATAGGTTTAAAAAAGTAGTGATAATTGGCTTATTAACCATGGCTCTGTACATTAATTTTTTAGGTGCGGCCTACACCTATAGTCGCCAGTTATTTTTAGCGCGGCAAGCCGGGATTGATTCACTGACCACCATGCGCTACTTGCCGCAGTGGTCACATCCGGTTTTATTTCACCAATTGTTTAGCTCATATTTAAGTCAGTTGGTGAGTGGCCAAGACAAGGTAAAGACGTACCATGAGAGTACCTGGATGCGCTGGTTAGAGCCGGGAAATTATGATATAATCGTGCGGAATGTACGGCTCCCGCTTGGGGAATATGATGAGCCATCAATTTTTTGGATTCATTACTTTTTTAATAATAATTAATACCTATGGCTAAAAAAACTCCCAAATTTATTTTCGTGGTTGGTGGTGTTTTGTCTGGAGTGGGGAAGGGTGTAACGACTGCTTCCTTGGGGGCAATTTTTAAAGCTAAAGGTCTTAAGGTTACGGCTCTCAAAGCTGATCCGTACATTAATGTGGATGCTGGGACCATGAATCCAATTGAACACGGTGAGGTATTTGTCACTGATGATGGTGATGAAACTGACCAAGACATGGGGAATTATGAACGGTTTTTAGATGTTGATTTGAGTAGTAATGATTACATGACCACAGGCCGGGTGTATCAAAGCGTAATTGATAATGAACGAGCCATGAAATACAAAGGGCGGTGTGTGCAAGTAGTGCCTCATATTCCTGAGGAAATTATTCGTCGGATTAAAACTGCAGCGATGAATCATAAAGCCGATGTAACGATTGTAGAAGTGGGTGGAACGGTAGGTGAGTATGAAAATATTTTATTCCTCGAAGCCGCGCGGATGATGAAGTTGGAAACTCCAGCTGATGTGGCGTTTGTGCTGGTTTCTTATTTACCAACCCCATCACATTTGGGCGAAATGAAAACCAAACCAACGCAACACGCGGCCCGCGCACTAAATAGTGTAGGTATTAATGCGGATATTATTATTGCACGTGGCCAACATGAACTGGATCAGCCGCGCCTAGAAAAATTGGCAGTATTTTGTGGAGTAAAACCAGAAAATTGTATTTCGGCGCCTGATGTGCCATCAATTTATCGCATTCCACTAGTATTAGAAGAACAAAAATTAGGTAATAAATTACTACAGATTTTGGGACTCAAAGCTTTACCAACCAAACTAAAACCCTGGACTGACTTTGTTTCTAAAATTGAACATTCTAAAAAAGAAGTTAAGGTTGCAGTGGTGGGAAAATATTTTGCGACCGGTGATTTTACTTTGGCTGATTCATATCACTCAGTGATTGAGGCCATTAAACACGCGGCCTGGTTCCACAATCGCAAACCAGTTTTGACCTGGATTGATTCAGAAGATTTTGAACGTGACCCAAAATCTGTAAGTAAACTGAAAAATTTTGATGGGTTAATTGTACCAGGTGGTTTTGGTACGCGTGGCATTGAGGGAATTATTACGGCGATTAAATTTGCGCGCGAAAGTAAAATGCCATATCTGGGAATTTGTTATGGTATGCAGCTCGCTTCAATTGAATTTGCCCGGAATGTTTTGGGCAAGAAAAAAGCCCACACGGTTGAAGTTGATCAAAAAACGCCTGATCCAATTATTCATATTAATCCGCAACAAGCAAAAAATGTGAGCGCGAATCGTTACGGGGGGACTATGCGTCTTGGGGCCTATGAGGCTAAGCTCAAAAAAGGCAGTAAAATTCGGGCCGCTTATGGTGCGGACGTGGTTTCAGAACGTCACCGTCATCGCTATGAATTTAATAATGATTACCGGGAAATGATTGATAAAGCGGGCCTCGAAATTGTGGGGGTTAATCCAGATACGGATTTAGTCGAAATGATTGAACTTAAAAATCATCCATATTTTGTGGGTACGCAATCACATCCAGAATTTAAATCTCGGCCAATGCGTCCACACCCATTATTCCGTGAATTTATCAAAGCGGCGATTAAATAGAAGTTTAAAAATAATAATAAAACCCCTGAAAAGGGGTTTTATTATTGACTTTTTTTAAAAATTATATTATAAGATGTTTGAGGAGGTTGGCATGGTTCTAGTTCTTATCATCCTGTTTCTGTTGGCTGTCGGCGCAAACTTGCTGGGGTACATTCTGATGGCCATTCCCTTCATTGCGAAGTTCGCGATGATGGCTGTGGCAGGTCTGATCTACGGGATCTTCATGTTCTTCAGCTCTGTCTTTGCCCTGTTCATGAAAGGAGAAGTTCAGGGTCGTCTAGATGTCCACCCGGACATTCAACCCGCTGAACCAGAGACGTTCATCGAGGTGCGCCCAGAGTGGCTGCACGAGGAAGGTGCTCCAGGAGATGTTCCAGAAAAAGGATCAGCTGCTCCGGATCTGAAGAGTACGATCATCGCGTTGAGCTGGATCATTCTGGGGCTGGGAGCCGTCACTGTGCTTCTAATGCTCTTCATTCACTCCTAGGTTCGGGGTTTAGGCGGAGCACAAACAGAAAGGAGGTGCCGCTTAAATTTTTTAATGAAAATTAGAAAGTTTAAGCGGTTTTTTGCTTTATGAGGTAAAATTTGGTAGTGTAGGTCTACTATGAAAGCTTCCAATTACACTATTTATTCGACAACTGAAGAAGCCTGGGACGCAATGCTTGGCGCAATTCAGGCTGCGGAAAAATCTATTTACTGGGAAGTGTACATGCTCGCTGACGATGAAACTGGGAATAAATTTTTTGAAGTGCTAAAAACCAAAGCTCAGGCCGGGGTGGATGTAAAATTGATTGTTGATTATTGGGGTAGTTTGGCTTTATCAAATAAAAAAATCACCGAACTGCGCGCAGCGGGAATTGATATCCGACGGTTTGAGGATCGCAAACGTCACCACTTAATTTGGTGGGGATTCTTTTCATCACGCACCCACCGAAAAATTTTGATTATTGATGAAAAGGTTGGATTTATTGGTGGAGTAAACGTGCGTCACTTTATGAAAAATTGGCGCGACATTCACGTGCGGGTGGAAGGAAAAATTGTGCGATCGCTCTTGCGTTCATTTGCTAAGTCTTACATTATTTGTGGCGGCGATCGGGGAGCGGTTCGTCCGTTTTTGAAATACCGTTACCGGGTCATGAAAAGTCAATTTGATTTAGTGACTGATGAACCAGACACCAATAAATCATGGGTTAAAGACAATTATGTGCGGGCCTTAAATCGTGCGCGCGAACGAGTAATTTTATTTTCGCCATATTATTTTCCCGATCGGGATTTTTTGGCTGCGCTCTATGATGCCAAAAAACGTGGCGTGCGTTTAGATTTATTAATTCCACTCCGAACTGATTTGCGCATTGCTACTTATGCCGCGTTTGCCTGGTTTGCGCTGATGCGTAAAATGGGTGTCAATGTGCACATTACGCCACACATGATGCATGGTAAGGGGATCGTAGTTGATGATAATTGGGCCATGATTGGGAGTAGTAATATTGACCAACCAAGTTTTTTTTACAATCATGAAGCGAATATTAGCAGCAAAGACCGCGGTTTTGTGGGTCAATTAAAAACAATTTTGGAAGGCTGGATTAAAGAAGCTGAGCCAGTGACTAAAAATTTAGAAAAGCGCAGCTGGTGGCGCAAAACCAAAGAACGGCTAGCTCTAAAGCTATACCGGTGGTGGTTTGGAATTAAAGAATAGAGCCAGAAATGGTACGGCCAGTTTCCGTGACTTCGAATTTCAATTCAGAATATTCATAATTATCCAGCACCAGCTGGATTTTAGCTGGCCATTCAACAACCACTAAAGTGTCTGGCTCACCCAAATAATCTTCAGCCCCAACAGTGATAATCTCATCTGGTGACTCAAGACGATACGCATCGATGTGGACCAAGGTTTTAATTCCTTGAATTACTACCGGCAATTCATACACATTCATGATCGCAAAAGTCGGACTAGTAATAGTTTTTTTAATTCCAAAGGCTTCAGCTAAACCTTTGGTAAACGTTGTTTTGCCAGCCCCAAGATCACCAGATAAAGCCAAAATTTGCCCACCAGTTAATTTGGCAGCAACTTTTTTGGCTAGGGCCAAAGTCTCAGCTTCGGTTTTAATAATTACGTCAGACATGTTAGCGAGGAAGCGGGAAGCTCTGACATAGGTCAGTAACTTCACTGTGAATTTTACTGAGTTCACTTTCATTCTCAACATTCGCAAGTGCACGGTCAATAAATCCGGCCACAATTTTCATTTCCGCTTCTTTCATGCCGCGGGTGGTGAGAGCTGGTGTACCAAGCCGAATTCCAGATGGGTCAAATGGTGAGCGCGGATCAAATGGCACTGTGTTTTTATTGACTGTAATCCCGGCTTTGGCCAGTGCACTTTCCGCAATTTTCCCTGGAATATTTTTATTGGTCAAATTAATCAACATCAGGTGAGTGTCAGTGCCACCAGTCACAATTTCAAAACCTTTACTCATCAGCTCGCTGGCCAAAGTTTTGGCATTCGTTATAATTTGCTGCGCGTACACTTTGAACTCTGGTTGCATAGCTTCTTTGAGTGCCACGGCAATGGCGGCCGTTTGGTGATTGTGTGGGCCACCTTGTAATCCCGGAATAATCGCGCGGTCAATTAGTGACGGCAAATTTTCACGCGTGCGCTCCACTTTTTTAGTTGGTGTACTTGGTAGACCATTACACAGAATCATGGCGCCGCGTGGACCACGAAGTGTTTTGTGAGTAGTGGTGGTCACAACATCAGCAATGCCAACTGGATTTGGGTGCACGCCACCAGCCACCAGCCCAGCCACATGGCTCATGTCCGCGAGCATATAGGCGCCTACTTCGTCTGCAATTTCTTTGTACGTGGCCCAATCATACTGGCGAGAATACGCGCTGCCACCAGTGACTAAAATCTTTGGTTTAAATTCATGAGCCATGGCCCGCATTTTATCAATATCAATCAGACCATCAGGGGTGCAAGTGTACAAAACACTGTTGTAAAAGCGGCCAGAAAAATTTAATTTGAGGCCATGGGTCATGTGTCCGCCGTGATACAAATCAAGGCCCATGAGCGTGTCGCCGGGATCTAGGAGCGCAAAATAAACTGCAATGTTAGCCGGACAACCTGAGTGTGGTTGGACATTCGCATGCGTCGCGCCAAATAATTCTTTGGCCCGGTCGCGGGCTAAATTTTCCACAACATCAACATTTTCACAACCACCATAGTAGCGCATGCCTGGGTAACCTTCGGAATATTTGTCAGTGAGCCGTGAGCCAAGGGCTTCCAGTACAGCGCCAGAGGTGTGATTTTCTGATGGAATCATTTCGAGGCCTTCACTTTGGCGGGTAATTTCTTTTTGAATCAGGTTAAAAATATCTGGGTCTTGGGTTTGTAGGGCCATATTTTTTGAGATAATAAAAAAGAGTTTGGTTTACTTTGATATTTATTTAAATTCGAGTGACTCAAAAATCATAGTAGATCTTTGGTAATCTCAATAACATTTGGGGCGGTGTTGGGTGGTAATTGATTGAGTGGAAACCAACCCCATTCGAGAGTCTCGGGTCCTGGTGTAATTTCACCAATTCGTTCAGCCAAAAAATGTGCTAAAATCGCGAGCTTACTTGCATCATCAGGTCGTTTCACAATTAACGTGCGAAGTGGTTTGATAATCTTAATGGCAATACCCAATTCTTCCTGGGCTTCACGCGTACAGTTTTCTTCCAAGCTCGTACTAAAATCATCAACCGTTCCGCCGGGAAACATCCAAAAATTAGCTCCGTTGCCTTCAGTTTCAAATTCGCGGTTTAGTAAAACTTGGCCATTTTCTATAATGACTGGACCGGCAGCAATAATGGTGTTTGGGGGTAGGTACATAAACAAACTGTTCCCTGTATGGTACCATTCCTGGAATAAGGCCGCAAATCCTGCTTTAACTTGGGCAAACTAACTAAAACCGGTATAATTCTGAGTATACTTTCTATGAAAACAAAATTAAATTGGCTCAAAAAACTTGGCCCGGGTTTTATAACGGGTGCTAGTGATGATGATCCAAGCGGAATTGCCACCTACACCCAAACTGGCGCACAATTTGGCCTCTCGCAACTGTGGACTATGGTCGTGACCACGCCATTTTTAATTGCGATTCAAGAAATGTGCGGACGGATTGGTCTTGCAACTGGTAAAGGCTTGGCTGGAGTTATGCGCGAACACTATTCAAAAAAATTATTAGTGTTCATTGTCACTCTGCTCGTGGTCGCAAACGCGATAAATATTGGCGCTGATTTGGGGGCCATGGCCGCGGCCATGCAATTATTGATTCCAATTTCTTTTCCGTTGTTAATTATTGGAGTGACAGTTTTTACGCTTTTGCTAGAAGTTTTTGTTTCGTACAAAGTGTATGTCAAATATTTAAAATATTTTGCGCTTTCATTATTTGCGTATTTTGGTGTGGCCTTCTTTATCGATATTAATTGGGCTGAGGCAGTAAGAAATTTAGTTAGACCACAAATAGTTTTGTCTCGAGAATATTTGTTTAATATTGTGGCCTTGCTTGGAACCACCATTTCACCATATTTATTTTTTTGGCAAGCTGGTGAAGAAGTGGAGGAATTAGTGGCGGAAAAAAAGTTACGGAGTTTTGGTCAGGGCAAACCAAAAGTTGAAGCTTTGGATTTTAAAACCATGCGTGGTGACACGGCGCGCGGTATGATTTTTTCCAATTTAGTTTCGATTTTTATTATGATTGCGGCGGCGGCCACTTTATTACCGCAAGGAATTACCCAAATTAACACTGCGGCCGAAGCCGCGGCTGCACTTGAGCCAATTGCTGGGCCGTGGGCACAGGTTTTGTTTGCCATTGGTATTATTGGCACTGGACTTTTGGCTGTGCCAGTTTTGGCTGGTTCAGCTTCGTACGCAGTTAGCGAGGCATTTAAATGGAAAGAAGGCTTGTACCGTAATTTTTCTCAGGCACACGGGTTTTACGGAGTCATTACCATTGCCACCCTACTTGGTTTGATGGTTAATTTTATTGGTATCCCGCCATTTCGGATGTTGTATTATACGGCCATGATAAATGGGGCGATTTCACCAATTTTAATGATTTTAATTTTACGGATGAGCAGTAATAAAAAAATTATGGGTGACCGAGTAAACACTAAAGTATCCTCGTTACTCGGGTGGTTAATTACTGGGTTTATGTGCGCCAGTTCTGTGGCCCTGGTGTATGTTTTGTTTAATTAAAAAACATGGTCTAGACCATGTTTTATCGTTGAGTTTCCCGGCGCGCCTCCTGCGCGCGGGAAGAGGTTACTCGTAGCTCGCCCGACACCGTGGGCAGCTCCAGCCGCCCACGCCCTGCTCTGGCCGCAGGACCACTTCTGGACAGCGAATACACTGTCTTGGGGCTGGTCCGTCTGGGACCAGTGGGTTGAAGGTAGTCATATCCCGGTTTCGCTTGCGGGGCGGCGTAACCGCCCAGCGGACTAGGCCCAGGAACATCAAGCCGAAGACGGTCAAGAGTGCTTTGCCCATGTGGAACCTCCGTGGGCCAGAGAATAACATGGATTTAAGAAAAAAACAAGGGGTTAGGTTAACTTTTTTGTCATGTACGTATCTTTGGAATGGTAGCCAAGGTGGCGATAGTAGTCGCGGACACCAACACCGGAAATTACAGTAGTGGATTTGAAGCCATGTTCACGGGCAATTTGTTCGGCTGCAGCCATGAGTTTTTTACCAAGGCCGGTGTGCTGGCTAGCAGAATCTTCTCGTTTGCCAATGCCAACCAGGCGGCCGTAAACATGAAGTTCACGAATAAAAGCGGTATTTTCAAGAACAGGAAGTTGTTTGATTAATGTTTCTGGGGTTGGAATAGTTGGAACGCGCAGGCGTAAGAAACCAAACACTGCAATTCGATTTGGGTCTTCAAAGGTGATGAAAAATTCTTTACCACCAGTGGTTTCGTATTCATCAATAAATAATTGTGGTTCAGTATCGGCGGGAATATTTTTGGCTTGCCGACTAATTTCGCGGCAGCGTAAACACACACACTTTAGGCCCTGCGCATGTAATTTTTTTTCTAAAAATTCGCGTAAGTTGGTGACCACATTGCCACCTTCAATTTCCGTGGCTGGAATATCACGAATCAAACGGGAAATGCGACAGTAGCGCGGCGTAGCTAATTTCATTTGCATGAGTGCTTCACTCATGGCCGGTGTGTCACCATGTGGCACGTAACGTCCGTCCAAAAACCATTGATAAAGTTCGGCACTTTTAATCACTGTGTTTGGATAAATTTTAATCATGTCGGGTTTCAAACCCTCGTCACTGAAAATTTCCTTGTACATTTCTACATCGTGATCTGGACTTGAGCCTGGTAAATCGGGCATGAAGTGGAGGTCAACTTTAAAACCAGCTTGGCGGAGGAGTAGCATGGCATCGCGGAATTGCTGAACAGTGTGACCGCGTTTAATTAATTCCAAAATTTTATTATCTGTGGCTTGCAAACCAAGTTCAATGCGAGTGCAACCTTGCTGACGCATGTGAAAAATTGTTTTTGGAGAAATGGCATCAGGTCGAGTTTCCAAGGTCAAACCAATGATGCGGTATTTGGCAGTTTCATTTTTCTTTTGTGCGTCAGCCAGCGCGGCTTGTAATTCCGCGAGCGGGGAGTGTTCAGTTAATTTTTTACGCTGCAAATTTTTCCGCCCCATTTCATTGCAGGCCAAAAACGATTCCAAAATATACCAATATTGATAACCGAGCGTGTAGGCATTCCAGGTACCACCTTTAATAATATATTCAATTTTATCAGCCGTGTGACCACTTTCTTTGAGGGTCAAAAGTCGTTGACGCATGAGTTCGTACGGATCAAAATTCAGCGCCAAGGCGCGCGCGGCCGCTGGCTCAGTGGCAATATAACTCTTTGGCATGCGCGCTTCAGTTGGGCAATAAACACACTGACCTGGACAAGTATAGGGTTTGACAAGGGAAGTTACGACAGCAATTCCAGATAAACTTCGTACCTCGGCTTTGCGAATTAATTTCAATAAATCTGCATCAGGCGCCACGCTTTTCTTTTTACAATACTTTTGGTAGGCTATGAGCAGCTGCCGGTTACTTGGCTGCGCGGTGGCCAGTTGATTAGCCGCAATTCGGCGGGCATTATCAAAATCAGCCTTAGTTTGGGGCTTAGCCGCAATAATCGCTCCAATAATTTGTTCAATTTGTGTCACAATTTTCACCAGAAAATTTAATTGCTCAGAATAAAACCGTGTATGATCGGATCGCGCCGTTATTTTCTGCGACCCGTGAGTTTAATTGGGCTGATGCTGAGGTTTTGGCTGAGTATATCAAACCCGGGAGCCAGGTGTTAGACCTGGGCTGCGGGAATGGTCGATTATACCAGATTTTAGCCAAAAAACAAGTGAAGTACGTGGGTCTGGACCAGAGTGCCGAACTCGTCAAATTGGCCGGGGAAAAGAATCCAGGCCAGGAATTTGTGGTTGGGGACATGACGAGCCTGGATTTTTCTGACCAGTTGTTTGACATCGTGATTGGAATTGCGTCTTTTAACCATATTCCAGGCCAAGAATTGCAGTTAAAAACACTTAAGGAAATGGCCCGGGTTTTAAAGCCAGGTGGTCAAATTTTAATGACTAATTGGAATTTACATTCTGAGAGCGCACAGAAAAATATTAAAAAACATAATTGGAAAAATTGGCAGGAAACGCCAGGGCAGGGGATTGATGTGCTGGTGCCATGGAAAAATCCGCAGGCAGAAATTTTGGGCGAGCGGTTTTATCATGGATTTACAGCGGAGGAATTAACCAACCTTGCGCAATCAGCCAATTTAGAAGTCGTAGATATTTTTTACAGTCATAAGGGCCAGCGTTTGGACCAAACCACCGGAGCAAATATCCTGAGTATTTTTAAAAAATAATATGGAACTCATGAAATTTGTTGGTGCCTTTGGTTTACTACTCATTTCAATTGGCATTGTTACTAAAGAACGTAAAAAACAAGATGCATTATACATTGTGGGCGGGGTCGCGCTGGAAGTGTACAGTATTTATTTGGGCGATTATATTTTCATAGTTCTTCAAATTATTTTCACAGTCGCAGCGATCTATGATATTGCAAAATTAAAGTATGGAAAACCACGTTAAAGTCGGAGTCGGGGTAATGGTAATTAAAGACGGAAAAATTTTGATGGGCAAGCGACTCACCAAACACGCTGGGAATGAGTATGCCACCCCCGGCGGTCATCTGGAGTATGGTGAATCGTTTTTTGACTGTGCCCGGCGTGAAGTGACTGAGGAGTGTGGTTTAGAAATTACTAACATACGTTTTTTGTTTGTAACAAATTTGCTGGCTTATTTGCCAAAACATTATGTGCATATTAATGTGGTGGCTGATTGGGCGGGTGGTGAGCCGCAAGTGTTGGAGCCTAATAAGTGCGAGTCCTGGGACTGGTATGATATGGATAATTTGCCAGAGCCAGTTTTTTACACCACTAAGATGGGGGTTGAAAGTTACCGCACGGGAAAATATTTTTTTGAATAATATGACAATAAATCCAAACAAATTACCAGTTAAAGTCACAGCCGGAGGCGTGGTTCTACGCCAGGAAAATGGTGGGTGGTTGGTTGCGCTTGAACAGCAAGTCAAAATGAGTGGTGAATTTTGGTGTGTGCCGAAAGGCCATGTTGAAGAGGGTGAAGATTTGGAAACTGCAGCCAAGCGCGAGATTGCTGAAGAAGTCGGGGTGACTGAATTTGAGTCATTTGAATATTTAGCTGAAAAACAACGACCGAGTTTGAAAGGACATGAATGGAAAATCATTCACTATTTTTTAGCTGTTACTAAACAGGTTGATTTATATCCAGCTGATACGGAAAAAGGCCATCGTGCCAAATGGTTTCTGCTTTTCAGTGATTTACCGCTTTTATTTGAAGAACAAAAAGAATTAATTGAAGAAATCAAACGAAAAATTCAAAAATAAATGTGGTATACTATGGTATACCATTTTTTATGAAAACTTCTCACACCCTCCCAAACCCAATTTCACTGCGCAAAATGATTGGTCCAAGTTTTATTATTCTAGCACTTGGCCTTGGTTCGGGTGAAGTGATTTTGTGGCCGTATTTAGTGGCTAATTATGGCCTCGGGATTGCCTGGGGCGCAGTGCTTGGGATTACGTGTCAGTTTTTCATTAACATGGAAATTGAACGGTATGCACTCATCCGCGGTGAAAGTGTATTTGTGGGCTTGGCAAAAATGTCACGCGTTTTACCATATTGGTTTATTCTCTCCACTTTTGTGGCGTTTGGACTGCCTGGAATTATTGCCGCTGGCGCGCAACTCCTGGTGAATGCGTTTGGTTTTACTAATTTTAAATTAGTGGCGTCGCTACTCTTGGTTGGAATCGGATTTTTACTGAGTTTAGGAAAAACCGTGTACGGACTCATGGAAAAATTAACTACCACCATTGTTTTAATTGGAGTGCCATTTATTTTTGTGCTTGCGATTTGGGTTAGTACTGGTGCGGATTGGCAAGCAGTTGGGCAGGGACTTTTGGGTCAGGGAAATGGTTATAATTTTTTACCAACTGGAATTGCACTCGCCACATTTCTCGGTGCGTTTGCCTATTCTGGGGCAGCGGGAAATTTAAATTTGACCCAATCAATTTACATAAAAGAAAAAGGTTATGGCATGGGCGCCTTTGCGCAAAAAATTGCTGGCTTATTTCACAAAGGTGCGCATGAGGCCGTGAAATTAAGTGGGACTGCGGCCGCGGCCACCAAAGAAAATGAGGCCTTGTTTAAAAAATGGTGGCGCCTAGTTAACACTGAACATGGGTTAGTGTTTTGGGGAATGGGTGCGCTGGCCATGGTTCTCTTAATGCTTCTATCATTTGCTACTGCTTATGGTTCAGCTGGTACTGCCAGCGGAATTAATTTTGTGATTACTGAAGCGCGCATGATTGGTCAAGAAACTTTGCCAATTTTTGGGACTTTATTTTTGCTCGCGGCCGGAATTATGCTGGTCCAAACCCAACTTGGGGTGATGGACTCAACTTCCCGGATTATGGCCGAAAATTGGGCGCTGCGTCAGGGTGAAGCCAAGGCGCAGAACTTGACAAAACTATATGGAATTTTTTTGTGGGCGCAAATTGCGTTTGGAATTGTTTTATTTGCTCTTGGAATTCACGAACCAAAAAGTTTATTGGTAGCTGGTGCGTGTTTAAATGCTATTGCCATGTTTGTACATATTGGCCTAGTGAGTGTTTTGAATTACAAAACTATACCAAAAATGTTTCAACCCAAACCATGGCGCCGGGTGCTGCTGGGTTTAATTTTTATTTTTTTCGGTATTTTTAGCACCTTGGTGGTCAAAGATTTATTCTAGTCAATTCTATCGTTCGATCGCTTTATAGCCGACTCCGGGGATAGTTTTGATATACCGCTCGGTTGGGTCAACTTTTTTTCTTAGACTTAAAATGTGTGATTCTATTGTATGTGAAAATGGATCAGCGTTAATATCCCAAACATGTTCCATGATCATGTGTCTGGTTAGGGCAATACCTTGATTTTTCAGTAAATATTCTAAAAGTAAGAATTCTTTTTTAGTTAAATATATTTCCTTTCCAGCTTTTATGATTTGTTGTTCGTGGCTGTTAAGTACAATATCGCCAATTTTATAAATATTTTTTGTTGTTTGGGCTGGCCTGCGTAACAGAGCGTGTATCCGAGCCAAAAGTTCGTTAAAGTAAAACGGTTTGCTTAGGTAATCATCAGCACCGCAGTTGAGTAGTTTGGTTTTTTGCTCAGAATCGTGTATGGCCGAAAGGATCAAAATTGGTACTGATCGGCCACTTTGCCTAATTTCATTACAAACAGTGTAGCCATTTTTTACCGATAACATCAAGTCTAAAATGATAATATCATAGTAACATGTCCTAGCTTGAAATGATCCAGTTTCCGCATCTTGCGTACTATCAACAATAAAATTTTCTGCCTCTAAACGAGGCTTAAGGAAATTAATAATATCTAGTTCATCTTCAATTAAAAGTAGACGCATATTTATTTTTTTGTTTGTGATACCAATAAAATATTTTACAATAGATTGTAGAATGCGCAAGCATTGTGCTGTCAGAATTTGTTGACAATAAAAAAAAGACCGATCGGTCTATAATTTGAGTAGTGGTAAACCAGCGAAATTAAAAAAACAATGGGGTTTTGAGTAGTGCGACAGTTGCACGAGCCAATAAATTGGTTTGATGTGCTAACTAGTTGCACCCTCAATTGGATAATTGTTTCATCCTTTAATCATCCAATAATGGGGTCGGCGAGTCGTGCTCGCCGTCCCTCCTGTCAGCGCCGTCCGGCGCTCCGTGCCGCCTTGGGCGGCGCGATGATCGGGAACAACACCCGGGCGTACTTCTTACGCGGCTCGGTGACCTGCCCGATCGCCTCGACGTAGACGCACCAGTAGCGCCGCCGCCCCTCATGAGGGCTGCACCTGGTGTGCCACTCGAGGCTAACTTGGACTCCACCCCAGAGCGTCATGCTCGTATCGCTCGGATTGAGCGGCAGGATGACATACCCAGCAGGCGGAGCGTTCTTGCCAGGGACTTTACCGAACAAGTCCCAGACCGTCTTGGCGTCGAAGTTTCGCATCAGTGCGATTGGCACACACGTCTTCGGTGTCGGAGTCGGGGGAAGCTGCTTCATGGGTGGGTGATCGTCGATCCGAGTCTTGAGTTTTGGAGGCATCATGAGTCCTTTTGATCGTCGCTCACCGCACCGTGCGGGAGTCCACGTAAAAGAATACACAGTTTAATTGTGTAATCATATGATTTGTGTGGATAAGTTTACACGCCAGTAATTAACGCCACAATTGCGCCAGAAAATTTTTGTCTAGTTTGGGTTGCAAGAGCAATTCCAGCAATTGCGAGCGCTGAATTTGGTGAAATTTCTAAGTCGATTTTTTCTTTAACCAATTTTTGGGCGCCAATTATTTCATTATCAGTAACTATCCAACCTGAACCATTACTTTTTTGTACAACATTAATTACCGCAAATTTTCGTTGCGCAATTTTATCAACGATTGCGCCGGCAATTGAGGTGTCTGGATCAGGCATATAGGCGCCGTGGGTTGGACACATAACAGTTTTAAACGCGTCTGCAATTGGATGCACGGCCTGGGTTTGTACAATATGAATTTGTGGTTTTTGGTCGAGAGTTTGAAAGGCCTCAGCCAGTGCCTGGGCCGTCGTACCTGATGAAGTCGGAATAAAAATTGCTTGCAAATTTGGAATGTGATTTAATTCAGCGGCTAATTCAGCGTAACCTTTGAGCGCCAAATCATCAGTTGATTGGCGGATCAATTTGGCCTCACCTTTGGCATCCACTTGAAACGCCGCTTGGCGCGGATTTTCTACTTGTTCAACCGTAATATTTTGGTCAGTCAGTGCGCGAATTAAAGTTTCTTTTTCTGCAGGAATTTTTGGGCCAATAAAAATTTGCAAAGTAATTTGCGCGTCCGGATTATTTAAATTGTGGTGCTGCACATAACGCGCCGCCGCGAGCGCCGCATTGCCTGATGACGAAATTACAAATTTGGTCACCTGTTCTTTATGCCAGTAGTGATCAATCATGTAGGGGATTGAACGGCCTTTGTGCGAACCAAAATGGTGCAAATCTTCACGTTTAAGCCAGAGTTCTGGCACTCCAAGCGCCGTCGCTAATTCAGGAACTGGAGTTTGTGGTGTTTTCATATTATTTACAAATGTCACCGGCCATTTTATTGACCACAGCTTTTAACTCGGTATCACTTGGACATTTATTTTCGGAAAAACGATTTAGCACAATATCGCGCGCGGCATTTTTGGCTAAGATTTTAGTGGTATCATCAACGTCTGAATATAAATTTAGCCAAGCGTAAAAATAAAATTGCGCAGCCCACGCACTGTTTTCATTAATATTTTTGTCACCACCATTTACCCCAGTGTGAGTACTGCCATTAATCGCGTGGTGAGCTTCATGAACAAAAGTGCCGGCCTTGTAAATTGGGTTGTAAACAAAACCATCCAAAGTTTCAGTGCGACTAGCGCCAGATGCTTCACAGGTAGCTGAGCCAGATTTAACCGCGTGGGTGTGTGCAAACGTGCCGCCTAAATTAATGACTAAATTCCAACCAGTGGAATATTCAGCGCAATTTTGGCCAGGATTTAACGTTAATTTTTGCGCGGTTAAATACGCGTATAAATTTTTCCCACCAGTAAATGGAAGTGGTTTAGAGAATTGCAAGTCTTTTAAGAGACGCAAAGTTGCGTAAATTGGTAACCGACTCGCGCTCGTTGTGTTGTAATCACAGGCAAACGGTTTGTCAGTCCAATCTTTGCCCCACACGACATTAAAATCTGCGTCTAAGCTGGCGCGTTCACTGTCACTTGGACAGCGTAAAAAATTACTCATGACCTGACTAATGGTTGGGGTTGAGATAACTGGTGTAGTTGGAATAGATGGCGACACTGGTGTACTTGGGACAGGAATAACTGGAGTTTCAATCACTGGGATACTGACTGGCGGAGTCACCGGGGTGGCTGGTACGGTTGGTATTGTCGGAGTTACTATTGATGTGGCTGGCGCATTTGGATCTTTATATGACATTGGCCCTTTGACGTCATCAGGAATATTTTTTAAATTTGTGGCACTAGTAATTTTTACTTGCTTCCAAGAACTAAAATACGCAAAAAAAGCCGTTTCATTGGTAAATGGTCGTTTAGTGCAGCTGCGGGTAACGTAGAAGACCGCTGGGCTTTCCTTTGATTTGTAGGCGGTTTGAGGCAAGAGGACGCAATCAGCTGCCCGGGCCACCTGAACACCCCAAAAAACACTGGTTATCCCCAGCGCCAGGAGGCTTGCTTTTTGCCAAAGCTTCGAGTATGATGTGGTTAACATAAACGTATTTTAGCCAAAAATATACCATTATGAAGCTCACTTGTCCAGAATGTAAAAATGAAGTTGATCTTAGTCGGTACCCAAATCTGGCCCCTGCAGACGTGATTGAATGTAATCACTGTGGGATTATGCTAGGCATTGAAAATATCTCAGGCGACGAAGTTACAGCCGAGATTGTTGATGAAGGTAAATAATATGATTCAGAACCAGCACCTCGCTACTTGGTCTGGTTTTAATGGCAGCACCACCTGCTAAGGCTTGGTGCGGCTCCCAAACCCGCGTCAAGCGGGTTTTTATTTACTTTTTTTATGTTTCAATTTTCGGAAAAATCATTTACTAAGTTACTACTGGCTCTGACCGTATATTTGAGCGCGCTGTTTGCAGCCAATACGTTGGGACTCAAAATCATGCCATTTTTGTTTGGCTCACATTTGTCAGTGGGGGTGTTTTCCTTCCCAATTGTGTTTATTATGACTGATGTGATTGGGGAAATTTACGGCAAACAAGTAGCCAAATATTTTGTCTGGGCGGGATTTATCAGTACGGCGATTTTTATTGGTTACTCATTGTTGTCACTAGCTATGCCTTGGGCCGCGGCGGGTGAATGGGTGAAAGATAGTTATAATCAGGTGTTTGCGGTGTCGATGCGGATTGCGGTGGCGTCACTGGTGGCGTTTGCCGTGGCTGAATATCAAGACGTCGTGACTTTTTTCTTTTTCAAGAAAAAATTGGGTGAAAAAATGTTTTGGCTCCGGTCATTTCTTTCCAACCTGTGGTCGCAGTTTTGGGACACAGTGTTATTTATGGTAATTGCGTTTGCTGGCGTGTATCCAACTAAAACTTTGATCAGTATTATTATTACCTGGTGGTTGTACAAGGTTTTAATGGGGCTGTTGTACACGCCGCTGTCATACTTGGCACTACGAGTGTTACGTACAAAAGAATAATTAAAATAAAAAACGGTCCGTCAGGGCCGTTTTATAATCCTAACTTTTTCTTAAACTCTATTAGTTTGTTTGGGGTACGATAAACTGCCTCGAAAATACTGATTACAAATAATGGGTTAGTTTTTATTTCCCGCTTTAAGATCATTTCGATTAATTCCTCAAAACTACAGGATTTAATAACAATTTTTTCACCCGGATCAGGATTTTGAGCGGTGGTGGTTTGGCAATTTAGTGCCAGAAAAATGTAATTGGTCCAGTCCATTTTATTCATGGGCATTACTTCACTGTAGAGCTCAAGCTTCTCCGCTTTTAAACCTGATTCTTCGAGTAGTTCTCGGGCCGCGCCAGTTTCTGGAGTTTCATTTGGTTCAATTCGGCCACCAAAAAACGATAGGTATTTTCCTTTGACTGGCTGTTCTTGTTCAGCGTACCAAATTTTTCCTTCTTTTACGGCAATTACTTCCACTGTACCTGCTCGTTTTATCATTTCAAATGGAGCCGTTGATCCATCAAACATGGTTTGTTCCCAACCGTACACATCGAAAACTTCTCCTTTATACTTTAATTCTGCTTGTTTTGGAATTTTCATATTCGACTAATTACATTTTCAATCATGCCGCGGAAACCGTGTGAGCCTAAAAACACAATCAGGTCATTGGTTTCTGCATTATTAACCAAATGATCAACTAGTTCCGCGTCATCATCAATGTACAAAACATTGGCGTGTGTTTGTGAAATGGTGAGTGCGAGTTCGTCGCCTTCAATTGGTGGCGCAGAGTCGTTCACATCAATTTTAATTTTAGTCAGGCGCGGAATGATGACTTCATCAGCGGCCACAAAAGCATCAGTGTAGAGTGGTTTGGCATCAGGTTTGCGGTTACCAGTGTTTGGTTCAAACACAGCGGTAATTTTACCAGGGTAAATTGCGCGCAAAGTTTCAAGTACGGATTTGGCTTTGGCCGGTGAGTGGGCAATATCATCAAACACGGTTACTAGGCCGTCAGTGCGTTTTTCTAGGCGGCGTTTGAGGCCAGGAAAAGACGCGAGCGCGGCAATAATTTTTTGGGGTTCAATATTTAATTCATGCGCCAAAGCAAACGCGCCCGTAATATTTTCCGCTTGGTACGAACCAAGCAGTGGGGAAGTGATGGTAAATGTTTGACCCTGATAATGCAAATCAAAACTCAATCCGTCTGGTGATTGTATGACATTTTCGTAGCGGTAAATGGCGTCTTTATCAGTGCCATAGGTAACTACGAGCGGGCCGCCACTGACTGAGGCAGCGAGATTGAGGGCCGCAGAATTATCTGTGCTGACCGCAATTAAACCATCGGCTGAAACGGTTTGTACTAATTTTTCAAAAGCCGCTAAATAACTTTGCTCAGTTGGGTACACATCAACGTGATCCCAAGAAATCGCGGTGAGTAATAAATACTTTGGCGCGTAGTGCGCAAATTTTGGACCATTATCCCAGCGCGCACTTTTGTATTCATCACCCTCAATAATACTCCACTGACTGTCAGCAAGGGCCGCGGAAGGAAAATCTGACTGGGCGAGTCCGCCAAACATGTAATTTGGATTAAGACCAGCTTCACTGAAAATCCAAGCCAGTAAGGCGGAAGTAGTAGTCTTGCCATAAGTGCCAACACAGACAATTGATTCTTCTTTTAGCCAAAATTCGGCGATGGCTTCTGGATATGATTTGTAATTTAAATGTAATTCTTGGACGGCTTGCCACTCTGGATTTTGTGAAGAAGCAACATTGCCAACAATTACCAAATCAGGTTTCCCCATTTTTTCTGGGTGCCAACCAGCGTAAAATTCCACGCCACTATTTTGGAGCATGGTAGAAACTGGCGGGTAAAAACCAACATCACTACCAGTCACTTTATAACCTTTTTTGTGCAGGGCAATCGCGAGCGCACTCATGGCGACCCCGCAAATTCCGATAAAGTGGATGTGTTTTTTCATAATGCTTTCAAAACAGTTTCAAGTTCAGACAGATTTGCCTGCCATTTGGCACCATCAAACCACTCTAACCCTGCAAATTGTAATTTGTAAGTATCAGTTGAACGTTGGGCTGAACCCAAATAAATATATTTTTTATTTTGTTCTTGCGCATACACAATTCCGCGGAGCATCAGGCCAAGACCTAGATTTGAAATATCAGTCGTGCGGTCGTAAAACGGGTATGAATAGTGGATTAAATCATTATTTTCATACGCAATGCAGTAACCAACAATTTTATTTTCAAATGTATACAGTAATAATTTATTGAAATTACTTTTGGCGGCGTCAGTCAAAAGTTCCTTGATTTTATTAGCACTGAAAGTACCATCACCAAATTTATCAGTGTAAAAATCTTTGGCCAATTTGCCAATTTCCCACGAATAATCAGAGTAGGGAAGTGATACAACTTCCAGTTCGAGCCCGTCAGTTTTTTTGAGTACGCGCCGATTTTCACTCGACAAAACAAATTTACTCAAATCAATCCGCACGCTGCGGGTTTGATCCAGTTCGCCCTTGCCTTTGCGCGTTAAAACAAAACCCTCATCATATAAATTACTGAGGGTTTGAGGAGAAAAATCAGAAATAGTTTTAGTTTGCCACGCAAGATACATATTAGTGAAGCGCCACCCAGAGGCCTAAGAATACGACCGCAGCGTGTAAAATCCAAAAGCGCATTACAGTTTTTTCTTCACTCCAGCCTAAAAGTTCAAAGTGATAATGTACTGGTGCCATGCGGAAAATGCGACGGCCTAAAATGTGTCGACCAAAAACTTGCACAATCACACTAGCGAGTTCAATGTAAAAAATAAAGGCTAAAAATGGCAAAATTAACATGGTGTTAATGACAATGGCGTTAATCGCCAGGAGTGCGCCCAGGCCAAGGGAACCAACATCACCCATTTGAAACCGCGCTGGTTTAACATTGAAGTACGTGTAAGTAATGAGCGCGCCAACCGTAGTGGCATTTAAATACGTAATTTCGGGAAAACCCTTTAGCCAACTAAGTAACATGAGTGTGGAAAAGGTTAGCATCAGTGAGCCACCAGCCAGACCATCCATTCCGTCGGCCACATTTACGGCATTGGCAGTGAACATGACAAAGAAAATAATGAGCGGAATCAGCCACCAACCAAAATTAATTAAACCATCAAATGGAATGGCCACTTGGTGCCACTCGGTGCCAAGTTTGTAATAAATCCACCAGGCGGTAATGGCGCCCGCAATAAATTGCAAAATTAATTTTTCGTGAACAAACACGCCTTTGCCTGGATGCGAGCCAAGCCAAAGTGATGAGCGCTTGAACATGGTCCATGGCAAAGTGAGGGATAGCCAAATTTTTTGGCGCCACTGTTTATGCACGCGAATGAGGCGCAGAGTTTGCTTGATATCGCGGTTGCGGCGGCGCTCGCCGTAAATATTTAAAATATCATCAATGCCACCGAGTAGAGCAGATAAAAGCATGACCCCAATTGGTACAAAAGTGAAGCGGCGCTCCCAGTTAAAGAGCATGGTGATGGCGGCTACGGTTACAATAACTAGGAGGCCACCCATGATTGGGGTACCCATTTTTTCTTTGCGGCTATCACGGACTAGAGTGGTGTCAAACGGATTGGTGCGGGTGATTTTGAATCGGTACAAGAATTTAATGAGGAGTGGGGCCCACAAAAAAGACACAAAAACCGCGGCTAGGCCAAAGCCAATCGCGGTACGGAGGATTTCGACAGAGACAGTCGGCATATTTGGCTAATATAGCAACAAATTGCCAAAAAATCAACTGAAGATTTTGAGCCGACGAATTTCCACTTTTTGGGCCTCGCAGGCGTGCTGGTAGGTGTCATTGGCCGGACCAGTCTGATTTTTTTCAACCCAGACATCATCAAGGAGCGGGGAATTGGGATTAGTCCACATTATACTGCCCGTGCGGACCCCGTGGTCATATTGGCCTTCATTCCGCCAGCGGAAAGAATGCACATAATGGATGGTGCGATCACTAACATCAGTCACCAGTAAAACATGGTTCAAAGTCCGGTTAGTGCCAGTGTTCCACAAGAAAATTAAATCACCGGGCTGCAGATCATTTTTATTTATGACAAAACTATTGGTCGCGTCACCCAGCACACTCACACTAATATTTTGCGATGGGCGCAGTTTAATAATAAACCGGCGAAACCAATTGGCCGCAGGAAAATTAAGGGCGCTTTGCAAATCTTTTTTCACGCGCATGATACCCTCGTAACGCAGCACATAATACGCCAGAGCTGAACAATCTACGCCCAAATTATTATCAACTAAAAACTTTTTTATGTCTTCACTACTTGCGGTGCTCAGTGAAAAATTTTTACTTTTCGCAATAATTTCTGCTTCTAAACCCAGGTCTTCAGGTGTGCCTTTACCCACCATAACGGCCAGGCCACCACGGGTTTTCACGCGTTGATTATTAAAATACGGCGCATTTACGGGAGCACCAAGCATTGGTAAGCGTAAATATTTAGCCACAATTTCTTGGGCTGGTAGTGACAAACTAGACATATTATAAAATCGGTTCAGTTAGGGACACGATGCGCCCGCCCGCGTCATTAAAAGTATTGGGCGCAGCCATCAGACCGTGCGGGCTTTGAATCCGCAGTAAATCCGCACCTAATTCGCGGTTAGCATAAGCAATGCAGTGAAAACCAGCTGCGGTTAATTCAGTTGCTAGGGTGTTAATTTTTTCCGCAGAAATATTTGGTTCAGTTTGGCGTAAAATAATTTGCGCACCATCAGCAATCGTTATATAACTTTTTGGGTCAATTGGTTCGTGGGCTAAAGCAGCTAAATGTGCAGAAAAAGTAGTGTACTCTTGGTCATTCACGCGTGCTTTTTCTTGTAACACTGATTCGTACGTAGTGGAGGCTGGCTGGCGCGCATTAATTTCAATTAAATATAATTCACCAGTGTCCGCTAGAATAACATCAACACCAAACAATCCGCGCCAACCGCTAGCACGTAATTTTTCTCCGATTGCGGTGACCATGTCATGATATTTTTCAGTTTGTTCAGGTGACAATAATTTTTTTGGCAAGGCCCAATCATTGCCAATGGTCGCAAATAATAATTTGGCAAATGGGGTGAGGCCGGTGATTTGGTAATTAATATTGCCAACAATTACATCAGTGTTAGTGACAATATTATTGCTGGTGAGCATGTTGCCTTTAATATATGACGTGGCGCGAACTGGGCGGTTGGGAAATTTAGTTGCGAGCGCGGTTAAAGTTGATTGGTCTTTAATTAAAAAAGTACCACCACCAGTGTGAGCGCGATTGAATTGCAAAATAAACGGCTCACCAGAAAATTTTACCTGACTTAAAATATCAATGTGGTGTGGTGGCAAAAATTTTTTTAGTTCACCAAGCCATTCAACTTGAGAAATTTTTTCTTCAATTTGCTGTGATAGAGTGGCTGATGGATTTAGTAATTTCCAACCATGCTCAGCGCAGATTTTTTCAATAATCCGGAGGTTTTTAAAGACTACAAGGTGTGGATTTGGGTGCTTAGCAATAAATTCCTTGGTGGCTGGGTGAACCAGTAGTTCGGGGGTATCGAGCAGTTCGAGTGAGGGGATTGTTACGATATTAGGGTTATTTTTGGCCATTTCCTTGGCAAACGGGGTGGAATTTGTAATAATGAAAAAAGACGGGCACGCGTTTTGCGGACCTAGGGCCCGCTCTAAATCGCGGGCAATATAAATGGTGGTTTTTGCCGTTAGTTCAGCCATATTTGTCATAACCATACCAAATAAAAATACTTTCGTAAACTGTTATGTTACATCAGACCTTAGGAAAATTTGGGCGGGTGAAAGTTAATGAGCCGCTCGCCAAACACACTACCTACAAAATTGGTGGACCAGCTGAGTTAATGGTGGTGGTTGAGGAGACTGAAAAATTAATTGAACTGCTCAGATTTTTGGATGGTGAGGGAATTCCACGTTTTATTTTGGGTGGCGGGAGTAATTTTTTACCTAGTGATGAGGGGATGGGCGGGGTAGTCATTAAAATTAAAACTCAGACCATGTCTGTGACTGAGGACAAAATTGTGGCTGATGCGGGATGTGTTACGGTCGCGATTGCACAGGCCTCTATGCAGCATGGTTTGACGGGTTTTGAGTGGGGTGTAGGGGTGCCAGGTACCATTGGTGGGGCGGTGCGTGGCAATGCTGGGGCCATGGGTGCTGAGACCAAAGATTCAGTGGCAAGTGTGCTGGTTTACGCTGATGGTGAAGTGCTTGAGTACAACAATGCTGAGTGTAAGTTTGGCTACCGCGATAGTATTTTTAAACATTCCAGTGCCGTGGTTTTACAGGTCACTTTACAATTACAAAAAAGTGAAGATAAAGAGCTAATGAAAAAGGCCTTAGAATTTTTGCAGTATCGAAATAAGACTCAGCCGCAGGGTTTTGCTAATGGCGGCTCAGTGTTTAAAAATGTCGATCCTGGCGAAGCTGGTGTTATGGCCGCAGATTTACTGGCGAAATTCCCTGGTGAAGAGGAAAAAATTAATCATTTTTTTAGCATTAATAAAATTTCGGCTGGTTGGCTTGTAGAAATGAGTGGGCTAAAAGGGGTAAAAATTGGTGGGGCTGGGGTAAGTGAAAAGCATGGTAATTTTATTAATAATGATGGTACGGCGACAGCCAGTGATGTGCGCGCCGTGATTGATTTGGTCAAAGAAACTGTGGCGGCCAAAACCGGTGTGGCTCTGGAAGAAGAAATTCAACTAACCTAATTTATTTTTAATACTACGCCTATGATTATGAACATCCATGGTACAGGAATTGAATTGACTGACGCGATCAGGGAGTATGTGGAAAGTAAAGTTGAAGCCCTGGCTAAATTTATGGACGGGGTGACCAAAGTGGAAGTAGATGTGGGTATGCGCACGCATCACCACCACAAAGGTAAAGTTTTTTACGCCGAAATGAATGTACATGCGCCCGGTGGTTTGGTGCGGGTGGAAAAAGACGCGGTGGATTTGTACAAGGCGATTGATAAAGTAAAAGATCATTTAAAAGTGGAATTGGAAAGTTTAAAAGAAAAACGGCGCGGAAAAGATAAGGAAATGATCCGCGATAGTAAAGCCTATTCGGTTTAAAATTTATGAGGAGGGGAGATAAAGTAAAAGTATTCCGTAGTCAAGGAATTC
>CAZFKS010000002.1:115678-156052 GCA_964519725.1 uncultured Gammaproteobacteria bacterium
AAAGACGATTATCAGATGTGGTCAGTGCCGAGGGTATGGAAAAAATTGGTGAAGCTCTAAACTTAGCCAAAGACCCCAATTTTCGGCTCTGGATAGCCAATCTTAAGACTTGGTCAAAGGTTAAAGAATCCTGGGTTTCGCATCAGACAAAAGGGTAAAACACCCATGGACATTCGCCCTAAACCCTGATATAATCTGCCTGTTATTCACAAGAGGATTTTTTTGTTTTGTTTATGTTTTCCCTATTAAAAAAATACTTTGGACCAGGTAATCGTGCGCTCGTGGACAAGCTAAAACCAATCGTGACTGAGATTAATAATTGGGAGCCAAAATTGGCGGCCTTGTCTGACGCTGAACTCCAAGCTAAAACTCCAGAATTTAAAGAACGTCTCGCCAAAGGTGAAACGCTTGACCAAATTTTGCCAGAAGCGTTTGCTGTGGTGCGTGAAGCTAGTAAACGTGTAACCGGGATGCGACACTATGATGTGCAAATGATTGGTGGTATGGTTTTGCACCGCGGGATGATTGCCGAAATGCGGACTGGTGAAGGTAAAACTTTGGTAGCAACTTTGCCGACTTATTTAAACGCGCTCACGGGCAAAGGTGTGCACGTGGTGACAGTAAATGATTACCTTGCTAAGCGCGATGCTGTTTGGATGGCCAAAATTTATGATTGGCTTGGTATGAGTGTTGGTATCGTGCAAAATCAGCGCATTTCGTTTGTGTATGACGCGAGTGTCGTGCGCCCAGAACCAACTGAACCAGTGGTCACTGAAACTGGTGAAACAATTGAAAGTGAGACTGAATCATTTAAAGTTGAAAACGAATTTTTGCGTTCCTGTACGCGCCAAGAAGCCTATCGCTGCGATATTACTTACGGAACTAACAATGAATTTGGTTTTGATTACCTCCGTGACAACATGGTGACTGATCTGCGCCAAATGGTGATGCGTCCAGGCAGTGAAATGACCTATGCGATTGTTGATGAAGTGGATTCAATTTTAATTGATGAAGCGCGCACTCCGCTCATTATTTCGGCGCCAGCTGAAGAAGCGACTGACCAATATTACCGTTTTGCGGAACTGGTGCGCAATTTAAAAGAAAATGAAGACTTTAATGTTGATGAAAAAATGCATGCTTCAACTTTGACTGAAGCTGGAATTGCCAAGTTAGAAGCTTGGCTGGGAATTACTAATATTTACGAAGAGGGTGGAATTCGCACTGTGCACCACATTGAACAAGCCCTCAAAGCCGAAGTACTGTATCGCCGTGACCGTGATTACATTGTTGATGGGGCGGAAGTAATTATTATTGATGAGTTTACTGGTCGCAAAATGCCAGGCCGCCGGTATTCTGAAGGGTTACATCAAGCGCTCGAAGCTAAAGAAAAATTACCAATTCAAAAAGAAAGTCAGACTTTGGCCACGATCACGTTCCAAAATTTGTTCCGCATGTACAAAAAACTCGGTGGTATGACTGGTACTGCGGCCACTGAAGCTGAAGAATTATTTAAAATTTATCAACTGGAAGTGGTAACTATTCCTACTAACAAAATAGATCGTCGCACTGATTTGCCTGACCGGATTTATAAAACTGAAGCTGGGAAATTTAAAGCCATTGCTGAATTAATTAAAGAAAAACAAGCCACTAAACAGCCAGTGTTAATTGGTACAATTTCAGTGGAAAAAAATGAACGACTCAGTGCGTACTTAACTGCACAGGGAATTACGCACGAAATTTTGAATGCCAAGAATCATGAACGTGAGGGTGAAATTATTGCCCAGGCTGGCCGTCCAGGCGCCGTGACTTTGGCCACTAACATGGCCGGTCGTGGCGTTGATATTAAGCTTGGCGGTGTGCCAGCTGTGCCCGGTGAAGTGGACATGGTGGTGAAAACCGGAGGGTTATTCGTACTTGGAACTGAACGTCATGAATCACGTCGGATTGATAATCAGCTTCGTGGTCGCGCGGCGCGCCAAGGTGATCCTGGTGTGACACAATTTTTTGTCTCAACTGACGATGAACTCATGCGTATTTTTGGTGGTGACCGATTGAAATCAGTCATGACCCGTCTCAATGTGCCCGATGACATGCCAATTGAACAAAACATGATTACGCGTGTTTTGGAAAATGCCCAGAAAAAAGTGGAAGCCCATCATTTTGACACGCGTAAACATTTGCTCGAATACGATGATGTGCTTAACAAACAGCGCTCAGTTATTTACGAAAAGCGCCGCCAAATTTTGGAAAAGGCTTTAGGTGGCGATGCCCTAACGGCCACAACTGAATTAATCACCTCTGCAATCACTGAAGAAATTGAAAGTGTAGTCGCATTCCACACTAATAATTTGGAAGGCGGGGATTGGAATGTAACGGAAATTTACGAAACTGTCCGTACCATTTTCCCACTGACTGAAGCTGATAAAGTCACGCTCCTAGATTTTGAGAAGCAGCGTCAAGACAGTAATTTCAGTGATGTGGCGGTGCGAGAAAATATTAGTGCGTACGTAGTGGCGAAAGCTAAGGCCGCCTACGACGAACTAGCAATTACGGTGATGAAACAAGCTCCAACTGAAGCTGATGGTCAGGCATTTTTGGCAGAACTGCAAAAAGGAATCTTAATTCGGGCCGTTGATACTTTCTGGGTTGATCACTTAGTGGCAATTGATTATTTGCGCGCAGGAATTGGACTCCAAGGTTATGGCCAACGTGACCCACTCATTGAATATAAGCGTCAAAGTTTTGCCATGTTCAATCAACTCTTGGCTGATATTCAAAAAGAAGTGGTGTACAGTTTTTTCAAAATTTCCGCTGGTCTACAATTAGCTCCATCAATTATGGAGTCAGATAAAATTACTTTGTCTGGTCCGTCTGACGCAGTTGACGGCAAAGTCATTGAAGAAAAACCGGCGGCTCAGAAAAAAGACCAAATTGGCACTGCCCACGAACCTGGTCGCAATGATCCATGTCCATGTGGCTCAGGCAAAAAGTATAAAAAATGTCATGGTGCTTAAGCTAAAAAACCCACCAAGCTTATCTTGACTGGGTTTTTTATTAGGAGTACAGTAGGCGCATTCTAATTTATATGAATAACCAAATTACCCCAAACAAAACCGGGCTGAAAAGCTCAACCGTTGGGTTCGGTGTGGTGGCCATTGTGGCCTTATTTTTGGTGACAGCCGCGATTGCTGCCCCAGCCCACATTAACCGGGCCATTAATTTTGTGAATGATAAAGTTAGCCTTGGCCTGCCCACTGTGCCAGAAAAAGCTTTCAAACTCGGGCTTGATTTGCAAGGTGGAGTACAGCTCATTTACCAAGCTGACCTTAGTCAAGTTAGTCCCGGTCAAGAAAATAGTGCGGTCGAAGGTGCGCGTGATGTGATTGAACGCCGGGTAAACGGCATGGGGGTTGGAGAAGCCACGGTGCAAACTTCACAAATTGAAAATAAATATCGCCTCAATGTTGAACTGCCGGGGGTAAGTGATGTGAATGAAGCGATTAAAATGATTGGCGAAACTCCAATTCTTGAGTTTAAAGAACAGGGTGATGCAGCCGCGACTGAATTAACCGCTGACCAACAAAAACAACTTGATACTGATAATGCGGCCGCTAAAACCAAAGCTGATGGTTGGCTCGCTCGGGTTAAAAAAGGGGAGAGCTTTGATAGTTTAGTGGCTGAGTCAGACGACCAAACCACTAAAACTGATGGTGGTAAATTAGGTTTCATTCCAAACACTGAACCAGTGACTGAACTCTATGCTTGGGCCAAAGCCAATAAAGACGGGGCTGTTAGTCAAACTGTAATTAAAACTCCACAAGGTTATAACATTGTAAAACGTGGCGCGGAAAAAATGGGCGATCAAGAAGTTAAAGCCAGTCATATTTTGGTTTGTTACTTAGGGGCAAAAAGTTGCACTGGTACGATGACCAAAGATCAGGCCAAAGCTAAAGCTGAGGAAATTTTCAAAAAAGCCACTAAGCAAAATTTTGCTACGCTCGCTAAAGAAAACTCAACTGACTTATCAAATAATGAAAAAGGCGGTGACCTGGGTTACTTTACTAAAACCCAAATGGTCCAAGCCTTTGCTGATGCCGCCTTTGGAGCCAAGGACGGTCAAATTGTTGGACCAGTGGAAACTGAATTTGGTTACCACATTATTTACCGCACCGCCTCACGCCAAGAAATGACTTACGAAGTTTCACGTGTGCTCGCCATCACTAAAACTAAAGCCGATATTTTGGGGGTGAGTGGTAATTGGAAAAATACTGGTTTATCCGGTAAACAATTAGAAAATGCGCAAGTGGTGTCTGATCAGCGGACAGGTGCGGCTCAAGTTTCATTGCAATTTAATAGTGAAGGCGCAACTTTATTCCGTGAATTAACTCAGCGTAACTTAGGCAAGCCAATTGCGATTTTCCTGGATAACGAAATTATTAGTGCACCAAATGTTAACACTGTAATTCCTGATGGCCGCGCTGTGATTCAAGGTAATTTCACGATTCAGGAAGCTAAATTATTAGCTCAACGCTTGAATGCTGGAGCCCTTCCAGTCCCTGTAGAATTAATTTCACAGCAAACAATTTCAGCACCGCTTGGTCAAGAAGCACTCGCTAAAAGTTTGTACGCTGGTCTGGTTGGTGCGCTCATTGTCATGGCCTTCATGATTGTGGTCTACCGCTTGCCTGGTTTTATTTCTGTACTGGCTTTGGCCCTTTACATCACCCTTAACCTTGCTTTATTTAAAGTATTTGGTATTACCATTAGTTTGGCCGGAATTGCTGGTTTCATTATGTCGCTTGGGGTGGCAGTGGATGCCAATGTACTGATCTTTGAACGGTTAAAAGAAGAGCTCCGCGCCGGTAAATCACTCAGCCGCGCTCTAGAAGAAGGCTTTGTTCGCGCTTGGACCTCAATTCGTGATGGTAACTCCTCAACCTTAATTACCTGCGTAATCTTAATTTGGTTTGGTACTAGTTTTGTAAAAGGTTTTGCGGTAACTTTGATTCTAGGTATTATCACTGGGTTATTTACAGCGATTATTGTGACTAGAACTTTACTCCGCTTTATTGTGCCTTTCTTTAAAAACAGTAATGGCGGGTGGATTTTTCTAGCGCCTAAGCAAAAATAGTATGATTGAAATTATTAAATACCGCCGTCTTTTCTTTGTCTTTTCTGGTGTACTAATGGCCCTCAGTGCAGCGGCGATTATCGGTTGGGGTTTTAAGCCAAACATTGATTTTACCGGTGGTTCACTGGTGGAAATGAATTTTAGTAAAGAACGTCCAGAACTCACCGCCATTGAAACACGCCTTGAAAAAGATTTTGGTGAAGTGCTAACTCAAGCTACAAGTGCCAATGGTTATATTTTCAAGCTCCGCTACTTGAACAGTGATGAGCACACTAAATTTGTGAACACTGTTAAAAGTGAATTTGGCAAAGGTGATAATGCTGTGACTGAAAAACGTTCAGAAACTATTGGTCCAGCGGTCAGTGAAGTTTTGAAACGCCGGTCATTTAGTGCTGGTCTGGCGGTGGTTATAGCCATTGTGGCCTTTATTGCGTACTCATTCCGTAAAGTGTCTAAACCAGTGGCTTCCTGGAAATTCGGTGTGGCGGCGATTGTGTCTTTGATTCACGATGTGGGGATTGCCATGGGGGTGTTTGCAGTGCTTGGTCACTTTTATGGTATTCAAGTGGACATCCCATTTGTGGTTGCGCTCTTAACCATTCTGGGTTACTCAGTGAATGATACAATTGTGGTGTTTGATCGTATCCGGGAAAAATTGACCCGCCGTTCAGGAGAAAGTTTTGCTGAACTAACTAATAAGGCGATTAATGAAACACTCTGGCGCTCTTTAAACACCTCACTCACTGTGTTACTCGTCCTTACCACTCTCTTTTTCTTGGGAGCAGAGTCTACTAAGTACTTTACCTTAGCCTTACTGATTGGTATTTTCTTTGGGACTTACTCCTCAATTTTCCTAGCCAGTACACTTCTGGTTGAATGGGATGCCTGGGATAGACGCCGCAAATAGTAAACTGTTAAACCCGCACTTAGGTGCGGGTTTTTTTGTCTTGTGCTATACTTTAGTCATAACTTTATGTCAGAAGACAAACTTAAGCGTAAAATCGCTTTATCAGGAACAGGAATTTGTTTACTGGCCTTTTTGGGTGGCTATGCCGCTGGTATGCTGGGCTGGTGGTTTTTAATTGTCCTGATTGGGGTGGTGTACTTTATCATCTACAACAGCTTAGGCCATTAATATGGACTTTGGCTTTTTTTACTTGGACTTTGCGGCCGCGCTCGCATTGTTCAATGGGTTTTTGGATCAAGGTCCAGTAATTATTTTACTGGAGTTTTTTGCGTTTTTTGGTTGGCTTATAGCAGTGGGGCCACTGGCGCGGCAAATGCTCCACGCTTACATTGAATTAAAAGAAGAGCGTTTTACTCACGACTGGAAACCAGTGGTTTTGGCGGTGGATATTCCAGCCCTGAATGTACAGACTCCAAAAGCGGTTGAACAAATGTTTGCGCAAATTGCTGGTGCAATTGGTTCATCTGGGTTTGAAGACAAATTTAAAGAAGGGTTTGTACAACGGACTTTTAGTTTTGAAATCGTTAGTATTGAAGGTTATATTCAGTTTGTGGTGTGGACTGAAAGCGCGTTTCGCGACCTGGTTGAAGCTGCACTCTATGCCCAGTATCCCGATGCCGAGGTAGTCGAAATTGAAGATTACACCAAATTAGTTCCAGAAAAGTTACCCAATGAAACACATGATTTGTGGGTGAGTGATTTTGGTCTGGCTGAACATTCTGCTTACCCAATTCGGTCATACACTGAGTTTGAACACAGTATTTCCAAAGACACGGTTTTGAAAGATCCAATGGGAACATTCCTCGAGAGTTTTAGTCGTCTGGGCCCTGGTGAACAAATGTGGTTTCAGGTGATGATCGAACCAATTGATAATTCTTGGAAAGAAGAAGCGATTAATAAAGTCAAAGAAATTTTAGGGATTGCCGAGGCTCACACGGTGGCGGATAATATTGGTGATAAATTTATCAAAGGCATGATGAAAGGCCTGGTTTTTGTGGGTGATCAAGTGTTTAATCGTGAGCCACATTCAGAAGAAGCAGCGGAAGACGCGCACGCTGATCCACCAAAACTGACCCCCGGCGTGCACAAAGTGATTGAAAAAATGGAAGAAAAAATGAATAAATTGGCGTTTAAAACCAAAATGCGCGGGGTTTACATTGCGCGCAAAGAAACTTTTAATCCAAAACGTGGGGTAAATTTAATGATTGGTGCGATTAATCAATATAATATTCCAAGTGCTAATTCAATTGTGGCTACTAGCGGAGGAGAAAAAGCACCGGTGTTGTTTGCTGCTTACAAAAATCGCTCCCTGGGAACCAAAAGTCCAACCAGTGTTATGAACATTGAAGAATTGGCCACAATTTGGCACTTTCCAATGTCACATGTTAAAACTCCGCTCGTGGCTAAAGCGGCAACTAAACAAGCTGAACCACCAGTTGGACTACCAGTGGAATTTTTGGCTGGGGCCCGGGGTGGTGTGTCTACGCCACCAGTGGCTAAGTCAAATGCTAAGAAATTTACTACTGACTCTGGTGAAGTAATTGAATACGATGATTGGTACAAGAATTTGTAGTATGCCGTGGTCCAGTAAAATTTTAAAAATAATCGCGCTCAGCGGATTATTTTTTTTGTACTGCGTGTGGTTTGTGCGGCCACTAGATATTACGAGCGGGGACCTGGGTCGACACTTGACTAATGGGCGAGTGCTAGTAGAAAGTTTTCAGGCGGGCACCATTAATACTGAGGTTTTGCACACTAATTTTTACTCTTACACGTACCCGAATTTTCCATTTCTCAATCACCACTGGCTAACTGGGGTGATTTTTTATCTGATTTTTAAAGCGTTTGGTTTTATTGGACTCCAGTTAATTTTTACCGCTGTGAGTTTGGCTACCATTAGTTTGTTCGCGTATCTAAGTGTAAAACTCACTAATTTTTGGCTTGGGTTTGCGACTACTTTTTTTCTGCTCCGAATTATCACCGAGCGGAGTTTGGTGCGGCCAGAATTACTCAGTTATTTGGGGTTGGGGATAGTTTTATTTGCGCTGTGGAATTATGTTTTGACCAATAAAACCAAGCTACTGTGGTGGCTGCCGCTCGTATTTTTGGTGTGGGTGAATGTACATATTTATTTTATTTTTGGGTATGCAGTGCTTGGAATTTTTTGGCTTGATGCCCTCAGTCGGCGGGCTTGGCCTGAGTTGAAAATGGTTACGGCTATTGGTTTAGCTTCATTACTGGCTGGTTTAGTCAATCCATTTGGGTACAAAACTCTGGTGTATCCATTTGTGATTTTGGATAATTTTGGGTTTACGGTTTCAGAAACTAGAACTTTAGTGGCGGCCATTAAAACTAATTTTAATCCAGCTTTGGTGCTCCAATTTAAAATTGCGTTGGTGTTATTTTGGACCGTAAGTATTGCGCTCTTAGTAAAAAAACCAAGTAAATTTAATCTCAAAATTTGGTTGCTCGGCCTATTATTTAGTTTTTTACCCTGGTACATGATTCGTAATTTCACCCTGTTTGGGTTATTCGTGGGACCGCTTTTAGCCTGTCAATTGCAGGCTGTTTGGCAGGAACTTAAACTCAAAAAATATCTTGAATTACCAACTTACGTGCTTGGTCTAATTGGGGTGGGGAGTGTTGTAATTATTACGTTGGCGATTCAATTTGATTCACTTGGTGATTTTAATAAAATTGGCTTTACCCCTGGCCCAGAGCTGCTGGCCGCTGCGGAACATATTAAAGATTTACCAGTGGCTGATAAAATATTTAATGATTTTAGCAGTGGTAGTTTTTTGCTCTTTAGTACGTGGCCAGACCGAAAAGTATTTGTCGATCAACGTCCAGAAGCTTATCCAGCTGAATTTTTTACTAATGTTTACACCCCGGCGTTACGCAATGAAGCGGTTTGGCATGAGCTGGCAGAAAAGGAGCAGTTTGCTATACTTTTTTTGACTGCCAATAAAACTCCCAAAGCTTTTATTAATCGACGGTTGGCTGATCCGGCTTGGCACCTGGATTACAAAGACGACCATTACTTAATTTTCATTGCCCAAAAATATGATTAGTAAGAAAGTTTGGTGGAGCGTACTGGTGACGTTATTTGCGTGGTGGGCGTTTTTATTTGTTCGGCCCATTGACCTGACCACTGGTGACTTGGCCCGGCACCTGAAAAATGGGGAAGTGATCAGTACTAGTACCTGGGTAGAGCTTAAAACGGGCTTATTTAGCACGAATTTTTATTCGTACACGCAGCCAGATTTTCCGTTTGTTAATCATCATTGGCTAAGTGGTTTGGTGTTTTATAAGATTTGGCATTACCTGGGAGTAGTTGGTCTAGAATTATTTGGCGCATTGCTAGCACTAGTTACCCTTGGGATTTTTTTCAATCTCGCTTACCAAAAAAGTAATTTTTGGTTGGCGAGTAGTAGCACGTTTTTTCTCATGCCCTTGTTAGCTGACCGGCGTGACCTGCGCCCTGAATTATTTAGTTATTTGTTTTTAGGCCTAGTCATCTGGCTCTTAGAAAAAAATCGTGCCCCGCACAAATTCCCATATTTGCTGCCCATTCCACTTATTTTTTTGGCTTGGGTCAATCTCCATATTTATTTTATTTTTGGGTTTGCGATCCTAGGAATTTGGTGGCTTAGTAGTTTCTGGCAGAAAAATTGGGCTGAGTTAAAAACTTACACTGGAGTAATTGCTACTAGTTTAATGGCCGGTTTTATTAACCCGTTTGGTTTAAAAGTTTATTTGTATCCATTTACCATCACTAGTAATTTTGGCATTGGTATTCAAGAAACAGAGAGTGTTTTTAAGGCTGTGGGCATTGATCCCGCCCGTCTGGTTATTTTATTTACTGCGCTCACGGTGATTTGGGTGAGTATAATTTTGCTCTACCACAAACACAAAAAATTTGACCTAAAAATTATTTTACTGGCTGCACTGGCTACTTTTCTTGGCCTCCAAATGGTGCGTAATTTTTCTCTAGCTGGTTATTTATTTTTACTGACCGTGCCAATTTTAATTACTGAAATTGTTGGTATTTACTGGCCAAAACTAAATTTTGGAAAAATAAAAACCGGAGCGAAAATATTTGGTGGTGTAGTTATTGTAACTTTGCTCATTAATGTCACGCGTTTATCTGACGCTGCCAAAAATTTTGGCGTGACACCAAATCCAGTTGATTTAGAGGCAGCTGAATTTTTGCAAACCAACCAAGTTACTGGTCAGGTTTTTAATGATTTTAGTACTGGCTCGTATTTAATTTTATACGGTTATCCAAAGTTAAAACCATTTGTGGATCAACGGCCAGAAGCTTATCCAGCGGAATTTTTGGCCAGTGATTATAAAGCCGTACGCAGCTCAGAAACTGATTGGGAACGAGTCAATAATAAATATAGATTTTCCGTTATCTTTTTAGCCCTGACCAGCATTAGTCCAGACAACTTAAATTTCATTATTAATCGTTTAAATGACCCGGCCTGGGTGCCAGTTTTCCGCAATAATAAACATTTAGTTTTCCTCAAAAATATCCCTGCTAACGAGTCAGCTATTGCTAAAAACCGGATCCCGCTCAGCGAATTTACCCAGTAGTTGTGGATAATTTCTTTACTTTTTTCTTGGGTATGCTAAAGTTAGATCACTATGAAATTAACTAATCGCCCAAGTGTTTGTTGCTGCGCTTCTCTAGAGAGAGGCTGTTGTTGATTTTTTTAAATTAACCCAAAGCCTCTCTCTGAGAGGCTTTTTATTTACCAAAATTTTATGAACTTCTCTACCAAAGCCATTCACCATGGTCAAAAACCTGATCCAACTACTGGCGCAATTATTCCGCCACTATACCTCACCTCCACTTATGTCCAAGAAGCGCCCGGCGTTTACAAGGGTTATGATTACACTCGCGCGGGCAACCCTAATTTTACTAATTTAGAAGAAACCTTGGCTGCACTGGAAGGCGGGCAATTTGCCACGGTTTTTTCGTCTGGACTTGGTGCCACCACGGCGATTGGTTCAATTTTAAAAAGCGGGGATTTAGTGATTGCGGGTAATGATTTATATGGCGGCACTTACCGTTTGTTCACAACGATTTTTAATAATTACGGGATTAAATTTAAGTTAATTAATTTAAGTGATGACGCCGAGTTAACGGCTGCATTGGCTGAAAAACCACGTCTTTTATTGGTTGAAACCCCAACCAATCCGCTTCTTAAAATTACTGACCTCAGAAAAGTTTTAGGTGCGGCCAAAGTCGCTGGTGTCTTTACCGTGGTTGATAATACGTTTGCCACGCCATATTTCCAGAAACCACTCGAGCTTGGTGCTGATGCGATTTTACACAGCACCACCAAATATATTGGTGGACACTCAGATATTATTGGCGGTGTACTCATTTCAAATAATGAAGAATTTAAAACGCAAATGGATTTTGCGCGCAAAGCCATGGGTTTAAATCCCAGTCCGTTTGATACTTGGCTGGCGTCCCGTGGGCTTAAAACACTAGCGGTTCGGATGGAAAAACACCAGTCAAATGCCTTCGCGATCGCGCGGTTTTTGGAAGCGCACCCATTAGTTAAAAAAGTTTATTATCCCGGACTTGAAAGTCATGAGGGTCATGAAATTGCGGTGGCACAAATGTCTGGTTTTAGCGGGGTGGTTTCAGTAGAATTTAATTTGGATCTTGACCAAATGAAACAATTAATTTCTTCATTTAAAGTTTTTTCACTGGCCGAAAGTTTGGGTGGAATTGAGTCACTGGTTGACCACCCAGCGAGTATGACTCACGCGTCAATTCCAGTGGAAGAAAGAATTAAAATTGGGCTTAGCGATGGTTTGGTTCGTATTTCAGTGGGGATTGAAGATGAAGTAGACCTGCTGGAAGATTTAAAAACCGAACTTGCAAAATTTCAGTAAACAAAAAACCAGAGAGAGCAAAAATATTTTTCCTAAAAATACTTTCGTTCGGTCTCTGGTTTAATGTACAACTCGAGGTCCTCAGCGGGGGATTGGAGCTTAGCTCAACATGTCCACCCGCTTGCCTACCAACATGACTACACCTCCTTTTCCTTTCGATCGCCAAATTCCGTGATGAGAAAGACGAAGAAGAACGCGAGGTCCATGTACAGGACCCCGAGCCAGCTGATGGTCGTGATCTCAGTGAAGATCATGGCCACTGAGGCCATGAAACACACCACCAGACACCACTTTGGGATCACCTTGAGCCACCGCTGCTCGCTGACGAACTTCGCCAGCATGATCGAGGGGATCGTCCCGGCTGTACCAATCAGTGCTCTGCCTAGCATGGGGTCGTGTTCGCTGTAGATCTCCGCCCATCCGAACACCCCGAAGAAGACGGTGAAGATGAGAATGCCGATGAGATTCTCGCGATCCAGCATCTGAGACTCCGCCTGCGGCGCGTAGCCGCGCAGTTGTAAGTAAATTGGTACCATGTTTTTTGAAAAAAGTCAAGATTAAAAAACCGCCTGTTTTATTAAAGGCGGTTTTGAAGGAAAAAAATTAATTAGTTTTGCTTGGCCCAGTCAGTTTCTCTAAGCAAGGCGCGAACGGCTTGGTAAGACCCAACCAAAACTGCAGTGTAGAATAAATCACTTAGCAAACTGTTGCGGAAAAATGGGAGTGCTTTCATATAGCTTACACCGAGGCCAGCCAGATCATGCGAATACATGGTCCCAAACGCCCAAACCGCGGCGTTGGTAGTTAAGAAAAAGAAAATACTGCTGGCCAAAGTCAGCCCCACTACGGGCGCGAATTTTTGTTGAATTTTTGTAGCGACAAAAATGGTGAGAAGGACACTGGCATACACTGTGACCATTACTTCCCACAGATAAAAACCAATAAACAAGTCACTTACAAATAAGGCGACAAGTGGAAGCCAAAGGGCTAATTTTCGGGGCAAAAATAAACCACTAAAAATCGCAATCGCACCAAGCGGGGCAAAATTGGCTGGGTGTGGCAACAGCCGCGCTGCGGCGCCAAGTGCAATGAGCGCAACTCCTAAACTGATTTCGAGGACAGAAAATTTTGTTTTCATATTATGGTTCAATGGCTTCATATTGCCAGGTAAGTTCATCGCCTGGTTCGATGGTTATGTCACTTAATTTAGTAAATTGTTTAGCTTCGTCATTCACGTACAAGTGCCAGGCTTTGCCCATGGTGGTAATTACGCCGGCTAATTCAACCATGACTTCTTGTTCACCGCGCTGTTCGGTTTTGTACGGAATACTCGCCGCAGTCATGGCCTCGGCCACATTTTTCTTTACCTCGGCTTTGTATGTTTGGCTGACATTTGGGGATTTTTGGACAATTAAATCTACCTCAGTTTTGCTGCCAGTTAATTTTCGTAATGTTGGCGACGAGCCACACCCGCTGAGGGTAACTAGGCAAACTAGGGCCAAAATGGCTTTTTTCATATGGCCCTAGTATACCAGTTTTAGGCCAGGTTTTGAATAAAGCGCCAGGCCAAATACGCGCCGGCTGTACCAGCTACGGCCGCGGCCCCCTCTAAGAGCCGCTTGGTTTCACTGGCCTCAGGAGTACTGGTTGGGGCAACAATGAATTCTTCACTTGGTGTAGTTTTTGTTTCAGGCTCAACTGGTTTTTCTTCAGTCTTGGCCGTTGTCACAACTGAAGTTGTGCGCGGGGTAACTGGCAAATTAGTTTCAGTAGTTTCAATAGTAACTATGGTTGGTTCAGTAATGGCGATAATTGGTTCAGTAATTTCCGGAGCCGCAATGACTGGGGTGGTAGTTGTAACCGGGATTGTACTAGTCACAAAATCGATGGTCGTAGTTGGTGTGACAATAGTTGTGGTTGGAGTAGTAATGCCCGGGGTTGGAATAATGACTGTACTTGGTTTACTGACTGAATTTAACATTGCACTCCAGGTTTTACCTTGCACCGCTGGTAGCGCATAACTAGTTGACCAAATCCGATTATCAACGCTCACTGCAACTGGGTCAACTGCGCCATCAGTTTGTTGTTGGTTGGTTAAATAGGTGAGTGGACTTGGGCCAGTGCCATTCCAACTTTCGGCTGATTCACCAAGTGCCGTGAGCGCTTGCAAACCCCAACTAGTAGAAAAAGAATTGTCACCAATTCGACCATCAGTTTTGGTGCTGAGTTTTAAATAATTTTTGGCTTTGGTAAGGGCGTCAGTTACGCCTGGTAATGATTTAACTTGTGACAAGGCTTGCACTGCCGCGGCCGTTAAATCTGGACTGTCCCAACCACCAGCACTGTTTTGACGGCTCACAATAAAGGCTGCGGCTTTTTGCACCTCTCCGTCACTGGTACTGTAACCAGCTTTTAGGAGTGGAAAGAGGGCAAAAATATCATCATTAACCAAACCGTTGTCACCAAATTGTGTGCCATCAAAAGTGCCAATAATTTTATTAATGTAATTAGTTTTAGTATCTGAATATGGATTTACCCCAAGCGCCAGTAAGGCCATGGCGCGGCGTTCATAATCAGTCGCCGTGCTGCCCGTAGCTGGATCAGTTTTGAGGTATGCGGCCAAATTATTTTTGGCTTCAGAATTTCCCAGTGATCCTAACGCAATTGCGGCCCAATCAGAGTACAGTGAGGCTGAGCCAATCGCACCACTCGCTTTTTGTTGACTGTATAAATACGCAACCGCGGCTGGAACATCAAAAGATTTTGCCACTGTGCCACCACCAGAATTATTCGAACCTGAATTAGAATCAGTGGAACCAGTTTCAGTTTCGCGTGAGCCGTGCTCGCCAGAAATTCTCACTTCATTACTTGGGGCATAGCCAGCTTTGGTGGCCTTTAAAATATAGGGCTGATCATTCATTAGTTCAAATGAATAACTACCATTACTTAATTCCACTGGTTCACCATTGATGTAGAGGGTGGTGGAAGAAGTTAAAGTTTTCCACGGGGCTGGGAAAATAGACCAGTCAGAAAAATCTTGTTCAGAAATTTTGACCGTGACCATGTCGTGCACTAAAGTGAATGGTGGCGGAGTGCTGGCTTCTAATTTGAGTGGATTTACGCCGTAAGTGAGTAAGATTTCTTCATTGCCTTGCAAAATATAACCATTCAAACCAGTTTGACCAGCGTTTAAATCATGATACCAACTCCAAAATTTATTGTTCGCAAAATCACTCGCATAACTGTTAATGCTGTCTAAAAACACATCAGACCCAAACCAATTTCCGCGCACTGTCCAGCCATTCGCTGCGCCAGCTTGTTCCACAGCACACCAAGCATTCAAAGTGTAAACAGGACTTTCTAGGGCTTGCGGGCAGGCGACAACGGTGACAGTTTGTTTGAAAAATTCACCGTCTGGAGTTTGAATGTTTAAGTTAATATTTGTTTGGGCAAGTGAAGCCGTGACTGCAACAGTTGGGTAATAATAATCTTCGGCAATTCCAATTTGCACAGTTCCGGTCGCAGTCAAAAATAAATTGGCCACACCATTTCCGTCGGTGAGGGTCGAAGTTGTTACAATTGGGGTCCAAGCGTCAGCCGGATTTGGAACTGTAGCACCAACATGTATGTTTGGGCGTGGCACCCAAATATTATTTCGGTAATCATATTTTTCCGCTTTTACTTCAACTGGTGTGTTTAGTGGAACAGTATCGTCAGTCACGGAAAAACGCGTTGGGTTTCCAAAATATAAATAAACTTGGTCGTTTGGTGACAGGATGTAATCATCAATGCCGACAAATGGATAAACATCATTCACCGTGTATTGCCAGTTGTAGCATGAGGGAGTGCCGTTAACTGTAACGCAATTAATGATAAACGAATCAAAGGCCGCGTAATATTGTAAATCTGTAATGGCAAAGTTTTCATTTTGGGCATCAAGGGTAGTCAACATGGCCAAAACCGAATTTGCATTGACCGTGTGAGTTGTACCAGTATTGTCCGTCACTGTGACAGGTTCAGTGCCAGGAACATAGGCGCCACCGTAAATTTCTGCAGTGTTTACTCGGATGGTTAAATCATTATCGGCTACTGGAACAGCGAATACACGATCAACTACTTCATCTGTACTGGACGGTGTTTCTTCAGTAGTTGTTTCGGAGATAACTGTTTCTGAAGTTACAACTGGCTCGGTTGGGGTTTCTGGCTCAGACACATTTTCAGTAACTGGCTCGGGGGGTGGCTCAACAACCGGCTCAGCTGGTGTTTCAACTGGCGTCTCAACCACTGGGGTTTCTGGAGCAGCCGGAGTTTCTTCATTGGCCCAAACGATCCCCGGCGCAAAACTGTTTACCAGCAGGGTGACACTAATAATTAAGGTAAAATATTTATTCGCCAGCTTCATATTTCCAAGTGATTATGTCTTTTGAATTAAGTTCGTAGGTTGAAATTCCTACCTGCGCTTTGGCGCCGTTAATATAGTAAATCCAGTATTTGCCGCGCAAAGTGTCACTTTTAACGCCATCAATTCCGTCAACAAAGTAACCAAGCCCGCTATAATTTTTAAAATCCACTTTGATTTTGCCACTGTCGTTTAACTGTTTCATGACTTCGTAAACACTGGTGTAGGCAATGAAACTGACTGGGTAACTTTTACCATTGATCACGAATGTTCCTTGGGCTAAATCCACTGGTGTACCAATCTCTTGTGGTGCGGTTTGAGTTGAGGTGGCTGCGGCTGGTGTGAGGATTGGCGTGTCTTTGGTGTCTGTGGGTTTAATTGTCTCGGGAATTTTTAGTTCACCGTCAGATTTTTTTTCGCGGGCTGGTTGATTAATTTCGGTCGACGTTGATCCTGGTACTTTTTCATCAGCTTTTTTGTACAGCTGACAACTAGCATAGGCCACTAGAATTAAACTAAATACTAGCAGGGCCGTAGCCAAATAATGTTTTTTGAGAATTTGGGCAAGCTTCATAAAATAAAAAACTTTCTCCGAGCGGGAAAGTTAAGGGCCGTAAAAGGCCTGACCTGCTCGGGTTAACTTTTTAGTGAAGATCGGACTTATCTCGGCGACAGGGTCGACAAGCTTACCGTTGCGGCACAGTGGAGGATTTACACCTCACTTCCAGCACTAAAAAGGTTAAATTGTATCAGTATTGTAGGTGTCACTGGTGATTAAGTCAAACCAAGGCTATACACAGTCTGTGGACAATGAAAAGGGTAAGTTATCCACAACAAACAATAATAATTTATTGACAAACGATAAACCAAACCGTATGCTGCCTATATAACTTAGTAAATAAGGTGATATGGAAAAAAGCTCAACCTTGGTGTTAAAAGGCGTAATTTACCTACTTGGCCTAGTGGCTCTGGCCCTGTGTTTAGTGGGTTTGCCAATTGCAATCAAAAATGAATTGGCCGGTGATTTTGATTATCTGCCCCTACTAATTGGTCTTTATGCACCAGCACCAGCCTTTTTTATTGCTTTAGCTGAGGCACTTAAACTGCTTAAATACATTGATCAAAATAAAGCTTTCTCTGATTTGTCAGTACTCGCTCTTAAAAAAATTAAATACTGTGCGCTCGTAATTAGCGGCGTGTTTGCAATTGGTCTGCCCTATATCTTTACTCTGGCTGAACAGGACGATGCACCAGGCGTCATGGTAATTGGGATGGTTTTTGTAGCCGCACCACTGGTGATTGCGACTTTTGCTAGTCTCTTACAAAAACTTTTGAAGCAAGCCCTAGAAATAAAATCAGAAAACGATTTAACTGTTTAATATGGCAATTATTATTAACATTGACATCATGCTGGCCAAACGCAAAATGAGCGTGACTGAACTAGCTGAAAAAGTGGGGATTACCATGGCCAATTTATCAATTTTAAAAAATGATAAAGCGCGGGCGATTCGTTTTTCCACTTTGGAAGCAATTTGTGAGGCGCTCGATTGCCAGCCTGGTGACATTTTAGAATATCAACCTTAATTTATTTTTATGAAAAAAACTACGGCGATATTTTTTCAATTATTCACGGTCTTACTTGGTTTAAGCGCGTTTGCGTTCTTGCTCTGGGAACCGCAAGCTGAGGGTGTAAATGTGGGGAAAAGTTTGTCGGAAATTTATTTTCACGATCCATTCGTAGCAATTGCGTACGCGGCTTCAGCAGCGTTTTTTGTGGGCTTATACAAAGCGTTTACTTTGTTTGGGTTGGCTGGGCGCAGTGAATTTTTTTCCGAAAAAGCAGTTAAGGCGCTACAGACCATTAAATATTGCGCCCTAATTTTGATTGGTTTCCTGCTGGTCGGTGAATTTTACATTTTTACTGCCGTGCGTGGTACTGACGATGTGACTGGTGGGGTGATGATGGGTCTGATGCTCATAATTATTTTTGCAATGTCAGGATTAGTTGCCCATCGGTTTGAAAAAGCAGCGCGGAGCACAACCAAAACAAAGTTTGTGGGTGCTTAAATTTTCCAATATAGTGTAAAACAAAAAAGACCTGTTTAGGGTCTTTTTTGAATGGAGTTTGTATCGGTCCATTTGGAACTAGATCTCACCAGTAATTTTAATATACTATACGAGTACTGTTTTGTCAATGTACTGGAGTTGAGAAACCAGTGGTGGAGCGAGGGGGAGTCGAACCCCATAGACCAAACTGGTGAGATTTGGTTCCGGAACCGACACGGACTCGCCCCGTCCACCGTAATTACTGTAGCAAAAACAGAATTAAGAATTGATAAACTAATTATTAAGTTTTCAACTGGTCTTTTTTGGCTTTACTTAAATTAAAAACTAGCTAGTTATTAATTTTTGTTCTGTTAAAATGGGGGTTGATTTTTTCCCTAAAATACGCTAAACTCCGGCCACTATGTGGATCAACGACATTTTGGCAAAAAATAAAAAGATTTTAGCACTTTCCCCAATGGCTGACATGACTGACTCAGCTTTTTGTCAGGTTGTTCGGAAAATTGGTGGGGCGGACGTGGTCTACCGTGAAATGGTTTCAAGTGAAGCAGTAGTGCGGGACAATGCCAAGACTTTGGGTATGACTGATTTTGTGGAAGGTGAACGGCCAATTGTCCAGCAGATTTTTGGTTCTGATCCGCTAACTATGGCGCGCTCAGCTGCGATTGTGATGGAACACGCTGGGCCAGAGGGCATTGATATTAATATGGGTTGCCCAGTGTACAAAATTACTAGCAATTTTAATGGTTGCGCGCTCATGAAAGAACCAGACCGTGCGGCTGCGATTATTCGCGAAATGAAAAAAGCCATCGGCGACACGCCGCTCAGTGTAAAGATTCGCTTGGGTTGGAGTGATCCGGATGATTTTAAAAAATTTATTCCCGTGATTGAAGACGCAGGTGCAGCGCTCATTACCATTCACGGCCGCACCAAAGCGCAGGGTTATAGTGGAAAAAGTGATTGGGCAAGAATTGCTGAAGCTAAGAAAATTGCGCGCGTGCCACTCCTGGCTAACGGTGATATTCACGAACCACACCAAGTCAAAGAAGCGCTCGAAATTACTGGTGCTGACGGAGTTTTGATTGCGCGTGGCGCACTGGGTAATCCGTGGTTTTTCAATTTAGCCAACGAAGGAAAAAGTGTGGCTGATATTTCGCTTGAAGAACGGGTGCAAATTATTTTAGAACACGCGCGGTTACACATTGCTCAGTATGGTGAACGTGGACTCGTGACTTTTCGCAAACATTTAGCCTGGTATTTGAAGAGTGTAAAAATTGGGTACGAAGTGCCAGGGATAAAAGAAGTGCGGAGCGAGCTGATGAAAATTAGCACCTACGCCGAACTAGAAAAAATTCTACAAACGTTAATTAAATAATCCCGACGCGTCGGGATTATTTTTTTTCTTTGTGTAGGCGTTTCATGACCCGGAAAAATTCCCAAATATCTTCGCGGCTTAATTTTGATTTCCCAATTTTACGGTCCAAAAAAGTGACTGGAATTTCGGTAATTAAAAACGCATTTCTTTCACAGCGGAATAAAATTTCTTCTTGGAAAGCATACCCATTGCTACTAATATCAGTTTGTAAGACTACTTCCAAAACTTTGCGGCGATAGGCGCGGAAGCCAGCCGTGACATCCTTTGTTTTAAGCCCCAAAATTAATTTGGCCAGGGTCATGGCTACAAAACTAGTGGTGTGACGATACCAATTCCAACCAATAATTTTCCCGCCTGGAACGCGCCGTGAACCAATGACCACGTCAAAATGGTCCATCGCGGCGAGGAGTCGCGGGATATCAACTGGGTCATGAGAAAAATCCGCATCCATTTCAAAAATGACCTCTGCGCCAACTGACAATGCTTTTTTAAAACCAGCGACATAGGCTGTACCCAGGCCTAGTTTGCGTTGCCGATTAATTAAATAAATTGGAAATTGTTCTTGAAATTTGCGCACCGTGTCAGCGGTTTCGTCAGGCGAATTGTCATCAACAATAATTAATTCTAGGTCAGGAATTTTAAGGTCAAATAAAGCGGGGATAAGCCGCGTAATGTTTTCCCGTTCATTGTAGGTCGGAATCACGATTATGGTTTTCATAGTTCAGGACTAGTCAGGTTGTGTAAACTTGCGGCCGCCATCACAGTGTTGGCTAATAATTTGGCCACGGTAATTGGGCCAACTCCGCCTGGAGTTGGGGTCACGTAAGCATGGCCCATAATTTCGGCAACATTGGCGTCCCCAGTCATTTCACCAGTTTCAAAAGTTACACCCGCATCAATCACAATTGCGCCTGGCCGCACCATGTTACCGCGCACTAAATTAGCTTTACCGACTCCAGAAATAATAATGTCAGCGGCTAAACATTTGGCCGTCACATCTTGGGTGGAAGTATTGACCGTAGTTACAGAAGCGCGGGCATTCATGAGAATGACTGACAATGGCTTGCCAACTAAAGCGCCAACTCCAATTAAGACAATATTTTTCCCAGCTACTTCAACGCCGAGTGATTTAATAATTTCCAAACACGCAGCTGGAGTTGGTGGTAGCCAGGGGGCTTCTTTCATCATGAGTCGACCCAAATTTAAATTGGTCAGACAATCAACATCAAATTCTGGGCGCACGGCATTTAACACTTCACTGGTGTAGAGCGGCTCAGGGAGTGGCAATTGAACAATTAAGCCCGAAAGGGAAGTGTCAGTTTGAATTTTATTAATTTGAGCAATTAGATCTGATTTGGAAATATCAGCGGGCAAATAGGCAATTTCAAACGCAATCCCGCATTTGGCGGCGGCCATTTGTTTGCGTTTGACATAGGTATGCGAGGCCTTATTATCGCCAACCAAAACCACGGCCAATTTGGGCGTAATGCCTTGGCGAGCCAAAACTGCATTTTGGGCACTAACTTTGGCCAGCACGGTTTCAGCAATCCGGCGGCCATCAATAAGGTGATTCATGGGTTTATACTACTCCAAAAAAACTAAAAAGACAACCACGTCCCAGGTGTGCTATACTAAGCCCGTAACACTTTTTATGAAAAAATTTACGCGTTGGTTTATTAGTATAATTGTCCTAGGTAGTTTATTTTTTGGTGCGACCGCAAGTGCGGCTAGTACTTTGCCACCGGGCAGTTTATTTAAATTAAAGGGCGGTAAAATTGTGTACTATGTGGCTGGTGATGCCGTGGCCTATCCATTTCCTAATGAACAAGTGTTTCTCAGCTGGTACCCATCATTTTCCAAAGTCAAAACTTACGACAAAAAAGAAGTCAAAAATACGCTTAGCAAAACTAATATCACGGTTAAGCCTGGCGCGCGCATAGTAAAATTTGGCGATGATCCAAAACTCTACGCTGTTTCCAAAGGTGCACGGCTCAATTGGGTCACAAATGAAAAAGCGCTCATAGATATTTTTGGTACAAATTGGAAAAATTATTTTATTACTTTACCAGCGAAATCAATTTCACAGTATTCAATTTCCAGTCGGATTGATAAAGGCACCCAGTACAACCGCACCACTCAACGCGGCTATAACTCGGTGACTCAAGAATTGAACCGCTTAAAAGTTCTGAAAAAAGATTTCATTGATGTGGAAGGCAACGCGGTTCCATTCCTCAAAAATTTAACTGAAACTGGTTCAGGTAGTTTTAGTCCAAAGTTCTCACCAAAAACCAGCTTTTATACCTACAAATTAAAACCAAGTGAAGAAACTTTGACCTTGACCCCAACGGCGTACGCGGATTTTATGACCATTAAGGTCAAAGATTATCCAGTCGAGAGTGGTAAGAGTGTGACTTTGGATATTCCTCGCGGTAAAAGCACAATCCCAATTGCGGTCAGTGTGCCAGAGGGGCGTACGTTTAGCTATGAAATTACGGTTAACCGAGCTGAAGCAAATGAAAATAATTTGCTTGGCAGTTTGACCGAAAATTTATCTGAGCCATTCAAGCCACTTTTTAGCCCAACTAAATTTGATTATGTGGTTTACGCTAATTCAAACGAAAACAAAGTCGTTTTGAAAGCCAAGCCATATGCCAGCACTTCACGCGTGTTCATTAACCAAGAAGAATATACTTCTGGCACATCCTATACCCAAGAATTGAACGTTGGGAAAAATGAAATTGAAATCGAAGTTTACGCTGAAAGTGGGACCATGAATCGGTACTCAATTGTGGTGCAAAAGCCGATTTAAAAGTTATTTTTATAATAAATAAAATAAAAAATCCCATCTGGGATTTTTTATTGCTCCGGGACAGGGATTCGAACCCCGATAGTCAGATCCAGATTCTGAAGTCCTACCATTAGACGATCCCGGAATAGGTTAGCGTAGATAATCACCAACAGTGAATTGGCCCAAAAGATCTGGATTAACGAGCCGGATTTGGGTCCATTTAAAACCGCGGTCAATAAAGGCCCGTTCACTGATAATTGGATAACGCACGCGGCCCTCAAGGTAATAAACGCCTGGATCATTCCAGAGTTTCACGAGCGTCCCATTTTCGAGTGCCGGTAAATCAGTGAATAAAACTACTGGCACTCCCTCAGCCGTCTTGCCGCCTGGCACAAAGTCGTGCAAAGCGTTCATAAGTGTATCATAAGAGTACCGATAGTCAAGGCCGCGGGTTGTGCCTGGCTCAAGCGTAATAAAGCTCTCAGTCGCGTCGTCATAGCCCTTAATGACCAGAGTGTGGTAGTCTGGCCCACTGCCGCGAAAATGTGGGTTTTTGAGGGCCTTGCCCGTGGTAAGCGCAATTACTGGTCGACCAGCGTCCAGCTCGCCCTTGATGTCCTTGAGACTCGGATATGGGATCACGGTGGCCCGGTACGGCAAGTATTGATTTATCACCTCCGCCATTTGTTCAGCATTGGTATCTTTATTAAATCCAAACAAGCGATTTTCAATGGTGACAATTTTATTCATGTCACTCATGGCCACACTGGTTGAAAGTTTGGAACTATTATTGCCATTATAAAAATGATTGACCATGATGGTCACTGACTCTTCACACGCATCAGCCCACGGCTGAGTTGACCACTGACCGAGCGGGGCTTGGGCCGTGAATGGAATGGGGAGAGAAACATTGGCCAGTGCACTGTGCGCCAAAACAGGGGAAAGAAGTAGAGAAAATAAAATGGTGCGCGACAGGCGAGGCATATTAAACCACTTGACCACCAAACGCTGCGGCTAAATCATTTAGTTCAGCGGTTGGGGCTGGGGCGGCTACAACCAAAATGTTGAAATTAATGCGCGCGCCCAGTTTGGTGCTTAACCAATCTTCTAAATTTTTCTTGGTCGTGCGTTCAGATAATTTATCGCGGTGAAATTCGTACGGAACTTCTAAGGTAATGCAATTATTATCAACCGTGCGGAGCTGCGCGCCTTTCAGCAAGAAAACTACAGACGGACTATTAGTTTCTAAAGTGCGCAAGAATTCGGGCCAGGCTTTTTCCACTTCAGCTTTGGAAATTAATTTACCATCAACTACGGGTGGTGGTTCAATGGCTGCTGTAACTGGTGGTTCAGTTGGGGTCACCGGTGTTGGCGCTTCAGGAACAGTTGGTTTAGCAACTTCAACTGGTGGTTCAATTTTAGCTTCAGTTACTTCTGGTTTTGGTGTTGGTTTTGGTACTTGAGCTGGCGTTGAGGTTGTGACTGATTTGGTGTCCACGGTAATTTTACTCGCACTCACACCACTGGCCTCAATCACTAGTAACTCAAGTGGTAATTCAGGAATTAAAGCATTACGCGATTCTAAATACCGTTTATTAGTTAAGTCAATTAAGCCTAGTAATTCGGCGGGTGAAAAAACTGCCGCTAAATTTTTAATATCACTGGCCCCAGTTTCACTCACATCTAATTCAGTTAAAGCGAGTGCCGGGGTGTAGTGATAGAGGAGTAGCCCGCGCCAAAAACCAACTAGGTCAAGTAACAGCTGGGTCACAGAAACACCATCAACCACAAGCCCACGCACATGAGTTAAACTGTCCGCTACATTTCGTTTACTCATCACCTCCGCCAAAGCAATTAAACGGTTGAGTGAAGTGACCGGAATAACGGTGGCTAAATCGTCTTCAGTAATTTCAGCGCCCGAAGCCGCGATAATTTGGTCAAGTAAGCTGACGGCATCACGCGCTGAACCCTCACTGGCCCGAACCAAGCGGTTAATAATATCGGGGCTCGCTTTGACACCCTCGGCCGCCACAATTTCCCCAAGTCGTTTGGCCATGAGTTCACGCGGAATTTTTTTAAAAGTGTAGCGCTGACATCGAGACAAAATCGTGGCTGGTAGTTTTTGAATTTCCGTCGTGGCCAAAATAAAAATGGTTTTGGCTGGCGGTTCTTCTAAAGTTTTTAACAGCGCATTAAAAGCCGAGGTTGAGAGCATGTGCACCTCGTCTACAATGAAAATTTTGTACTTAGATTTAGTTGGCTGAAACTGTGCGTTTTCAATAATAGTTTCGCGCACAGTGTCCACGCCGGTGTGGCTGGCCGCATCAATTTCAATCACATCTAGAGCGGCGCCACGAGTAATGTCCATGCACTGAGAACACTCATTGCAGGGCTCGCTGGCGCCATCTTTCCGGCGTTCACAATTTAATGATTTAGCAATTAACCGGGCCGTGGTGGTTTTACCAGTCCCGCGGGTACCAGACAGTAAATAGGCATGCGCTGGTTGCCCAGTTTTGATTTGATTTTGAATGGTTGTAACCACAGTTTCTTGGCCAATAATACTGGCCCAAGTCTGGGGTCGGTGTTTGTGATAGAGTGCCATAGGTAGGTATAGTATACCGGCTCCCTTGCAGGGAAACAAGCCCTATGCTAGAATGACTAAAGTTAATTATTTATTTAAATAATATGCCAGATAAAAAGGTGAATCCAGCGCTCATGGCTCCATATAATGTCTCACCAGAGCTTGAAGCAGTAGTTGGAAAAGGTCCAATGCCACGCAGTGAAATGGTTAAAAAAGTGTGGGAATATATCAAAGCCAATAACCTCCAGGATGAAAAAAATAAACGCATGATCAATGCTGATGATAAATTGAAGGTTCTCTTCAATGGTCAAGCGCAAGTTTCAATGTTTGAAATGACTAAACTCTTGAACGTTCACCTTACAAAAGTGTAAAAATTTAAAAATCCCTCGGTCTTGAACCGGGGGATTTTTTTATTCTTTATTTAGCAATCAGTTGGTCAACTGCGCCCCACTCAGCCGGGGTGTGTTCTGGGACAAATAAAATGACTTCATCACCAACCTTGCCCTTGTAGAAACTAATGGACGCTGGTAAGACTTTGTAGGTGGCCTCTGGGGTAGCTACTGTCCAGCGGTTATGAGTGTCTTCGTACTGCAAGGTACCAATGACGCGTTTGCGCTCAATTGGGCCGATTTGTTTGTAAATGAAAGCGCCAGTTGGACTAATAGTTAATTTCATGCGGTCACCAGTGACGAGCTTGGATTTACTCGCATAATTTGGCGGCACATTGTACTCGCGACTATCATCGCCAATCATTTTTTCACCATTAAAATGGCCTTCTAGAATTTTATTGAGTTCCAGGGTGTCAGAAGTGGTAACGGGAATTGAAACCGCACGTTCAATTGGGGTGGCTGACGTAAATGAAGTTGGGCTGTTTAAAGCGGTTAAAACTTCTTGCACCAGGCGTTGAATTTCCCGGAGTGATCGGATAATGCGTTCCTGATTTGGCGCAGCGACTGCCTCTGGTTTTGTTTCTGGTACAGCCTCCACTGGCTCAGACTTTTTTTCTTCAGGCATTAAATCGCCTAAAATATTATTTAAATCATTTTGAATTGTGTTCATGTCCATATTTATATTATTATTTCTTTTTATAATGATGCTTCTATCATATCAGTTTTACTCTTGTTTTCGCCACCCCCAAGTTTGGTGCGCTCCATAATTTCCGCCTCCACAATCCGCCGGTCACGGCCATACTTAAGTCTGGACAGCTGTTTAATAGCTTGACCGAGCTCGCGATTGCCCTGAACTGGTGGATAAGAGAGTAAATTAAATGGTTTTGAGGCCTCATTATCGATTAAGAGCTTGGTGTAATACGAAAATGGTGGGGGATTAAGGAGGTCAAACGCGCCAAACGTTGGAGAAAATTCTTTGACCAAAACATCAGCGTCGTCTGGACCAATGCGGCCCGTCATAATCGTACCTGCGTTACCAAGGACAGCGTCCCGGATGGCTGAGCGGCCTTTATCATCAACTAATTGGCCCATGTACTGGTGCGCAATGATGAGATCAAGCCGGTATTTACGGGCTTCAGACAAAATGGTCGCAATTGAGTCAGTGACAAAATTTTGGAACTCGTCGATGTACAAGAAAAAATCTTTACGTTCAGATTCGTGTTGATCAGCCCGGCCCAGGGCGGCCATTTGCAGTTTAGCCACAATAATTAAACCGAGTAGTTTGGCATTTACTTCGCCAGTGGTCCCTTTGGCCAAATTTACCAGCAAAATTTTGCGTTTATCCATGACTTCACGGAAATCAAAACCAGAGTGTTGCTGACCCATGATATTGCGCATCATTTCATTTTCCACAAAGCGGCCCACTTTGGAAATTAAATACCCAAGCATTTCCGATTTGTGAAAGTCACTAGTTTTGGCCATTTCTTTTTCCCAAAACGCGCGCACCACTGGGTCTTTAACATTGACTAAATATTTTTTTACGTACGCATCGTCAGTAAACATGCGCGGAATATCAATAATTGTGCCTGGATTACTGAGGTCACCCATGAGAGTGAGCATCACGTTCCGCATGTTGTGTTCAAACATTGGCCCAATCATTTCTGGTGGGAAGAGTTTGTAGAAAATGGAAATCATTTCTTGAACCGCAAAATCTTTTTGGTCATCACTTTTGGCTTCGAGCATGTTAAGACCAATCGGCCGGTCCATGTCTGATGGGTTGAAAATAATCACATCATCAGCTCGGTTTTTTGGCACATGTGACAAAACTTCTTCCACTAAATCACCGTGCGGATCAACGACACAAACACCATGACCATTTAAAATATCTTGTTTGGCCAAACTCGCGAGCAGCACGGATTTACCAGCCCCAGATTTACCAATAATGTACAGGTGACGACGGCGATCTTGTTCTTTCATGTACACTGGAGTGTCAGAACCGCGGTACATGACATGACCCAAGAGCAGTCCTGCTTTTGGTAGATTTGATGGCGGTGGTGCGCGGCGACCAGTTAACCATTTAATATTTGGGGTTTCAGTGGAGTGGAGCGGCAAGTGCCAAAAACTGGCCATTTCCTGGGTATTAATGACAAACGCGCGGTGTTCTAAGAATGACCGATAAATAAAGTCACGAATGAGCGATGATTGTTTGCGCGGAATTAAGGCCTCAAATTCATTGCCATAACGGTACAAATTGTACTGCGCAAACGCATTCAAAATACTTTCTAAATTCATTTGGGCCATTTCTTTATCGTCAGACACACTGATCACGCGGAGCACAGCTTCTAAACCACCTTTGGATAGTTTTTCCTCAATTCCTTTTAACATGTCTTCTTCCATGGCTGAGGCTTGATACTGAGTTTTTTCGTGTTTATTACCCAGTACTTGTTCAGAAAAACCATGAAAAAACCAGCCCAGGGCTTTGAAAAAATGATTTTTCTTGATCGCGTGTTCAATTGACTCACCACGTTTAACTTCACGCACTACTTTAATGCCATGACGGCGCCACTTTTTTTCCGCTGGCCTAACCACAAATTGAATAGCCGCACTGCTATTGTGATCATGAATTTTGGCGAGCACATTTAACACCGCGGAAAGCGGGTCAGAATCCATGGTTTTGTAAGTGCGGAAGGGGAGAATATGGGCTTCTTTTTCAGTTAAATACGCGCCCACAATTTGACTTTGTGGTGCAAAAATATTGTAGTCCAAAACTTCTTCAATGTGTGCGTATGGATATTGGGCCGTGATTTGTTGCTCAATAAAGCTACGATATTTAACTGGCACCGCGACGTAAAAATAAATTAAATTTTGGTGCACCACCATTTCAAACGCCAGGTGATCATTGCGCCCACTAAACCAGGCGCCAATAGTGCTGTGGTGCTTGATGCCAGCGAGCGTAGCAAACAAAGTTTCAGTGAGCCCAATTTCTTCACGCACTTGTTCGAGACGATCATCGGCGCTAGTACCACTGTCTGAGCGTTTTTCTTTTGGCACTTGAATTTGTAACACTACGCGACCAAAGGCTTTTTTGGCGCGCGCAGCTGGTTTCACAATCGCGCGGATAATAAAAATTAGAGCCAGTAAAACACCGATTCCGGCGAGTACTAATAAAATTGTGGAAAATAAAACTGCGGCTGGATTTGGATCAGCATTCACTTCGGGTAAAACCGCAACTTGCAAAAGAAAAGTGAACATTTAAAAATGCTTATTTTGTTTGTGCAGGGCTAAAATGTGATCAGTTTTAATTTTTGCTTCTTGTTCCAAAAAATAACGATTCACACCTGGCAACATTTTGAGCCACAGAATTAGTAATTCAAAAATTTTCTTCACTTTAATTTTCGTTTCTTGCAGAAGTGAGCGAATTTCTACAGCAGTTTGTTCGCCTTTGAGTTTAAATTCTTGTTGGCGGAGCGGGTCCAGGGTGCGGTACGCATCGTTCAAACCCTCAGCCATGATCGTTTCAATTTTTAAAGTAATATCATCACGCACTTGCGGCATGATTACAGGTTTTCTCTTGCTGGTGCGGAGCGCGGAGCGGAGTTTGCTAATTGCATCATCCAAAAATCCTTCTTCTTTATTGACTGACAAGTTTTGTTCTGGTGCTTGTTCTGTTTCAACGGAAAAATTCGGCTGCTCGGCGGGCCGGTCTGGTGATTTGATTTGGTCTGGTCGAGGAGTCAGGATTTCAGTGTTGATTGGGCCTGACATAAAAAATTATACTATGAGAAGTATAGCACTTTTTTCTAAATTTAGGAAAATTTAGACGAGTATTTGTCCGTCCGAAGTATCTTTGACCGTGTAACCAAGTTTGGCCAGTTCGTCGCGGAGGCGATCAGACTCAGCCCAATTTTTTTCAGTGCGGGCAGTCGCGCGCGCTGCGAGCAAGGTTTCCGCTTCTGGGGTGATATCAATTGTTTCAGAAACAGTGGTCAGCAAATCTAAACCAAGTACTTGATCAAATTCAGCGACAATTTTTTTTCCAATTGAGCGCTCTTTGGCATAAGTCCACAGCACACCCATGGCCTCTGGTAAATTTAAATCATTATTAATGGCCGCTTTGAATTCAGCCCCCGCTTTGTCGTCATTTGGTCCAGTTTGATCAAGTTTTTGAATTTCTTTTTTCAAATTAGCGAGTCCAGCTTCAGCGGCCACGAGCGCGTCCCAATTAAATTGTAATTGTTTACGATAGTGAGCCTGGAGCAGGAAATAGCGGTAGGCCAGTGGAGACAGTCCGTGGTCAATAATAGTTTGGAGGGTAATAAAATTCTCCCCAGACTTGGCCATCTTGTCCCCATTAATCTGGAGGAATTCGCCGTGGAGCCAGTATTTTACCCACGGAATTTTGCCCGTAATGCCCTCGGCCTGCGCAATTTCATTGGTGTGGTGGACTGGAATGTGGTCAATGCCGCCACAATGAATATCAAATTGGTCGCCAAGATATTTCATGCTCATGGCTGAACACTCAATGTGCCAACCTGGAAAACCCATTTTTCCAAATGCTTCCCATTCCATTTGACGTTTTTCTCCAGCTGGAGTGAATTTCCAGAGCGCAAAATCATGCGGATTTTTCTTTTCGCCCATGTCCACGCGCGCGCCAGCTTGCAATTCTTGCTTACTTAATTGGGCGAGTTTGCCATAATCAGCCAGTTTGGTGGTATCAAAATAAATTCCATCACTGGTTTCATAGGTCAAACCCTTGGTCGTCAGCACCTCGACTTGCGCCACTTGTTCCGGAATATGGTCAGTCGCTTTACAAATAATATCAGCCCGCAAAATATTAATGTTTTGAATATCGGCAAAAAACGCCTGCGTGTAAAATTCCGCAATGTCCCAGGCACTTTTGCCTTCGCGGCGCGCGCCTTTTTCCATTTTATCCTCGCCATTATCAGCGTCATCAGTCAGGTGGCCAACGTCCGTAATATTCATGACATGTTTGACCTTGTACCCATCAGCCCGAAGCACCCGGCGTAAAATGTCTTCAAAAACATAGGTGCGCAGGTTCCCAATGTGCACAAAATTATACACGGTTGGACCACAAGTATAGAGGCCAACTTCAGCTGGGTTACCAGGGGTAAAATCCTCAACTTGGCGCGAAAGGGTATTGTAGAGTTTAAGCATATGTTCAGATTCTAGCGTAAAACCCGTAATTTGAAAAGCCGATTTTTTTGTGCTAAGATTTACCCATATGCAACACCACCCTGTCACTCATGTGCGACACCACCCAGATCTTCGTTGGGTTGTGGTTGTCACTGCGCTCATTACCTCGGCTTTGGTTTTATTCATTTACACCATGTGGGACGTCACTCGGCCGCGGCCAGTTTTAGTGCAGCAAGTCGAAGCGCAAAAAGAATACATTGCTCAACTCCAAAACACAGTCACTCAGCTCAATACGATTAATACCTCACTCCAGGCTGAAGTTGATAAAAAGAATCAAGAAATTTCCCAATTAAATTTGCAATTAGTGGCCACTAAAATTAATACCAATAGCACAGCCAAAAAACAATAGTATGAAAATTATTTCCGTGGGCGGTTCAATTATTATTCCCAAAACTGGTTTTGACCTCGCGTTTTTGAAAAAGTTCCGTGCCTTAATTTTAAAAGAAGTGAAAAAAGGGGAGAAGTTTGTGATTGTGATTGGTGGCGGCGCCACTTGTCGCACTTACCAAAATACAGCCCGCGAATTTGGCAAAGTTACCAAAGATGATTTAGATTGGATTGGAATTAAAACCACCTTACTCAACGCTGAACTTGTTCGTGTGCTCTTTGATGGTTACAGTCACAAAACGGTTATAACTAATAATCGCAAAAAAGTGGCTACTAAAATGCCAATTATTTTGGCTGGTGGTGAAAAACCTGGACACTCCACTGACATGGACGCGGTGATGTTTGCTAAAACCTATGGGGCCAAAGAAGTTTTGAATTTATCAAACATTGATTTTGTTTACACTAAAGACCCAAACAAGTTTAAAGATGCTGTGAAAATTGAAACGATTTCGTGGAAAGATTTTCGGAAAAATGTGGTTGGTTACACCTGGGATCCAGGCAAAAATGCACCGTTTGACCCAATTGCGAGTGGGGTGGCCGAAAAAAATAAAATGACCGTGTCAATTATGAATGGTAATAATCTCGGCGAAGTGGCTAAAGCGCTCACTGGGAAAAAATTTGTGGGGACAAAAGTTAGTCCATAAATATTAACAAAAATAAAACACCCCGACTTGGGTGTTTTATTTTACAATTTTGTAAGGTAAAAAAATTCCTCCCTTGAACTGTACGCTACCATCGTACAGTTCAAGCTGGGGTTTTAAAATTGAACATTTTTGCCAAAACAAAACACCCGACCTCCGCGTCTACTTAGAAAATTTCTAAACAAACGCAGTCGTCGGGTGTTTGTACCTCGCTTTCCACGGCCCGTCCTGGGCATTGGCGCTACTTCTTGCGTGCCGTGCTGCCCGTCTTGTGACGGAACCAGGCTGTGAAATCAGCCCAGAGGTTCCTTGCTGCGGGCATGGACTCAGCCGCTTCGCTCGGCTCGTCGCCAAGCAGCAGGGCCTCGAACGCTGCCGCACCCTCTCGATCTAGATCGAGACAGAACTTGCAGCGGCCAGCGATCTGACCGATCGGAACGCCACAGGTGGCACATTGATACTCACAGCCGTACATCGTGACCTCCGCGGTGAATGGAACAATCATTCAGTAAATTCATAATTTTGTCAAGATTTAGCCTTAATTTATTAGCTTGTAAAAAGTCCTAAAAACCGTTAGTCTACCCTCATGTCTGACACCCAACTCATCAAAGACAAACTTGACATCGTGGACTTTATCAATGAATATGTGCAGCTAAAGCCAGCTGGTGTGAACCATAAAGGCCTCTGTCCATTTCACCATGAAAAAAGTCCATCATTTATGGTTAACCGCGAGCGCCAAAGCTGGCATTGTTTTGGTTGTGCCAAGGGTGGGGACATTTTTTCTTTTTTGCAAGAAATGGAGAACATGGAATTTCGCGAAGCGCTGCAGTTTTTGGCTAATCGCGCGGGTGTGGTTTTGCAAGACAAAGGTATTAATAAAGAAGAAACCAGTCAAAAAACTCGAATTAAAGATATTAACCGCGCCGCGACCTTATTTTTTCACCACATTTTAACTAAACTCCCAGCCGCTGAACCAGCCCGCGCCTACTTAAAACAGCGCGGCCTGACTGATGAGACCATTGAAAATTGGTTAATTGGTTTTATTCCTGATCAGTGGGAGTTACTCACCAAATATTTACTTAAAAAAGGTTTTTCGGTTGATGACCTGGTCGCGAGTGGGCTGACCATTAAACGCGACAGTGCTGATCGCACTAGTGGTCGCGGGTATTATGACCGCTTTCGCGGCCGGGTCATGTTCCCAATTTGGGATGTGCATGACAGTGTGGTAGGTTTTACGGGGCGCGTACTGGTAGAAACAGAGACTTCAGGCGGCAAATATGTAAACACACCGCAATCGCCAACTTATGACAAGTCGCGCGTAATTTTTGGTTTAAACAAAGCCAAAAAAACGATTAAAGAAAAAGATTTGGCAGTTTTGGTTGAAGGGCAAATGGATGTGATTGCTTGTCACCAAGCCGGCATGACCAATGTAGTGGCCACCAGTGGTACGGCCCTGACTGAACAGCAGGTAGAAATGTTAAAACGGTACACACCAAACCTCGCCATGGCTTTTGACGCTGATGCGGCCGGGCAAAATGCTGCTAAACGGGGGATTGATATTGCGCGTGAGGCTGGCTTGTCGGTCAAAGTGATTCGTATTCCTGAGGGTGCAGGTAAAGATCCGGACGAATGTTTGAAAAAAAATAAAGAGGTCTGGTTTGAGTCAGTGGTCAAAGCCCGCGACGTGATGGAGTGGTTTATTGAAAAAAGTTTAGTCGGTCGGGATATGACCAATCCGCGCGACCGCCAGGCCGCAGTCAATGATATGCTGACTGAAGTGGGCCGGATTCCGTATGCTCTAGAGCGGGATTTTTGGCTCACCCAAATTTCTGGCCGTTTGGGTGCAGAAATGAGTGTGCTCCGGGAAAATTTAACTGAGCTTCGGAAAACTGCGAAAAATCCGCGCCGCGTCCAAGCTGACGAAAGCCCAGCTCAGACCCCAAAAAAGGCCGTGCCCTTGACCCGCCTAGGCACCCTGGGGGAGCGTCTCCTGGCCTTACAGCTTAAATTTAGCGAGGTTAAGCTAAATATTACCTGGTCAAACCCAAATCTGGCGCCAGCCTTTCAGGGTGGTCCTTACGAACCTCTTTACCTTTTTCTAAAAAATAAGTATACTCCAAATAACCCTTTGTCATTATCAGAACTCCGTGCCTGTGAAACACCTGAATCCGGAGGTTCACAAAATTTAGTGGATGTCCTGCTCCTCAAAGGAGACATGGATTTTTTTGGCTTTAGCCCCAAGGAGGCTGAGTCAGAGGCTAGAGTTTTACAGGAAACAATTAGCAGCGAAGGGAAAAAGCAGCGTATGGCGGCGCTGAGCGCGGCCATTAAAGAGGCCGAGTATGCCAAAGATACGGCTAAGCTCAATCAGCTGCTCACTGAATTCAACCAGATCATTTAATTAATTAACATGCCTCAGAAACTTGCTGCCAAAATCAAGTCAGCGGCGCGTAATTTGGTGACCAAGCGTAAGCCTGCCAAGGCTCAAGCAAAGGCCCAAGTCAAAAAGCCCGTGTCAGTAAAAAAGCCAGTTAAGCCAGCGCGCCCAATTATGCGTCGGCCGGCTGCGACCAAACGGGTTTTTGCTACCAACAAGCGCCCAGAAACTGTGGTTTCTGAAGAAGATCTTACTGAACCAACCGACGAGCAAATTAAACACCTGATTACCAAAGGCCGGAATCGGGGCTTTTTGACTGAACGCGAAGTACTGGCAGTATTTCCGCGCCTGGAACATTACATTGAAACGTACGAATATTTTATTAATTTACTGGATAAAAATAGTATTAATTTAGTGGCCGTGCAGGAAAATTTGCTTGGCCTCAATACAAAAAAAGAAGAAATTGTCACGGGTTTACAGGGTGAGCAGCCTGATGTAAATGAGGGTTACTTTGATTTGGCCAGTATTTCCCAGGACTCAATTCAAATGTATCTCCGGGAAATTGGTAAAGTACCGCTTCTTAGTATGGAAGAAGAGGTTGCGCTGGCCAAGCGCAAAGAGCGCGGTGATAAGGACGCTGAGCGCAAAATGATTGAGGCGAACCTTCGTTTGGTAGTGTCAATTGCTAAAAAATTTGTGGGCAAGAGTTTGTCACTCCTGGATTTGATCCAAGAAGGAAATATTGGACTTTTCCGCGCCGTGAAAAAATTTGATTACCGCAAAGGTTACAAATTTTCTACCTACGCCACCTGGTGGATCCGCCAAGCGATTACCCGTGCACTCGCTGATCACTCCCGTACCATTCGGATTCCAGTGCACATGGTGGAAACTATTAACCGTTTGCAACAAGTTGAACGTCGGCTGCTTCAAGATTTAGGTCGTGATGCCACCCCAGAAGAAATTGCTGCAGAAATGGGCGAGGATATTGAAAAAGTTAAACACATTATTAAAATTTCTCAAGACACAGTTTCACTCGAAACTTCGGTTGGCGATGACGATGATGATGACTCATCACTCTCTGACTTTATTGAGGATGTCAAAAACATTAGTCCTTCCACCGCGGCTGGTGTAGAACTGCTCAAAGGCTACATTCAAGACGCGATTGAAGACTTGGCCCCACGCGAACGTAAAATTCTCGAAATGCGCTTTGGTCTTGTTGATGGCGTAACTCACACTCTGGAAGAAGTGGGTAAAGAATTTGGCGTCACCCGTGAACGTATTCGTCAGATTGAAGCTAAAGCCCTTGATAAGATTAAAGAGCTGGATGTGATTGATAAACTTCGCGATTATTAAAGAATTAAAAAACCCTCCACTTACGGAGGGTTTTTCTTTTAGATTAGAATCGACTTTCCACTACTTTCCAATCAATCACATTCCAAAACGCCGTAATATAATCCGCGCGTTTTACACCATAGTCGAGCATATACGCGTGTTCAAACACATCCATGACCAGAATTGGCTTGGCTCCGGCTAGGTGACCAACATCGTGTTCATTAATCCACACATTAAATAAGCGGTCACCAGCTTCATCATACGCCAGAATCGCCCAACCAATTCCGCGCATCGCGGCGACGGCTTTAAAATCTTTTTCCCAAAGTTCAAGTGAACCAAATTCACTGGTAATTTTTTGTGCTAACTTAGAATCAGCACTCATTGCCCCTGCTTCCTTAGTCATGTTTCCAAAATAATACTCATGCAACCGCATCCCATTAAATTCCCAACCAAAGCGGCGAGTCAATTCGGCATACTCCGGCGTACTAACTTTGTCGCTTTTCAAAAGTTCATCCAAAATCGAATTAACTTTATTGGTATTCATCACATACCCCTGGTACAGGGTAAAATGATTTTTTAAAATTTGGTCACTAAAACCAGGCGTCCCAAGGAGGTGGTCAAAATTTTTTGCTTCGTACATAGGGGCAGAATTAAAAATGAAATTTTTCGCTCTTTGTATTGTATTACTCGCAGCCTAATCTGACAAGTTATCCACACATAGCCGCCCCTTACAACCTATGGTACAATTTACCCAGTTTATTAATCATTTTATCTATGGACGAACACAAAAGCTCAGTCTTTAGCAGTCTGTCTCCAGGGCAAATTTTTGCCGTTGGTTTGGTGGGCGGAATTATGACCCTGTGTACAATTGGTTTCTTTATTTTACTCCCAATGGTGCTCGGCGGGGTGAGCTTTGGCTCTTCACGCGGTGCAACCGTTGATACAGTTGACACTGGGAAAGTTGGCCAAGGCGCCAATGGCCCAAAGATCGCTGACATTGCCAAAGGTCTGGGCTTAGACTATGACCAATTTAAATCCTGTACTGAATCACAAAAATACGCCAGTAAAATTCAAGCCGACGAAACCGAAGCCCAAAATGCTGGTGGCCAAGGTACTCCTTACATGATTGTGGTTGGACCAAAAGGGGAAACTATTCCAATCAAAGGCGCGTATCCATTTGCCGTGGTTGATGGGGTAATTAAAAAACTCTTGGGTCAAACAGTGGCTAATGCTGCTGACTTACCACAAGCGGAAAAATTAACCGTCCGCGCCATTGATGCTAAGAACGAAGTGGTTCGTGGCAACACCAGTGCTAAGATTTCTTTGATCGAATACTCAGATTTTGAATGTCCATTCTGTAAGCAATTCCACAACACCATGCAACAAGTCATGGCCGCTCATGAACAAGATGTAAAATGGGTTTACCGCCATTTCCCACTCGACAGCTTGCACCAACAAGCCCGGGCTGAAGCTAACATGTCAGAATGTGCCCGTGAACAAGGTAAATTCTGGGAATTCACTGACAGTGTGTTCAAAGTCACTCCATCAAATGATGGCATGGACATTACGCTCTAAAGTTTAGATGCAAAAAAGCCCTCGACCGAGGGCTTTTTTATTTTATAGTAACTCATTGAGACCGATAAAACCTTTTTGAAAGTAGCTAGTAATAAAAGTTTGCACTAATTCTTGCATCACTTTTTTAGTTGGCTCATCAGTAATTTTTTCAGTTAAATTGTAGATATGATTTTTAATAAAATCCGGGCGGTAGGCAGTTGCACTTTTGGTTTGGGTTTGTTCGTGATTGTGGTGTTCCAAAAATAACTGGTGATCAAGTTGGTCAAAAATTTTTCCAACCCATTTTTCATCACTGTTACCGTGCTCAAATTCATTGAACAAATTTTTGAAATAATCTTTATCAGCCTCGTCTAAATTGCGGAATAACAGGTCAATCGCTCGATCACCAATTTTATCTTTGAAATCACGCAGTTCTGGATAAGCACGGCTGAGTGGCGAAGCGATATCCCCGCCGAAAAGTTCGCCTAGATCATGAATTAATAACATGGACACTACTTTCTGTATGTCTACTGCGCTTCCACTGGCAGTAAATTTTGGGCTGAGAAGAAGAGCGGAGAGTGCTGAAGCATACTGGTGTTCGGCCAGGGTAGGGAGTTCGCTCAATTTGATTCCAGCCACACTATAGCCAGTCAGCGGTTGTTGTTTAGTCAGCTGCAAAACTGATAATAACTTCAAAATTTGCTCCATACTAAATTCCACCACCATCAGTTAAGTCGGGGTTAAGTTGGTTATGTTTTTCCTCATCAATCCGAGCAATCCGAGCCTGTACTTGCTCTAGCTCGGTCATTTTTTGCTCAAGAAGGCGATAGGTGTTTTCTAATTCCTGCTTTAGCTTGTCACACTCAGACTCTCGTTCTTTGGCTAACTGATAGGTTTTAGCTAATTCTTCAGTTAACATTCCTTTTTCCTCGTGAATATCAACAATGATATTTTTAGCTTCGCGGAGAGATTCGGCGTAAGCAACCGTAATTTCGTTTCTAGAAACTAAATCAATAAGTAATTGTTGGAAGGGATCTTTAGACTCCATCCAAGTTCGGTTTTGGTAATTTTTAGCATCATAAGACTTTTGGTCAGCCGACAAACGCATGGCACTCATAAAAATATTGACTACTCCGGCCGCATCAAGTTGATCAATTTTTTCTTGAGGCAGAATTTTTTTATAAAAACTAGCCTTGGTTTTTTGGAATACTTCGTAATTAGACTGTGCGCCTTGGGCAGTAATAAGAGGTAGGTCAAAATCAGCCAAAGCTGAATTGGTATACTCAGGATTACCCTTTTTAAGGTGGTTTTCAATAACTTCTCGTGGATATAACTCACTAACAAATTTCTGCGAAAGTAATACTTGGCTTAAAACTTCTGACAGAATTTTAATTAAGGTAACGTTTGCTTCACCTTTAGATTTAAGAGAATTAAATATATTCACGGCGAGGTCTCTTAGTTCTAAATCATCGGTCTGACCATCTGTTTCTCTAGTAATAGGAACTGTTTCTGGAAAAATTTCACGAATTTTTTCTTCAGTCATTGTTTGCTCTAAGTCGTGATTAGAGTCTTGAAAGGTAATGGCAAACTCATCACCACCATCGCGAAAAATTCCACCAATCGTTTGCTCGCCAAGAACTTTGGTGAATATTTGTTCGCTCACAAGTTTAGTTACAGAAGCCACGAGCGCAATAAAAGCATCGCCATCGGCATGGTCACCTCTTGAATCATTAACCATCTTAAGACCGCGAACATCAAAATAAATCATCCCACTGCGGCGCATTTTTTCCTCTCGCTCAGTGGTATCTTTGGTCCCGATTAATTCAATGATTGTTTGGCGGAGTGAGTCACTAAGGGCCGCCCGGTTTTGTAGTTTGGTGGATTTATCTACACCACTGACCATTTCTTTGAGCAGTTTAATGATCTCCTCTGGATTTTTCCCTTCTGAAGCGAGGTCAGTATTAATTTTTTCTAAAGTTTCTTGGTCTAATCTTCCAATCAGGCCCCGCAGGTCAGATAGGGTAGAGATTTTCTTATAGTCAGCCTCATCAATCGTATCGGCCCGATCAAACAATTTCCCGGCCATTTCTTGAGCAATTTGATTTTTTTCCAGGTCTTGCTCGGTGGTATCTACCAGAGGGGTAGGGTCTGATTCTCTTTTTTGTTTTCTTTTGTCAGCATATTCTTTAAATATGTCTTCTCTTTTTTTAAGGTCTTCTGGGGAATAGGTACTCATAGCAATAAAAATAAAAAATACATAAGAATTATGTATTAAAAAGTAAAAAAAGTCTATAAAAATGGAGACGCCCGCGCAGGTTATGCGCGGGCGGTGGGGGGGGAACCGTCAGACGGGCCGGAGCAGAAGTGCTCTGGCCTCCTTCTTGACGGCTTCCGCCGTGGTCGTTGGCTTGGGAGTGGACGTGATGGCCCACTCCTGGATCTCGATCCGGATTTTCATTGGGTCCCCGAAAGGGCTGGGCGACCGCGCCGTGCGGTCTAGCCTGAGCCACTGAGACGAATAATAGCTTATTTTAGCCAAAATGTCAAGATGGTTTGAATGTGAAGCTGTGAATTACCACAAAAAAGAACTTTCCAAGTGTTGTGAAGCTTGTTTCCTCTTGACAATATAGCTTTTTTAGCTTATATTGTGCTGTTTAGGTTTGTTTGCTTTCACGCGATATGAAGAGAGTTGAGGGGTTCTCTCCACTGCGTGTGAGGTGCTCTGTGCCCAAAAAAGATCTCCATCGGAGCGGTGGAAAATTCACTGGGACCCACAGTACCGTCCTTGATGGTGCTGTGCATGTGGTCGACGCAGCTGCGAAGATGTCCTGCGTGAAGAAGATTACTCTGGCAATCATTGAAAATGGGGTTCGTAAGCCTAGTGGGCAATTGAAGGTTAAGTGCATGGATGCACCCAACCTCGATACCGCTCTCAGAGTTACGATGGCCAAAGGAGGCTCAATTCAAACAGTCTACGTGTACGTCGAAAAGCCGGATGACCGGCAGGCCGTGCGTACCGCGCTCGAGGCATTCTCGTCCTAGGGCAAGATGCTCGCAGTGCTACGGAGGAAACAACAACCACCCGACGCCTGTTCAGATTCTAAATATTTGGAATTTGGGCAGGAGGAAAACGGGTGGTTTTGTTTTAAACAAAAACATCCTTGTATTATAAAGGATGTTTCGGTGTGACCCGGGCGGGGATCGAACCCGCGACCATCAGCTTAAAAGGCTGCTGCTCTACCAGCTGAGCTACCAGGTC
>CAZFKS010000003.1:0-114813 GCA_964519725.1 uncultured Gammaproteobacteria bacterium
CCGTGTCCTTCTGGTCGCTGTTCGCGACCAGGGGGCAGTTGTCGGTCGTGTCGGGCTTCCCGTCAGCGTCGTCGTCGGTGTCCGTGCAGTTCGCCTCGCCGTCGGTGTCGGTGTCCTGGAACCCCTCGTCGGTCTTGCCGTCGCAGGAGTTGTCCTTGCCGTCGCAGAGCTCGTCCTGGCCGACGAAGATCGTCGGGTCGAGCGGCTTGCAGTCGGTGAGGTCAGGGTCGCCGTCGTTGTCGTCGTCGAGGTCGCACACGTCGCCGAGCTTGTCGCCGTCCGTGTCCTTCTGGTCCTGGTTCTTCGTCAGCGGGCAGTTGTCGGTCGTGTCGGGGATCGTGTCACCGTCGTCGTCGCCGCTGCAGACGTCACCCTTCTTGTCGCCGTCCGTGTCCTTCTGGTCGCTGTTCGCGACCAGGGGGCAGTTGTCGGTCGTGTCGGGGATGCCGTCGTTGTCGTCGTCGTCGTCGCACGCGTCGCCGTTGCCGTCCTTGTCGTTGTCCTCCTGGTGGGGGTCCTTGACGAGGGGGCAGACGTCGACGTCATCCGCGATGCCGTCCTGATCGTCGTCCTCTTCGCAGACGTCCCCCGCGCCGTCGAGGTCGGTGTCGCGCTGCATCTGACAGATGCCCGCTTCACACCAGACTCCGACGGGCGAGCTGACGCCCTTGTTGCTGGCGACCGGCGTCATCTTGCCGTTCGCGAGCTTCGAGGGGTCGCCGTTCAGGAGGCAGTCGGCGTCGGCCGAGCAGACGATCACGCTGTCCGGCGAGACCGGGGTCCAGTCGACGGGACCCACGTAGTTGGGGCACACGTCGAACCGGTCCGGAACGCCGTTCGCGTTGAGGTCGCCGGCGGTCGAGGCCGGACGCGAGGTGTTGGTGTTGATCCCCTGTCCGTCGCCGCAGGCGCCGACCAGGAGGGCCAAGATGAGGCTGTAGGCCTTCATCACATTCTTCATGGTAACCTCTTCTAAAGGTAGTCACGTGGCATGCCATCGAACCTCAGCCGCGGGCTGAGCCAGGTCCTTGTGAGACCCGGTACCCTTCGGATTCGGTTGACGTCATGCGTTCCTAAGGGGTACTGAATCAAGAATGTTTCTTGGCTCAATACCCCTTAGGTATAGTTCTTTATTTGTCGTAAGTTTTAAAGATCGCGCGCGTATCGCGCGTGCCTTATGCCCTTTCCCTAGGCCGAAAGCACGGTCGACACTTAATTTTAGAACTCGAAAGTATAGCACTTTTTGGTCTTTTTGTCAAGAGGATAACGTGGTTTTTTGGCTAATCTTAGCCATTTCTGACCCCTCTAGGCCAACAACTAATTATTGATCTGGAGGGATCCCGCGCATCTTTCGACGCGCGAGGGTGTCCGGACCGATCCCGACCCACTCTTTCGAGGGGCAGGAACACGGTTGCTCGCGTGGACACCACTGGGGTGCGAGCTAGGGGAAGAAGTAGGTGAAGGTCAGCGAGCCGCTGCCGAAGGCGCCGCTGCCCTTGTGGATCTCGAAGCTGCTAGGGCCGTCGTCGTACCCGGCCGGGGCGTCGAGACCACCGACCTCCTCGGAGATCGGGAGCCACGCCTTGCCGCCGGCGCCGGCGATGTCGATCTGCCAGTGACGCGCGATGGTGAAGGTTAGTCCGATCTCACCAGCGACGCCGTTGAACAGGTCGCCGTCGCCGAGGAAAGCGATGCGATGGCGCGCAGCGGCGCGGAGCCAGAACCAGTCCGTGAAGCGGAACTGGAGTCCGATCGCCTCGGTGGTAGCGGTCGCCTCGAGGTCCTCGGTGAAGAGGCCTCCCACGCCCGCCTGAGCGAACAACCGGAGAGCATCGTAGCCGAGACGAGGGTAGATCCCCACGACGACTTCGATGCCCCCGCCCATGGCACCCCCATCGACGCTCGCGTCGATGAAGTAGCCGCCGGCGCCGATGTTCCAGTCGACGACCGGATACGGAACCGAGGGGCAGACCATGCTGTTCTGGATCTTTCGGGTGCTCCCGGGGCAGGTCGCGGTCGCGGTGACCGTCTCGCCCGGGGTGCATTCGATCTCCTTGATCAGCTTCTGCCCGTTCGGACAGTTGAGGTAACCAGTCACGGTTTCGGCGCGGGCAACCTGCCCGGCCGCGACGATCATGAGGATCGCCGCCAGAGTCTTGGCGTTCATGCCATTCTCCAGAGCCAGAGGTGAGTACCCGAGCCGTCCGCCCGTCCGCCACGCAAAGCGTGCTATGAGGATTAATCCCCATACCGCCCCGCACAGGGGACGGACAGACGAATAACAACCGACAAGGGCAAGCAAAAAACAATTTTTTATTCTCTGCTTGCCCTTGTCGCTTACTTCTTCTATTTGTAATGAACGAGTCACTCAATCTCCCCTTCTAGGAAGGAAAGATAGTTGTGACCCCCGCGCGTGTTCTTTCGAACGCCGCGCGAGGATCTGAGACTCCCGGACCGGGCCACCGCTCGATGCAGTGGCCGGCCACGGGTTGAACCCCGTCTCAGGTATGGTTCGGAACTACTTCCCGGCGCTCAGGTCGAGCGTCGGCTCGCCGACCGGGGCGTTCGCGAGCGCCGACGCCGGCGGCTGCGCGACCGCGACCAGGGTCACGATGCGGCGCTCGGCGGCGAGCGCGAGGCCCGAGGCGCGACGAGCGGCGGCCTTCGCGAGCTTGGCATCGTCCTTCGCGGTCTTCACGTCGTCCTTGACGGTGTCGACGTCCTTGCGGAGGGAGTCCAGCGCGCAGTTGTCCGCCTTGCCGGCAAGCGCCGTCTCGACGGCCGTCGCGTTGGCCTTCATCGCCAGGGCCGACTCGAGCTCGGTCAGGGCCGACTTGTCCGCCTTGCCGGCGAGCTCGTCCTTGAGGCCCTTGACGCTCTTCGCCACGATCTCGAGATCCTCGGCGCCGACCTTCTTCTTGAGCTGGCTGGCGAGGTCGTCGTGGATCGCGTCGCGCGTCGCCTGGAGGTCGTCGTGCCCGGGCCCCAGGAAGAGGCTCCAGACGCCGACGCCGAGGGCGAGGGTGGCGAAGATGAGAGCCACGAGGGCGATGGTGGACTTGCTGCTGCCCGAATCGGCCGGGGTAGCGGGAGCCGGGGTAGCGGGAGCCGGGGTCGTGGAGCTAGCCATGGAGGTACCTCGTCGTGTTGTCGTGTTGTCGATACTGCACCCCTTGCACCGTGTTGCAAGGGTAATCTTTTGACCGCAGAACCGCGGCCAGCAGATTGCCCTTGAGGGGCCAGGAGTGTTAACCCTCCTGCACGGGACCAAAAGCCATAAATCTTATGATCTTCGGTCCAATGCAGGGGGGGGCAGTAGTTCCAGTAGGGTTTAAAGAGCGTGGGACTGTTTTCACAGTACCTGGGGAAAACACCAGTACTTGCTGTTTTCTGCAGGGACCGAGAATGTGGGCTACCTTAATGAAGACACAATTTATCTTAATTTTAGAACTGGCCAGTATAGCATTTTTTGGCGAGTTTGTCAAGCTTCCAGGCAGGACTTGTGGATAGAAAACAAAAATTAGGCTAATATTAGCCTAATTTTATATATCACCTTTATCCCCTGCCCCTTATTCGGACTCTACCCGGAGGCTTTGGGTCTCTGGATCAAACACAATATCTTTAATAGCAAAGGTTTGAGCTGATAAAACCCGACCGCTGGTGTCTAGGTTCTCGATAGTTAAGTTCTTCCCAGCTTGAACAAAATTCTTAGTTGAATCGTACCAGTAGGCTGGTCCGCTGTCATCGGTATACATGAGTGCATGGCCATGGGCCACGATTTTTTGGTCAGGAGCCGCAAAAAGCAAAGTCTTATCCTCTTCTAAATTATCTATCAACCAATTAGCGTCATATTTTACCCATGGGTGTTTGTAGGGATTAGCCTTAAGAGAATCAATTGCCGCGTCTACTTTTTGTAAAATTTCTTTATACACTTGCTGGCCTTGGCCCAAGTATCTGACCATTTCCGGGTTATTCAATCTAACCACTTCGCCGCGCAAGTCTTGTAAGTCTTTCATGATCTCTTTAAATTGTTCGCCGCCTGGTACTGTATTTTCGACAGTTTTATTATTTTGGTCAGGAGCTTCTTCTGAAGGGTTCGTTACTTTAGTTTTGACCTCTTTATTCACCTCAGCTGGGCTAGGTTTTATTTTTTCTACAGTTTTGGTTTCAGTAATTTTTGTCTCAGGAGTTTCAACAGGCTTATTCGCTGACACAGACTTAATAGGTTTAAAGTCTTCGGCGCTACGACCACCCGACGCCCCAGAATTATTCATTTTAAGACCAGTTGATTCGGATTTGAGACCAGTAGTTTCAGCTGCAAATTTTATACCCACAGTTGGTTGTTCAGCTTGCAAGTCAGTGGGTGTGCCAGTCACTTCGGATTTTAGAGCTTGTAGAACAGTAAGTTTTTCTGTATCAGATAAGGCTGTATTACTTGATAAAGCCTGACGTAAGTCAGCTTCATCAATCTGGTGACCAAAAATAAGATTTCTAATCCCCTGAAAAGTTGCACCAATAATTAGAGCAGTAGTTGCCCCTACAGCCGCACCCGCTGAAGCAAAGCCAACTTTCTTAGCGGTTTTGATAAATTTTTTCCACAGGTCTGGGGCGTCATGATGCGCAGCCGTTTCTAATTGATCACCAGTTTTATTCAATGTTTCTAAAACTTTTTTTGGTTTCACCCGATCAGCGCCTTTTTCATTGAAAATTCCAAATTTCTCTGCATCAGCGACTGAGGTTCTGATTAGTGCAATTAGACCCTCATTGATTTCAATTTTTCTTTCACCGTGATCATCAACACTGATTGTACAAAGTGCGGCCAATTCACTTGATTCGCCCGTACCATGTAGCAGGCGTTTTAATTGCAGAACATTAGTTTGGTATTCTTCACGATCAGGGTGATTAAAAATGTAATTAGTATCAGACATTTCCAGTGCCTGTTTATTAAGCGTCCGGACCATGTCCACGCGTCCCCGCAAATGCTGGGCACTGGTTTCTAAGGCCATCTTTTTTTCGCGGTGCTCACCTAAACGCCAACCAGCTGTTGCACCAATGGCCGCTCCCATAATCGCGCGGGTCAAAGTACTGTCAGCCGCAAACGCAGTGGCGACTACAGCACCAGAGACCGCGGCCGCGCCCACCCCATTTTTACCAGCGTAATTTTTGAGTAAATCTTCGAGAATGGTAATAACCTTTGGTTCAGCTGCGCCCAAAGCCACCCTTTCAATATTCCCCCCATTTTCGTGAATCCGAGCAATTGCTAAACGCAATTTGCGCTTAGTGTCATTATCTGGCTCTACTTCCATGCGGGCTAAAGCTGTTTCATACAATTGTTCAGCTTCCAGGGAAACTAACATTGGTCCCTCATCGTGAGTTTTTTGCGCAACACCAGTGTGCTTTTCAATCTGTTCACTAATAATCGCGGCCATCATTGGCACACCTTCTAATTCATTAGCTGAATCAGCAAACCATTCTTCCAAAATTTTATCGAATAATTGATGGCGTTTTTTTTCTTCCAGTTCGTGCATGAGCCGCGCGGTGCGGTCTTTCATGAAATTACTTTCAAAAATCTTTCTGTTTAGCCACCCACGCACCGCCCCACCGGCCGCACCACCGGCCACTGTTCCAGCCAAAGCCGCGGCCCCAGCCAAACCACCTGTGCCTACTACGGCAGCGGCCAAAGCACTGACTTTTACCGCAGTTACTCCGACCAACGCGGCTGTAGAAATGGCCCGGAAAGCAATTTGACCTTTTACAGCTTTAATTTTTTCAGTTGTAGAAATTTCTTTGGCTAATCGAGAATTCAAATTACCATCTAAAGCATGTTTTAAAACACCAGAGGCTTTTTCTGCTAATTTTTCGTCCCACATTTTTTTGAAAATATCCCAATCATTAATTCCGTGTTGGCGGAGTAAAGCCAGAGTATCTGGATCAGGTTCGTCTTTAGCAAAAATATTTTTAACTGCTTCCGCAGCCTTCTTATCATCTTCTAAGAGCAAACGCGCAGCTTCTTTAATTTTATCACGGCGTAAAAGCAACAAATTCTCAACTACCGTAGCCGGGAGGTCTAGTGTCCGGTCAATGTCCTTACGATTTTCAACTGACTTAATTTTTGGTACTTCCGCACGTTTTTCTTTATATAGTTTTTTGTAAATTTCATTTTCCAATTTACTCAAACTTTCTTGGTAGCCAGCCACCTCTTCCACGCGAGCCTGGTTGAGCTGGTCCTGAGTCGCACCTACCCCTACTCGTCCGTGCTTCTGGGCCTTATCTAAGTCAGCCAAATTTCCCTTTAATTCTTTAACCAACCCTTTGGTGGTGACTAGATCACTGGCTGCTTTTTCATAACCAGCTTTGGGAGTTTTACCATCAGTTTCTTTGGGGATCATTTTTAACAACCGTTCAGCTTCGGTAAGCAGAGCATCGGTTTGATCGTCAAAATTAAACACTTTAGCGTTTTCTGGAGTTTTGATTACGTCGTCAGACTCTAGAATTCCTTTTAAGATGTCACGCGTTTTTTTACTAATCGTACTGTGAATATCATCCAATTTATCATTATAGTCAAAATACTCATCTGGCTGACCAACATTAAACTTTTCCACCCTTCTTCCAGGAATTTGTTCAGCCAAATCCAAAGCTGCTTGACGTCGACGTTCGGCAACTACCTGCGCAACCAGTTCTTGGGAATATTTGTTTGTTGTATCATTCGATAAAACTTCAAACGCATTACCATAGGCTCCATCAGGCGCTTCGGCTTTTTTTTGTTTGAATTGTCTTTCTTGATCATCGTCTAATTTAATCGCAGCTATATTTACTTTAGCCGGTTCTTTTGGTGGTTGAGGTTTATTTTTATCTTTAGGATTTGGCGGGGGTAGTGCGTCAAACACTTTTTTTTCTGCCAAGTATGCCGCGTATTTTCGGTCATATTCATCCATTGCTTCAGCAATTTTTTCATCCAAAACAGCATGGTATTCTGCGTCAGCCTCTGCTTCTTTGCGCTGAATACTATCATAAATACTTTCCCGTAAATTAGCCCGGTGTTTTAATGGATCTTTAATTTCCTCACGAGTGTGTTTGAAAAAATTAAAATCAGCGTGACTCATTTTCTTGTCTGGTTCAGCAGTTTGAAGGGTTTGCTGTAAAGTGCGTTCAAATTGCTCAACGGCTTTTTCAGCATTTTCGTGTAAACCATTTACTTTGGACAAAATTAAATCGATTGCACCTGGCTCATAATTAGGCATGGCCTGGACATCAGGAATTTCACTGGTAATTTTAAAAATTTCATCACGAATTTCATCACGCCGTTCGGAAAGTTTGCGGCGTTCCATTTTTGGTAATGACTTTAAGTCAGTTTCTTGGGCCCGAACTTTTTCCTCAAGATCCAAAGCTTTTTTGTAAGCCACAAGTAATTCCTGTGGCACCCCTTTAACAATAGTATTGTCTGGCTGGCGCACATCATAGGAAATGGTTCCATCCTTGGCAATTACCGTCATGTCTTCAATGACAAAAACACCAGGCACGGCACCCAACGCGTCAGAAAAAGATTCACTATTAGTGAAGGCTACTATTTCAGGCGGCTCATCAACTGAAATTGTTTCTGGATTAGTAGCGTTTTTGGTATCAAACGAAACTAGTAATTTTAATTTGTCACCTTGCACCACTGGATCTTGACCAGGCATGACTCTGGCTTCTACCCAATTACCATTCCGAGGGACCACAATAATGGCATCAGCTTTATATTCAGCAAGCTTACTGTCTTTAAATTCTTTAGGCGCTGCGCCGCCCTCTTTTCTTTTCATAAGCTTATTTAAGAGTATTAATGTGGTGCAAAATTTGGTGCATTTTGGATTTATCTAAATATTCGCGGGCCTGTTTGAGCAAATTATTTTCAGCGGACTCAATTTTTTCAAGCTCGGCCAAAAAGGTATCGTGCGCAAACTTAAGTTCAGCCAAGCGTTTTTCGGCCGCATCAGATCTGGCTTGTAATTCAGCTTGACTAGGCAGAGCCATAATTAAGAAATACCGGCAACGGTAGTTTTAACTTCTTCAGTGAAATTCTTCAGCGTTTCGGTCAAGACTTCAGAAAAATCTGGCACATTGGTTTTCCAAAATGTTTGCAATTCTTCGGCCGTAACATTTGGTTTTTGCACCAGCGCGGCCAGTTCAGTCGCTGAGTCTTCAGTAAGTTTTGGCAAGAGCGCGAGACCAATTCGGCGCTCAGCTTCGGCCACAAATTGCGGCACAAATTCCGCGCGCGTATCTTCATTCAAACTTACAAAACCAACTTTATCTAAAATTTCGTCAATGTATTGACGCAGAAAATCAAATTGTTGTTTGGCCATAAAAAAATTTTAAACGCGAGGGCGAGCAATGATCAGCGCCGCGAGGAGCGCACCGGCAATGAAACCAAGTCCAGCATTTACAAATGGATTTGGTTTAACTGGGAAGCGCGTGGCGACTGGCGTATTTACAACTTTGAGTATAACATCTCCACCCACATATTCCCAAGCTTTGTCAGCCAAAGTTTGCGCCACTGCACCAGAAAGTTGTTTGGCTGTGTCTGGATTTTGGTGATACGCACTTACATTCAACACACCAGTTCCATAGACTACTGAACCAGTGACCATCTTTGGCCAGGCTTTACGCTTTTGCCGTTCATTGAGTGAGTCAAAGGCTGACCAGTCTAAATTAAAACCAGGTGTAGCGCGGACTTTGGTCAAAAAATCATCAGTCTTCATAATTTCCACCAAATTCTCCCCCACCCGTTCGGCTGATTTCACCACTGTGTAAGGATCAACGCCGTACCGACTTTTGGAAATAATCAAAACCTGGGCATCAGCACGGTACTGCAGTGGCCACAAAAAAGTTACCCCACCGGCAATTACACTAACGAGTAATCCAAGCAAAACCATGAAACGCCACCGATTGAAAAAATGCATATACTATTTTTTAAGACTTAGTTCAGTTAAAATTGTATTACGATCTACGGTTACCGTAAAGGTATCTGGCGCAAAAGTAATCAGCTCGACTAAATTATCAGCCGTTACTTTTTGACCATTGATTGACACAATAATATCGCCTTTTTTGAGCACCACTGGTTCTTTGTCAGTGCGGGTTACTTCGGTAATTAAGAAACCGCTATTTAAGGTTGTATTACTTTCTGTGCGCGCCGCTTCCACAAAACTACCTTGCACATTAAAATTTACAAACGGTGGTTTTTGACCTGATAAAATTTTTGGTAAGGTTTCACCGACCATCCAAACTGGCACTACCACGCGATTAGCATTTGAAAAACCAACAAATTCACCCCGGTCAGTAATGAGCACTCGACTCGCGGCCCCTAAATCAGCAAATGAATACACAGTTGGTTCAGTCGCCACTGAAATTACCGTACCATTTTGCACAGCGCGCGGATTCAGGGCTTTCTCCGCAATTTGGTGCGCTTCCCAATCGCCAGCATAACCCCATAGCACGCGCCCGGTTTGTACACTACTGCGCGCGGCAAATGATGCGGTAGCGCGGAAATCAGCACCACTAAATTTTACAAACGTCAAACCATTGGTTTCATCAGCCACTACTTCTTCAATGGTTAATTTGTGTCCCTGGTAATCTACACCCGTGTAAGTTTTATTAATTTTTATACTTGGCAAAACGGTCCAACCACCCGCATTTACCACTACAGCCGTGGCCACACGCGCGCTACTCAAATAATAATTTTGGTTAATTGTTTTATTTTCATCGTAAATACTAATCAAACGTGGCCGCCAATCACGCACCACTGACGCATCAAGCGATGGTGCACCACCGCGATTTGGAATTACCAAAGTCGTATTCCCAAACGCCGTTGGGTACCAGGCATTAATCATGACCACCGCTCCAACTAGACCAGCCATGAGCCCAGCCGCTGTACTAAGTAAAAAAATTTTTAAGCGCATAAATCGTTCATGATTCGCAATTGAACACGATGGATTAGGTAAATGGGGCGGCATTTTTTTCATATGTACCGAATCAGCCAAAGAAAAATAATAAAGAGCACGCCATTGGCGGCCAGCATTGGACTTTGGTGTACCCAATCAATGTCGCGTTTATCATGGTGAAAACGAATGAATAATTCCATTAAATACCACACCCAGGCAATGGCGAGCCCAATGGCTAGATAACCAAATGAAGTGAGCCGCGCCACAATGCTAGCTTCGAGTACAAAAAAACTAACCACGGCAGTTGGCAAGACAAAGGCTTCGCTCCGTGGTGAAAAATATAATGACCAATATAAAAAACTAGCTATGGCCGTGACTCCAGCCACGAGCGGGTGAATTAACCAACCCAGCCACGGAAACGGAAAGAAAATTAAAATTGCGTGTGCTAAACTTAAGTAGGAAAACAATGCGGCCGTAATGACCAATGAAACGGTACGGCGCAATGGTTTTTCCCGCATGAACACAATTGGCGCTGGCACGCGCCGACTCCAAAGTGTAATAATCACAGCGGCCGCTGCACCAAGCCCCATCACCAACACCATGGCTGTGCGCCACTCTAAAATTACGAACAAACTAATTAAACCAATTTCAGTAAAGACATATAAGACCCAAAACAAGCGACGCACGTTGGAGCGCGACACCACAAAATACAAACTATAACTAAGTAACAAAACAGTGAGAGCCAGGGCAATTCGTTGACTAGGAATTAACCACATGACCAAATAAAAGGCCGCTGTTAATCCAGCAATTAAACTAATTCCAAGCTGTTCACCAAACTTAATCATAGGGGCCGAGTGGCAGTAATTGCTTTCACTTTATTTTCCAGTTCAGTGATGATGGTTAAAAATTTTTCCGTAGTTGAAGCTGATTTAAATTCAAGCAAAGCCGCCAAATGCGCATCACGGAGTTCACTTGGCACGCGCACTGTGAAAAAGAAATCATTCAAAACTTTTTTTTGATCTTCCACTGACGAAGAGGCGCTTAGATTTGCCTTCACCTTACTAACCGACTCTGAATATTGATTTGTTACCTCTTCTGGAGTAGAGGCAGTGGGTGGACTAATTTGATTTAGATCAGTCAAAACTTCAATTGGGTAAGTGTCAACAATTTTTGAATTACGGTACACCAAATATCCACCTAAAAATAAAAGTCCAAACAGAACCAGTACGCCTAGAATAAGTCGTCCATGGGTTTTGGCTGAATCTGAAGAAAAAAGAGTGCTTGGCATAAAATTTTCCATAGTATACCGCAAAACCCTATTTATTTGCAAAATAGCGCTAAATCTACTATTATTCTGACATCCCTAAGGGAGAAATATGCCAACGTTAGCCACTAATCGCAAAGCCAAATTTGATTATGAAATTCTAGACCGACTAGAGGCTGGCTTAAAATTGTCTGGACCAGAAGTAAAATCTATTCGCGGTGGGCACATTAGCCTAGCCGGCGCGTTTGTGACTTTTCGGGGTGAAGTGCCATTTTTGACCAATGCACATGTCCCAGCCTACCCCTTTGCCCAGTACAAGGGGCCGTATGAACCAACCCAATCGCGCGAACTACTCTTAAAAAAGAAAGAAATCGCTTATTTAAGAGGAAAATTGCAAGAAAAAGGCTTGACAGCCCTCCCCTTGTCCGTATATACTAAAGGCCGTTATTTAAAGCTCGAAATTGGCATTGGCCGAGGTAAAAAAGCCTTTGATAAGCGTGCTAGTGTCAAAAAACGAGAGTTAGATAGAGAAATTTCCCAATTACGGGGATGACAGGCTTCGCTAGGTGGAGCTTGTTACTGTAATTAGGCATGTCGGCCGCACCGCCGTTAGAGGTGCAAACGCAATAAGTGCCAACTTATTCAACCAAGTGAAGTCAGCTGTTGCTCGCGCATTCAGCCCTTCATTTGCTCCTGCTCTCGCTTAATTGCCCGAGCCATCGCTCCCTAGACACCTAATATAGGAATAGCGGTGCCAACCCATTAGGTTAGGTTTTACTCTCTGATTGGAAGCGTAAAACTGAACTTGGTTTCAATCTAGGACCGTGTTGTTTTGTCGCTTTTCCACCACTGCCCGAAATACCAAAGCTGGCTACACATGTAGATTGATTCAGTAACCCATCTATACCCGAGTTCAATTCTCGGCATCTCCACCATATTAAATTTTGTTATGCGTATTTCCCGGAAAAAACGCCCAGAAAAACCCCTCATTGCGGCCGTGAAAAAAAATGAAGAGCTGGATTATCCAGAGACTTTAGTGATTGGCGAAGACGGCAAAAGCATTGGGATTATGAAAACCCGCGAAGCGATTCGGATGGCCGAAGAACGCGGTCTTGACCTAGTGGAAATTAACCCAAAAAGTAATCCGCCAGCCACTAAATTCGTGTCTTACGCTGAATTTAAATACCAAAAAGAAAAAGAAGCCCGCAAGCAAAAAGCCCACTCTCACACTAGTGATATCAAGGGTATTCGGTTGTCTGTTCGGATTGGTGAGCATGACTTAGCCATTAAACGCGAACAAGCCAAGAAATTCTTGGAACGGGGCGACAAAGTTAAGCTGGAACTGATTGTCCGAGGTCGTGAACATGGCAAAATGGACCTAGCTTTTGAAATTATCAAGGATTTTATTAATGCCTTGGGTCAAATGATGCCAATTCGCCAAGAGCAGGAAGTGTCCAAACAAGAGCATAAATTGACTGCGATTGTAGCCAAAAAATAAGCTAATTTACGGCCAGGGCTGTACACAGTATTAGCCTTGACTTTATTGCCTTAACCCTATATAATAGGCCCACTTAACTTGTATGAGTCTCAAAACTAACAAAACCATTGCCAAGCGGTTTGTGATCAAAAAGTCAAAAAAAGCTGGCAAGAAAATCATGAAGCGCGCTAGTGGCCAAGACCACTTTAACGCTCGTCAAGACGGTCAAACCAAACGCCGCAAACGCCGCGATGTGACCATGACTAAAACTTTAACTAAGACCATTCTTCGCGGAATGCCTCATAATTAATTTGTATGCCACGTGTAAAACGCGGAGTACACCACTCCAAACGCCGCCGCGGAATCTTGAAAAAAGTTAAAGGTTTCGAAGCTGGTCGTAAAAGTCTCATGAAATTGGCCAAAACCGCGGCCACTAAAGCTGGCGGTTATGCTTACAAAGATCGCAAAGTGAAAAAACGCACTGCTCGCGGTCTTTGGCAAGTAAAAGTTAACGCTGCGCTTGAACCAATGGGCATTAGTTACAGTAAATTCATGGGTAAACTTAAAGCTAGTAACATTCTCTTGAACCGCAAGGTGTTAAGTGAAATTGCGGCTAAATACCCTGAAGTCTTCAAAATCATTGCTCAGGCTAAATAAAACTTTAAAAGCCCTGACAGTGTCTGGCGCTTGACTCTGGACTGTCCCCTCCTTCAGTCCTTGTCGCGCCGGGCACTGCCAGGGCTTTTTACTTGACAATTGCGCCTCAAAAACGATATAATCGTCACACATTTATAATCACTCACTATGGGAATGCGTAAAAAAATGCGCAACTTGGCCAAAGCTAGTTGGAAAGTAGAAAAAGCCAAGCGCGACAAGAACAAACTCAAGCGGATGGCGAAAATGGCGGCCAAGGGCATTGCCCCAGCCCCAATTAAGCACGGTCTCCGCGCTAAGAAAATTACCCAAGCGGCGCGTGTTGGTGTTCGCCCAGGTAAGAAAGTTACAAGCAAATAATTTCTCCCCCTTCGGGGGACTTTTGGATCGGTAGTTCAACTGGTTAGAGCACTGCCCTGTCACGGCAGAAGTTGCGGGTTCGAGTCCCGTCCGATCCGCTCGTATTTACCTAGTAAAAACAGTCCACATGGACTGTTTTTTGTTTTTAAGGGATAATATTAAGGTAATTTGAAAATATGAAAATAATCATTACCACCGAAAATAAAGCCAAAATTCAAGGTGTTACCGAGATATTAAATCGTGTGTGGAACGACCTAGAAATTATCAGTGAGAAATTCCCTTCTGACATTTCTGAACAACCGCTATCAGAAGTTGAGGGAATTACCGGTGCCCTTAACCGCGCTAAAAATGCCCAGACTAAATATCCTGAAGCTGATTATTGCATTGGCATCGAAGGCTTTGTTGACACGAATGAACACGGTATGTTTTTGGGCGGTACAGTGGTAATTTTGAACGCGGCTGGTGAATATGGAATTGGTACCAGTGCCAAAGCGTTGATGCCTAATTTTCTTAGAGAAAAAGTAGCGGCCGGAGCAGAGCTCGGCCCGTTAGTAAAAGAATTAATGAATGACACTGACGGTACAATTAGACAAACCGCTGGGACACTGGGAATTTTGTCCAAAGGTTTATATGATCGCGTAGCTGAATTTGAAGACGCAACCAAGTGCGCTTTGGCTAAGTTTTTGAGCCCTGAATTTTACAACAAATAATTATGTTTCGACCAGTACATCTTAGCGTACTAATTACTTTTGCGGTTCTAGCTATAGGTACGGGTTTTTATTACCAAAATAAAAATCACACTTTGGTTGAGCCAGCCAGTGCTGAAGTAGCTGAGTTAGGTGAAAAAATTCTAACGGCCGCGGACTTTGACGTGTATGGTCGCACTGACCAAACTGAACGCGAGAAAAATCATTTACGCGTGAGCATTAATCCTGACGTACCCCCATTTGATATTTTGGTGAATTCTTGGACCCTTTCTACTCGGGGTGGAATTTTAATTTACCAAAATAATCAAAACACCATACTCCAAACAATTGATTTACCTGATCCAAACATGTATTTAGCCGATCGCGTTCACGAATTTTTTAATGTCACGGATATTAATTTTGATGGTTACGCTGATATCGGGGTACTTGTTGAGGGTGGCGCTAAATGGGGCGCGTATCAGTATTGGACTTTTGATACCTCCACTGGCCTATTTGTAAGTTCAACTTTTACTGATCAATTTCGTCAGTTAAATTTTAATGCATTAAAATTTAACACTGAGAAAAAACAAATTACCACCAATAATTTTTGTGGCACTTTGGCTTGCGACACAGATTTGTATGAGGTGCAAAATAATGAACTAAAGTTAATTGAAGCTAAGCATCAGGAACAAAGTTACAGTCCAGCCAATGATGGAACACCACTAAATGAATGTACGGAAACAATTACGACGTATGGTGTGGCTGGAAAAAAAGTGGAAACAAAAATAACAGCTGCGCTCTGCAAGGGATATTACTGGGAATAAAAATTCCAAAAAATTATTCCCATGGTGGTAATACTTAAAAAAGCACCCAAAGGAATTGGTGATGATATTTTTTTATATTTCATTGCCAGTAAAAACAAAGCGACAATGGCACCAAAAATATAGGCCGCGGCAATTCCTATAAGCACTTGTGGCCAACCTAAAATCAACCCAATCAAACCACCAAGAAATACATCTCCTAGACCCAGCCAATCTTTTCCCAAAAAGATATATTGAAGTAGAAAAAATACCACACCAACGAAGACACCGAGCAAAATATTTTTTAAATTAAGTCCAATAATTACCTGTAATAACAAAATAATGCTACCGCCTCCTAAACTTAGATAGTCAGGAATTGCATAGTAACGCAAATCATTCCAAGCAATTAGCCCGAGTACTATCGCACTAACAATAACAAGCAAAAATTCCATGGTTAATTATTTACCTTCAATAATATTTGCGAGTTCTAACCGCGCCGCCTCCCAAACACTTGGGTCATCTGACCAGGACACTGGGCCATTGCGGTAGGTTGGGTCAGCTGGGTTGTCTACACCCACTTCCCACATGGCTTTTGGTACCAGACGGTTCACAATTTCTTGGGTTTTAGTTGGGTTAATTTTGGCAGCCAAAGTCACATAATCAATATCCTGAATTCCACGGCGCCAGTATTTCAAACGCAAACTCGCAATTGGACCAGGCACATTATATGACTCAGCTGGGTAAATTTTATCAGTACCTGGGTAGAACATCACCCCGTCACCATTGGAATAATTCCAACCAGTTTCCCCGCGCACGCTATCATCACCGCTCTTACCACCAAAAGTCATGGCTTGTTTGAAAACATTAGTCTGACCAGTCCCACCTTGGTAATTATTATAATAGGTTGATTCCCAGTAAAACCAGCGGTCAACATTTTTCTTGTACTGACCCCACGCTAATTCGCGGAGTGCCACACCGTCGTCATCAGTCATAAATGAACCTTGACCTGGCCGACCACCGTTGTACATGAGGAATTTTTTCCCTGGTGTGGTCAAATAATAATTCACAGCTGTTTGCCATTTATCAGTTTCACCCAAGGTCATGCCAGACACAGCGTAATCTAGACTTGGAGTGTTTTTGTAAGATTCAGTGGCCCAAATCGTAGCCATAGACGGAACATTTTTCCCAATACCTGGATTACTATTAATCCATTTGGCCCACTGTTCAATTTGTGGGTAATCACTACTTTCATCAATTAAATATAAGAAATAATCCACGCCTGGGGCATTTTGCGCAAACCAATTAGCCCAATTATCCGTATGTTTCCACATTCCAGCCTGGCCTTCATTTTTCCAACCCCATGAACCATATGGACCAATGGCATAAACACCATTACCGACTCCAACCCCTGGGCCATCATATCCGTTGGCTGCACTAAACAATGAACCATTCAAACGCGGCAACATGTCTGGGCGAGGTGCGTCCTGATTCCACACCGCTTCATTTGGATCAGCATCAATCAAAGAAATTTTATGTCGGTGTGCGAGCGCGTAAAATTTATCACGCAAACTTTTTATTGCCGCCACGTTGGTATCAGTGCCAGCTGGATAGGCTTCACCAAAAAAGCGTTCATTAATATCGCGGTAGCCAAGGTACAGCATGGTTTTGGAACTTGGTGTGTCAGATAAAGCAAAACTTTTCACTGTTAATTCAACGGGAATTGTTTTGGTCACTGCACCATTTTCTTTAATGGTAACATTTCCAGCGTACAAACCAGCTGGGGCCGTTTTAGGAATGTAAATATCAGCCCAAATACTTTGGTTTTTATTAGCGGCAATTGTGAAAGTTGGGTGCAGCTCAAGTGGCACTGCAATGTCTGGGAAATTTTTATTAGCGGCCACCCGATTAGACCAAAGTCGATCAGAGACGCGGAGTCGGGCTGGTAATTGCTGTTCATCATAATTTCCAGCCATAAAAGCACTCAGGCCTTTGATTTCCAAATACCGCACGTAAAATAATTCAATGTTCCGATCAGTCCATTTGTACAAATCAGATCCAGCTGCTGGTTTTCCTTTGATTGTAAAATTATTTGGGCCAGTCAATGTGTCAAAATTAACTGACACATTATTTACCGCATTATTTTTGGCTTCTAAAATTACATTAAAATTAATCACTTCATTTTTGGCCCCAAAAACAGAAATCTTGCTTCCATTCCACACTGAGTTAGTTACATTTAAATTATTCGAAGCGCGCAAATCTTCTTGCACCACTTTATCCCCGCCTTCATTGGCCCAAACCGCAGTGATATTTCCGGCTGTCACTGGTGGCGTTGGATTTTGATTTGGAATTGCAGGTGGTGTTGAAGGGGTCGCTGGAACAGTTGGGGCGACTGGGGCAGTGGTGGAAATAAAATATCGGTTGCGCGAAAAAGTGGTTTTACCAAATTTTGTTGTGAGCGTAATGTAAACGTATTTATTTTTCTGTGGCAAATTAGTGGCCGTAAAACTAGTTGCTTTGCCAGTGTATGAGCCATAATTACTAGCCCCATAATAATTACCTACTTTAACTGTGTAGGAATCAGCTCCAACATCCGTCCAAGTAATAACGGCACTGGTCCCAGGAATTTTTTGACCATTATTTGGTTCAGTAAAAGTCGCTGCTTTTGGCGTCACTGCAGTTTGATTTGGTGTAGAGTTTGCAGTTGCTGGCAAAACAAAATCTTGCGCTGCACCACCAGCAAAAACCCGAATATTTACTTTGGAAACCGCTGGTAAATTATCTACCTGAAAAGTAGTGCAGGACGCTGAATTAAACCATTTATAATCTGGTGATCCAACGGAAGAGCCAACCGCGAGCTCACAATTTGTACCACTTGGTGCGCCAATATTAATAACCGCAGTGCCATTGGAAAAAGTACTCGACGGTAATAATGAAACTGCAACGGCCTGTGCTGGCAGAGCTTGCAGTGGAGAAATAACCAGCGCCACTAAAGCAATTAAAGTAGTGGTCAAACGTTTACGGAAAGTCATAGAAATAGTTCTTAACGTCAATGACGGTGAGTAAAATGTCTATGGGAAGAGGTACTATAGGTTAATTTTAGGAGTTTGGCAACCTATGATTTGGAATAAAAAATCCCTTATTGGGGGATTTTTTATTGTTAATTATCTAGTCCCAGTTCGCATGCCCATGCGGCCTTTTTTGCCACCCGGAGCTTTGCCATTAGATCGGAAAGAGGTTGGGGTGGGACGCTGACCACGAGGCACACCAAGCCCCCCGCTTCGCTTGCCAGTTTCCATGTTTCCTTTAAATTGACCACTGTACTGAGTAATTTTAACTACATTTAGTTTAGGCATATTATAAAGCTTGAATTGATTCAATAATTGTTTGGGTGGCTGGCGCAGTGGAGCCAGTTTCGATTTTCAAAATTGAATTTGGTTTTAATTCGACTTCATAAATAATGATTGGTGAAGTGGTCGTGGTGTCAGTAACAAAGGTAAATAATTTTCCTGGCAAACCACTTTTGGTCATAAAATCAGTGGACGAAGTGCTGCCAAATTTGGTGAGGGCCGAGAACACAAGGGCATCATTAGCTTCAGCATTTTTTAAGGTAAATGTTTTTGGTGAATACAAGGCTTCAAAACGGCGCGGGTGAGTCACTTTGAAATCAGCAAAACCAGTCACAGTGGCAGTCGTATTTTCATTTAAGGCTTGCTCGCGCTCTTCAGCAATTGCACTCATAATTTCCGCGCGGATTTGGGCCGGTGTCAGTTGTGGCGTTTCTGGAACTTTGGCCCCCATCCCACAACCAGCCCCAACCGTCATAATGAGTGCACCCAAACAAGCAAAACCAGCGACCAGTCCAAGCAATTGGTGATTAGTGCCAAAAGTTTTTCCCACTGAGCGCTCGGCTTCATAGGCTGAGTGGTGGACAGCGGCACTTTCATTGTGATTAACAATCAAAGTTTTAATCCCACTTTTCACTGCCGAAAAAACCAGCTGTGGTTCGCGCGCCAGCCATTCGCCAGACAATGCAATGGTGGTTTTTTCTTTGGCTGCAGTTTTGGCAATTGCGCTCAAAGCTTGCTCAACAGTTTTTTGACGGATTGCAGTCATGGTTTTACTGCGTTCGCCAGTAGTACTTTTGACCAGTGAGTCTAAATCAAAAATTAATTCATCAATTTGGCGCGCTAGTGATTCAGTTAACAGAGCATGACCAGGCAGGTCAGTCGCTAAACTAAACCGCCAACCTTGTTCACGACTAATCCCCTGTTTTTTAAGGGCAGTTAAGAATTCTTCTAATTCAGAAACTGACCGACAGTATGGTAAAGTCAAAGTAAATTGGAGACCAAAACGATCACGAACAGCTTTGAGTGCTGTGCATTCAGCAGCAAAAACACGCGTATATTGATTATGCAAATAACGTTCAGCCCCACGAGCAGACTGACGTAAATGTAAAAGACGTTCAGCTTTGGCGCCACCACTTAAATCTACAAACACACTTGGAGTACTACTACTCATGGCGACCATAAGCCGCGGCGCATCTTTCTTGGCAATTGATTCCGCGAGTTTTTGGCCCAGTAACTCAGCGTAATTAGCCGTTTGTTTGGCGGCAAAATAATCTAACGGGTGACGGTTATTTAATTCGCACAACACATCATCAAGCGCAATGGTAATTTCTGGAGTACGGAGTTCAGTTTTAATTTTTGGTTGTTTGGTAACAATTGGTTTAACTTCGTATGGCAAGGCACCAGCGTAAATTGCACCATTCTCGGCTGTCAGGGCTATGGTCACTGTTGTGCCAGTGCGTAAGCGTTTGGTAGCATGTTTTGTGCCGAGTAAAACTGGCACAGTTAAATCCAGAGTGCGCAGTTTAATTTCCGCCCCCTGACTAGCATCTTCAATAATCAGACCAGCGGCCAGTGAAAGATTTGTATTTGAAACTAAACTAAAGTTTTTCGCGACCACAATATCACCAGATTCAATAATTTGACTTGGATTACGAATTACGGCTAGCTGACCAACCGCAATCCCCTGACCAAAAAATTTTCCAGTGCCAAGAATTTGGCTGGTGGTTTTGAGATTATATTCGACTTTATTTTCCGTAGTAACTGCCGGAAGCACATCTAGTTGCCACACTGTGGCTTGATTTTTGGTTAGATCAATACTACCTGTGACTACAATGGTTTGGTGAGTGTGTTTTTCAATTTCTAAAATTGGGGCAACAATTGCGGCGACTAAAGTTTCTGAAATTAAAGTTTGGGTCCAAGCATTTAAAAATAGAGCTTTTTTGCTGGCTACAGCTGGCTTATACAAACTAAAATCTGTGCCATTAATTTGTAGACTAGCAACTTTGCTACCAATGTTAGTGATTAATTTAAAATTCAGGTCAGTTTTTTTACTAGCGCGAACACTAACCAAAATACTGACTGGTAAATGCGCATGACCAAAACCACGCTGTTCGCGTTCACGCAAAAAACGTTCGCTATACAGCGCACTTAAACTTTGGCGGAGCAATTTGAGTAAGCCAGCTTCAGTGGCTGGAGCAGTAAAGGTGGGTAGCCAATCAGTGCGGCCAATGGTTTCAGTTTCAAAGTATAGTGCAAATACGACATCTGCTTTGGTGTTTTTTGGTAAAGCCGTGTGCAACTTTTTCCATTCATTTTTCCAACTACTTGGTAGAGTTTGGCGACTAATTAGGCGCTGAATACTGGCCGCCGCACTAGACAATGAGCGAGGGTGACGCAGATTAATCGTTGTGGTTTGGTTTTTTATTTTTTTGTCTAATCCTTGCCAAGCCCAAAAATCCTGAATTAACTGGCTTGGAATTACTAAACTACTTGCTTTAATTACACTGGCCTCAGGTTTGGTAAGTTTAGCTAATTCTAAAATGCCAGTTGGTAGGTTTTCACTAATAATTTCTGGTAAACGCAAAATCTCAGCTGGTTTAGCTGCTTCAGTTGGCTTTAAAAGTGCCACTTTTTTAGAAATGGCCTGAAAAAATTTCATGGACTTATTATACTGCTTTTACTTCCAAAACGGAAACAACCTGTGTATTACTAAGTGGTTCGCCAAGGGCAACCACAGCGTCAGCGCCGACTGGGGCAAGATTTTTGGCTAGGGTAAAAGCGTGAGCTGCTTCAATGGCGGCTTCAGCTGAACTAAGTGAGCCAACCGTGGCGTAAACACCAGAGTACAAGCCAAGTTGGCGGGCCAAACGATCACTCGGGGTCACGGCGACAATTGGAACTTGCGGGCGGAAGTGACTAATGTGAGCCGCAATCGCGCCATCAGTGGTGGCCGTGTAAATTACTGCGGCGTTAATTTCTTCCACTGTGTGCCGAACTTCTAGGGCTAAACTATCTGAATTATGATCAGGTGGGGCTGGCAAACGGTCGTCATACACTGACTGTTCAGTTTCGGTCAAAATACTAGCCATCATGGCCACAGTTTCGCGCGGGAATTTTCCAGTTGCACTTTCGTTTGACAGCATGACCGCATCGGCCAAGTCAATTTCTGCGTTGGCCACGTCTGACACTTCAGCGCGAGTTGGGAGTGGACTGTCTTGCATGGAATCTAACATTTGCGTGGCCACAATCACCGGCTTACCAGCCGCCAGAGCTGCTTCAATTAATTGTTTTTGCACCACCGGCACTTTGCTTTCAGCAATTTCAATTCCCAAATCACCCCGTGCAACCATGATTACATCCACCACATCAATAATTTTAGTGGCATTTTGAATGGCTTCGGGTCGTTCCATTTTGGCAATAATTCGGGTTGGAAATTCCACTTTGCCTTCGTGTTTGGTAATTAAATCACGCAGTTCTAACACATCTTTTGGCTCACGAACAAATGACAACGCAATGTAATCAACGCCTTGGCTAAGCCCAAACACCGCGTCAGCACGATCTTTGTCAGTCAAGGAACTACTGCTAATGTGTGAGTCTGGAACATTTAAGCCTTTATGTGAACTGAGTAAGCCACCGTGTTCAACTTTGGCCGAAATTTTTGTACCCTCAATCTGAGTGGCTTTGGCAACCACTCGGCCATCATTTAGTAAAATTCGATCCCCGCTTTTTACTGACTCGTGTAATTCTTTAAAATCAACGGGGAAAATTTTATCAGCGTAATCTGATTTACTAGTGTCAAACACAATTTCTTCGCCATCAGCCACTTCAACGCCATTTTCTGGCAAAACCCCCAACCGAATTTTTGGGCCTTGTAAATCTTGAATAATTGGAATATGAACCTTTTGCTCAGCCGCAGCCGCGCGCACCATCGCAATAAGAGCAGTATGATCATCGTACGAACCATGCGAAAAATTTAAACGCACCGCGTTCAAACCATTATTAATTAAATCAGTAATAATTTCTTTAGTGTGGGTGGCAGGACCAAGCGTGGCAATAATTTTGGTACGTTTCATATTAATGACGAGTGGAAGTGTTGGCCCCAGGAATAAATTTCAAAAAGCTGTTCACATTATTTTGCAATTTTTCTTGCGGCGCAACCACGGTGTTTTGGTACCAATCTTTGGCTTCGCGGTAATATGGTGGCAAGAAAATTGCCGCCGCAATCACTGGTGCAAGCAGTAAAAATAATTTCACCCAGCCCCAGAGCTGCATGGTAAATAAGCGGCGGCGGATTTTTTTCACGTCTTTGTAAACAACCTCACTCCACTGAATGTTTTGCCGTACTAAAACCTCGAGGTCATTAATTCTGGCTTCAAGTTTAGCCATTCCTGATTCATCTGACACGGGAGATTTTTCTGGCATATTATTTGCGTGGTTTATCTTTGGTTAAGGATTTAAGTTCAGTTTGAAATTTATCAACGTCAGTAAACGCGCGGTAAATTGAAGCAAATCTAATATACGCCACTTTGTCGAATTTACGCAAATGACGCATGACACTTTCACCAATATCTTTACTGGTGATTTCGCGTTGTTTTTTCTTTTGAATATCAGTTTCAATGGCGTGGACAAGCTGTGCAAATTGTTCTTCAGTAAATGGTCGTTTGGTGAGTGAACTTTGCAAACCTTTTTCTAATTTGGTACGCGAGTATGATTCGCGACGACCATCATTTTTGACCACGGTAATGTCTAAGAGCTCCATTTCTTCAAGCGTGGAAAAACGATAGGTGCATTTGGCACATTCCCGACGTCGCCGCACAGCTGCGCCATCTGACGCAACCCGTGAATCAACCACTTTGGTTTCTTTATGGCGACAAATCGGGCAATTCATATTTATTGACCCATTTTTTTACGGATGAAAGCAGGGATTTCTAAATCTGGGTCTTCGGTTTCAGTAGTTGGGGTTGAGACTGGTGGGGTCGGTGGTACAGAAAAGGACCGGCGCGGTTCGGTTATGACCGGAGTTGGTGGTTTCGATGGAAAATGAGTTGGTTTAGGTGGAATCGCCCGAATTGGCATGACTGGTTTCGGAATCAACGGCTCTTCAAGAGCCGCAGTAATGTCATCATCTTCGCCATCGTCCAAATCAGGAATAGTGGCCACGAGTGGTTCAGGCACACGCTTTTGGAAAATAGGCATGCGGAGTGGTGAACGACGAATTGATGGGGTGACTGTTTCAGTTGGTTCAGCGCTGAAGGCTTTTTCAATTCCCCGACTTTCAAAACCAGTGGCAATTACGGTAATACGTACTTCCTCACCCATGGTTTCATCAATCACAGCACCAAAGATAACGCGCGCATCTTCATGCGCTGAACTGGTAATAACTTTGGCCGCCTCAGAAACTTCCTGCATACCGAGTGATGAACTACCGGTAATGGTAAACAGAATACCGCGTGCGCCGTCAATCGCAATATCAAGAAGTGGACTAGAAATAGCTGATTTGGCAGCTTCCAGCGCTCGATTTTCACCCGACCCAAGCCCAATCCCCATGAGCGCTGTGCCAGTGTCACTCATAATGGTGCGGACATCAGCAAAGTCAACATTGATCAGACCCGGAACAGTGATTAGTTCAGAAATTCCTTGCACACCTTGGCGGAGCACATCATCAACAATCTTGAACGCTTCCATCAGTGAAGTTTTTTTATCAATGATTTGCAAAATCCGATCATTTTGGATAGTAATGATCGTATCAACATTGCGGGAAAGTTCTTCGTGTGCGCGTTCTGCAATTGCGCGCCGCTGCGGACCTTCAAAAGAAAACGGTTTGGTAACCACAGCCACAGTTAAAATTCCCATGTCACGCGCAATTTCAGCCACCACTGGGGCGGCCCCTGAACCAGTACCGCCACCAAGACCACAGGTAATAAATACCATGTCTGTGTCTTTTAACATTTCGCGAATTTCATTTTGTGATTCTTCGGCCGCGCGTTTACCAACATCTGGATTCATGCCCGCACCAAGACCACGAGTCACCGCTTTCCCAATGTGTAATTTATGTGGTGCACTATTGTGGTGCAGCGCTTGCACATCAGTGTTCATTACCAAAAAATCAACCCCACGAATGCCCCCTTTTACCATTCGATCAACAGCTGAATTTCCTGATCCCCCAACGCCAATCACTTTAATTTTGGCAAAAGTTTCAATCTCTGGTTTAACTTGCGGCATATGAACAATTTTTGTATTCAATTTGGCTAACTATGAACAAAATATGTATGTATTTTAGAAGCTTTTCCTAGGAGTGTCAACTAAAAAAATCCCCCTGCTTTTGAGGGGGAGGATTTAGGCTCTATGGAAGCAAATTTTTCAAAAATGACCTGACCCCGTCCGAAAGTTTACCAGTGGTCGCGCGCCAGGATTCACCTTTGCTTGGACCGGCTGAGACTGCGCTCGCTCCCCATTTAACGAGACCAATGACTGAACCAAAAGCCACGTCTTGAACTTTGTCACTGATACTTTCAACGGTGAGTGGATAGCCCAGTGCGCACGGAAGTTGTAATTCTTCTTTGGCTAATTCAACTAGGCCGCCGAGACGTGCCCCACCACCAACAAAATAAGCACCGGCTGGCAAGAGACCACTGCGGCCAATTTTGGTCAGCTCAGCATCAACTTTCTCTAAAATTTCCGAAACGCGCGCTTCAATAATTTGACCCACGTAGTAACGAGAAACAACTTCTGGTTGAGGTGCACCTAGGTCAGCTAAATTGATCATGTCTTTTTTAGATAAACCTTGTGCCACACACTGGCCATATTCAATTTTCACGCGTTCGGCCACATCAATTGGAGTTTTAAGTCCAAGCGCTAAATCATTGGTAATATGTCCAGCACCCACTGGTAAAACCGCAGTGTGTAAAATATCACCTTCTTCGTACACCACTAAACTGGTGGTTGAGTTACCCAAATTAATTACCACTGCGCCCAATTCTTTTTGGCGACCAGTTAAAACCACATCACCAGCCGCAATGACTGACAAGACAAAGTCATCGATGTTGACACCAGTACGATATACGGCTTTGGAAACATTTTTTATGTGCGCTGTCGCCCCAAAAATAATTTTGGTATCCACTTCTAACCGGATTCCAGTCATGCCCACTGGATCTTTGATTCCAGTTTGACCATCAACTGAAAAACTCCGCGGTAAGACATGGATAATTTCGTAATTAAGTGGTGAAGCCACAGTTTTGGAAGCTTCAAGCGCGCGGGCCACATCTTCTTCCGTAATCTCTCCGTCTGACCGGGCCACAGCTACTACCCCTTTGCTGTCTTGAGAAATAATATTAGCACCCGATAAACCAACCCACACATTTTCAATTGGCACACCCGTGACTTTTTCCGCAGTTTCTAGCGCATTAGCGAGTGATGACACCACTTCTTCAATACTCACAATAATTCCTTTTTGGACACCTTCGGATGGAACTTCAGCGGCACCAATAATTTGCACCGTTCGATCATTTGGGTTCGCACCAGGACCGCCAACCTGACCCACGGCCACGCGGATGCTTTGGGAACCAATATCAATTCCAGTAATATATTCTGTGTGTTGTTTATTTCGGGCCATAGTTGTGCCAATTATACCACGGGACTTACCAGCGCTCAATGACATGGGGGATAAAAATGAAACTAGCCACAATTAGGGCGGTTAAACTAGCAATTAAAACCGCGCCAGCCGCAATGTCTTTGATCACTCCTGCCTGATCAGTGAGCCTTGGTTTAATCACATCAAGCATTTTTTCTAGAGTGGTGTTGACTAATTCTAAGGCCAAAACTAAACCTGAGACCACAGTAATAGCCAGCCACTCAGCGCGAGTAACACCAAAATATAAACCAGCCAAAGCCACAACAATGAGGAGGGTTAGTTGAACCTGCACATTTTTTTCGCGCCAAAACGCAATCCCAATCCCCCGCGCTGCGTGTTTAAAGCTGGTTAATAAACTCATAAAACTGCGGCTAAATATTTTTCTTGTTTACCAAACATAACTTTGGCTTCAGCTTCGACCAGGTGGTCATAACCAAGAATATGAAGAGTGCCGTGAATGAGCATGCGCAAAAACTCTTCTTTGGCACTTACTTCCCAAACTTTGGCTTGGCGCTTGATTTGCGCAAGACTAATGAACATGTCACCCAACTCAGATTCGGTTTTGCCTGGCCAATTACCTTCGGTGGCCGCAAACGATAACACATCTGTCGTTTTATTTTTGCCGCGGTGCACATGGTTCATTTTTTTCATGGTCGCATCACCAATTAAGTGAACACTGATTGAACCTTTTTTGTGTTCTCTTTGCAAAACAAAAAAAATTGTCTGTTCAATTTTTTTGTTCGATACTGGGGCTTTGGTTTTTACTTTGGAAAAAATGAGGCATTCCATATTAGGTTGAAGAAGTGGTCACAGCCGGCGCCGTGTCAGTAATTCCCACTCCTTTGACCCGCAAACTCTCCAGCATCATCCGGAAAATGTGACGGAAATTAATTGGACTATTTGTAGCTGGATGATAAATTAAAACCAAAACACTGTTTGGCATATCAACATAAGCTGACAAATCATCTTTGCGGCGAAGATAGGAAATTTTGAAACGATTGACTCCGCTTTCTAAATCAGTAATCCGCTCACTAGTCGCTGCCCGACCAAACCAGGTGCCAAAATCTTCACCAGAATTTTTTGGATATTGCCGGACTTCAATATAATCACCATTGGCGGCTGTAATTAAAATGGTATTTCCAGCGGGATCAATGGTGCCAACAGTCCAAGGCACTGGGTAATACAAACGGTAAGCATCGGCTGGCGCTACGTACTCACGGACCAAACCTGAGTCAATAATTCGAACTGGAGCCAGGCCCTTTGGGTTGTACAAATTTCCCACTTCTTGGCCGTCATAATATTCGTCTTTGTCAGTATCAAACACTGAGGGATCAGTCCCAAACACTTCTTCTTCAGCGTCAGTTAGACCATCAGCATCAAAATCTGTGGTATCAATTTGATTAATGGTTGAAAATTCTAACGCTAGTTCAGATAAACTAGGTAAATTTGACGTTGTGCTTGAAGGCGTAGTTTCATCAGTACTAGTTGGGGTAATAATTTCTGTAGTTGTAGTTGGTGTAACAATCGCGACTTCGGCTGGTTTTTTCTCAGTGGTAACAGTTTTAGCTGGAGTATCTAGTCGCAAATAATTCCAGTAATACCAGCCTGCAGCGGCACAAGCACTGACAAAAATAAAAATCATGACCGCGGCAATAAGTTTGGTTCGGACTGGACTGACTACATCAGAACTTGGGGCTGAAATTTTAGGAGTCAGAACTTTACCTGAGCTAGTACTAGTCTGTACCGCCTCTGGATCATTACCACCATAAAACACTTCGGGAATGGTCATGACCGAAGCATTAGCATTTACCGGCGCTGGCGTGGATTGGTGACCGCGACCAAACATAATTATTTTGTGGTTGTCGCTGTAGCAGCTGTCGCACTGGTTGAGGTTGGGGTTGGGAACAATTTACCATCTCCACGCGGGTTATAACCATTGCGGATTTCCATACCATCTGGATAAGTATCACCATCAGTATCATTTTTCTTTGGATCAGTTTTCCACGTTAACACTTCATCACCATCACTAAGCGTATCGCTGTCTGTGTCCCAAAGCAGCATGTCAGTGCCGATTTTCTTTTCGTATTCATCATCAAGACCATCGCTATCAGTATCTAACGTTGGTTCACCAAATAAAATCCGACTATCAGTACTACTAGCATTACCATTTGTTTGTTCTGTAGTTTCGGTATTTTCGGTTGGGGTTGTATTTGGTGTAGTGGTAGCTACTGGTAAACTTGGAACCACTGGCGAACTACTTGGGTTAATATAAGTAAAATAAACCCAGGCTCCAGCCGCACTAACCACACCTAAACTCAAAACCACCATTAAAGTTACCCAGACTTTGCGCCCGCCCATTGGGTCACGGAGCATATTGTCAGGTGGGGTCCCAGCCATGGTGTTCATTGGTGCGTTCATTCCCGCACCTTGACCCAGACCAGCCAAACCACGCATGGCTCCAGTTTGAGCTGGTGGCATGGTTGGGTTCAGTGATGGTGCTTGGCGAACTGGTGCCGTTGGTGTGGCCACCGTTGGCAGTGGCGGTAAATCTGGCAAGTCCATACCTTCCATGTCTTCATCAGCCACTGGAATTGATGGTGGCAATGGACTGCGTGGTTTGAGCACTCCAGCATCCAAAGCTGACGGCACCATTGGCGCAGGCTCAGTTGGCAAAGAAACATTAGGTGGAGAAGAAAAATCAGCGCCCATGGCCGAACTATCTGAACCAGCAAACATGTCGTCTGGCTCACCGACTGGTAAATTTGGTGGCGTAGTGTTTGGGGTCTGATTATCAAACATACTAGTTCTTTTTTACTTCGTAATTTTTAACAACTGCTTTAAGATACAAAGTTGTTTCAGCCTTAAGCTGTGGTTTAAGCAATTTAACATTAATGAATTTAAGCGAACTAGTAGTTACGCTGGCCGCACGGTTACCTGTCCCCATCGGGTTGTAACCTTGCAGTACTTCAACCGCATCAGTGTAACCATCATTATCTGAATCCCGAGAATTTGGGTCAGTGCCGTATTTTTCTAATTCGACTCGGTCACTAAGACCATCACCATCAGTGTCAAAATTTTCACTACTGAGACCAAGGTCAGCTTCGGCAGCATCATCAATTCCGTCACGGTCTTTATCTTTGGCTTTGACTGGACGCACAATCCCTGAAGCGTCAGGCGTTCGAGCCGCAGTCCGGCTCTCAATAAAAGCAGCGACCGTAGTTCTTTGGTTGCGTAAAGCAGTGACCGCATCAGTAACTTTGGTTTTATCAGTTTCATTGGTTATATTACCAGCAATATCACGGAGCAAGTCTTCGGCTGCACCAAAGTACACTTCAACACTATCTACCAGATCAGCTTTGACTTCTTCGTTTCCGTCTTGCCAACGCTCGAGCCGCTTGCTCACTACTTCTGACAAAACAGCGGCCCGTTCCACTAATTTAGAGGCTTTGCTGTCAGTAGTGCTACCAAGCTGGGCACTCGCAATAATATTGGCGAGGTGTAAATTATCACTAGCAAACTGTACTCGCAAATCAGTATCAGACTCTTCATTAAAGGTAAACCACAATTGCATCCGTTGATTTAAGTCGCGAAAAAATAAAGAGACAGCGCCTGGGACATCCTGGCTTGGCGGAGCTGACGTGGTGCGAGTTTGGGCCAAAGTTACGGCTGGCACCAAACTTAACACAAGCATTGAGATGGCGACGAGCTTTAAGAGTTGTTTCATAATTATTACTAATTATACCACGGTCAAAAAATTAATTCTATTGACTACAACTTTCACCTGGAATGTGATTCAGAGTTGAACAAAAAGTACTCTGCAACATACCATCAGCGTATTCACCAGTGACTGTACCAGAACTATTGGTTTGTGGAACTTTTTTAACTACATACACATTCCCCTCTTTGACTAAATTGAATGCGTGCCAATATTGCGCCGCACTTGGATTAGATGTACTTGAACCAGTATTTTTAATACTGAAAGTGTAGGTTGGACCATAAATTGAATAGAGTGGTACTTGGCCGTCGCGATATTCGTACACCCGAACTTGGAGGTCGCCGTTGCGCTGGGCAGGCAAACCACTGGAACCATATTCACCAACCAAGAAAGCAAATGGCTTAGTACTATTGGTTGGAGGTTTAATGGTAAATGCAATGGTTTGCACAGTTTTTGAATTTACTTGCTCAGAAATTTTTACACCATTGACTTCACGACACAGGTACCGCGCTTTACTACTGTAAGGTAATTTGTTAGCAAAGGTACGGAAACCCAGGGCGTTTGGTGCCCAGTATCCTGCAATTTGGCTCATGTTATTGCACGCATCAATCGTAGGCGGAACAAATTTATTGACTTCGTTCATCCAAGCTTCGAGGCCATCTTTAATCTCTTCATCAGAGCAAATACTACCGCCATTGTCAGCTTCTGATCGAGGTTGGCCATAAACATCAACACAAGGATGTTCCTGGTAAGTACTGTCATTGTTAATCATATCAACCACGGTTTGCAGATTTGGAATCAGAGTTTGTGCAGTGGCTGCAGTCAAATAATCAATGAGTGAATCTTCTTTTACGGCCGTACTGCCTGTACTTGGAGTTTCATCATTGTAAACCAGGCCATTGAATTTTGCGTTCGTGTCAGTCCAACTCATCACCACCCGGAAAGTACTTGGTGGTACTGCCGGTGAGTAGAAAATTTGTTGTTCAATTTTATCAGCCTGCCCATTTACTGGGAAGACAAAAGTGCTACCATTTAAATCTGAGCCTTTAATTGTACTGGCAGTTGAACCATTTTTTACAACTTTAGCCGCATTAAAGACAACTGTGTATTTGTTAGTACACTGATTATTAGTTTGAATGTAGTCATCTATATCGCCAGTTACACCATTAACCATGCGGCGCAAATTAAGTGCAGTGTTATTATTAGCATATTTGGTGAGCCCACTTGAAAGAGCCTGTTTTTGTGCATTGGTGCCAGTTTGATTGGCGTCTAAGCCGCGGAATAAGGAGATGGTGTAACTATCATCGTACAGGTCACCAAAGCTTTGGGTAGCTGGAACAAGTGGATTAATAACCCGAACTTGTGGTAATGCACCTTTCTCAAAAAAACCACATTGCAAACATTGCGGTATTACGGTTTTACAACTTGAACAAGAATACGAACCAAATTCTGAACAACTAGCCACAAAGGTAGATGGAGTGCAATTTGAGTATTTTTTGTTACAAGCAGCATTACAATCAGCGTTACCATTACAGGTTAAGAGACATTCTTGCAGGCCGACTCCACAGTCAGAAGTATTGCCTGAACCACTCAGTGCGATAATACTACCATCACTCTTAGTTTCACATTTTTCACCTGGATCAAGCGTGCCATTACCACAGTAAACTAAATTATCAGTGGTTAAAATCTTACAACCCTTACCACAATAACTGCAGTATTTTTCACCAGTTACTGGTACACATTTTACATCATTATTTTTTCCCGCATCGCACTCCTCACCTAACTCTTTTTCCAAAACACCGTTTCCACACTGAGCGGCTGCAGTATCTGGCGGCAAGTTATTCACCCCTCCTGGTACATAAATTCCATTACAACTAACCACATCTGGAGCAAGAACTGCTAACACAAAATCACTGATCTTAGAAGATACTCCTAATTTAGAATAATTACTATCACAACCAAGTACAGTTGAACCAATTTTTACTTCTTTACACGTTAAATTGGCCGCGGCGCATAAACTACGTGGCGTGGCGGCATTACAAGAACTTTCTGATAAAAAGCCGCCGCTAATTGGAAGGGTGAAATTAGTAACACCATTTTCAATGGTTGATTTAGCTTCCACCGCTTTGAGACAACTAATTGCTGGCAATTTACAATTGGCCATACATTTAGCATCGTCTTTGGTATTACCATCATCACACTCCTCACCTTTATCAGTTTGGGTAAGGCCATCACCACAATACGCGCCGTATTCCTGACAATCCCAAGCACATGATTTGGCTTGAGCCGCATTATAATTGGCTGTAAACAAACTACCTGGGACTGACGGGTCACAGAATTCAAGAGCTTTACCAGTTGAGTCTTTGTCGAGTTTACCATTACCACAATAGCCAGCGGCCGCCAGGCCAGTACATCCAGGGGCGCCATCAGTAGGAGCATTACAGTGACCGTAGGTGCCATTTAGAGCACCATCATCGCAACTTTCACCACCCTCGACAATCCCATTACCACAAGAACCAGCACTACCACAAGAACCATATTGCCAAGTACAAGAATTGGTACAGGTGCGGGTAACAATTTGGTTAGCTGGACACTGAACCGTACCATAACCACTTGGCACACAAGTATCAGAGGTAAAGGTAGCTGTCTTAGTTAAAGTTTCATTACAGTAAAAATTAGGCTTTTCTGAATTGTAGTAGTTGGCAAAATCACCAAGCCCACTTGGGGCTTTGGCTAGGGTTTTAGCGGCCGGATCATACGATGCCAAACCAAGATTAGTTAAATTATTTCCTGCATCATAGTTTCGATCAACCTGACAATTGGCGTTTGAACTACAAGACACTAATTCAAATTCATCATTACCTTGGCGCGGCATGGTTCGGTACGGTAGTAAAATAGCTGATCCACGGTTAACAGCGCAGACCCCTTGTTTTCCATCCGCTACGTGTACTTTGGCTGCGGGTGATCCGGTAGCAAAGTTTTGTGAATATTGACCACATTGAGCTGCGGTGGTGCAAGATTTAGAACTAGCCCATGATGCACATTTAAACGTAGTGGCATTTTGAATTTCAGTCACTTGTTCAATTGTTCCTGGCGGTTCACATTGTTCGTTAGCATTTAAAACCCCGTCACCACATTTTTCACTAAATGGATTGTACGCGCCAGAAGCACAACCAGCCCAGCGACTAGAGCTAAAGTTAGCCACATTTACTTGGTCTTTAGTAACCTGGTCATTAACCGTGAAGAATTCAAGTGGAGCGTGGAAAATATAAGACCGAGTACTTGGGACATATTCATATTCGTAAACACTGGCGTATTTTGGACAGTAATACGTAGTGTTGCCCGCGTTCCAACAGGTTTGCTTGTCATCAGCCTGACAATTGGTCCACTGGTTAAGTGGATCAGTTGGGAGTCCACCCACTAACGTTTGTAGTGTGCCCCATGATTGACCCCAACGTGATACCGTGTAACCCGGTGCAAATGAGCCACCTGCCAAATCACCTTTAAAATCAAATTTATCTTTGTTAGCCGCAAAGTATTCATCAATGTTTTCTTGGGCTGTACGAACATCAGCTAGGCGCTTCCAATCACGTTGGAATTTAGTGCGTGCGTTGGAACAAACACCACTGGTTCCAGCCAAAGCCACGCCTTCGGCATCGCGACAATTAAAATCAGTCGTACACTGAGTGGCACTAAACAGATTTGGATTAGTGCGAATATTTCCACCAGGTTTTAAACAATAACCATGGTTAGTAACATTAATGTTGAATTGCAAATTATCAATGAATTTCTTAAACACAGCCCGACTTTCATCACTCGCATTTGGATTAATACTGAACAAATAAATATTACTGTAAACTTTATCATCAGTTGGTGAGCTACTGGCGCCCGGAGCTAAATTCAAGGCTTGAACATAGTAATTATTATTGTCAGTCAGGGCGCGGTAACCACCAACGGTTGTAGCTTGCATTGAGCCAGTGGTACCAAATTTCTTTTCATACCATTCGACGAGTGGTTCTTCACTCGAGAAAACTTGAATCCCAATCGCGTCCTCATTTTTATCATTGAAGAATACTAATTTGCGGAGCGTATCAGTTGAGCCAGGCACACCACCCAGTGATAAAGCATCTTTTAACAGCGGTAAATCATCACTGGCATCACCAGCTTTACCGCTGTCAGCACAATAACCAGTAGAAAAATTATACTCAGTGTCTTTGTATGGGAAATTAGCTTCACTTGGCCATGGACGTTCACAGAAGAATGCAGTCAATTGGAACGTGCCACTAAAAATTTTACCCTTTTGATTATTTTCTGTGCTCGCATCTTCAGTCACAATTGCTTGCGCTACACCAGTTACTTCACCAGCTACATTTTTAGCAGTTACATTTAATTTATTAGTTGGTGTTTGCGGTGCAAAATCAAAGACTGGATTGTTTTGTGGTAACCAAGCCCAATCCCAGCGGTAACCCGCGACTGGGACAATTTTACCGGTCGTGCCCGCGTCATCAGTAAAGCCAAGCGCAGTAAAGGTGGCTGAAGTATTTGGTTTTTTGAATAAATAGCTTGTTGGGTCAACGACTACACCAGATAATTTACAAATTTTCGCGCCAGTTTTGAAGAACCAGGAATCATTACGACTGTTATTTTCGCTATCTGGTTTTGAGCCAAGTGGAACACCGCGCACATCAGTAATACCACCGCGATCACCACGGAGTAGCACACCGTACACAGTGGTTGGTTCAAGCGCCTGACTAATTGCCAGTGAAGCTACGGTTGCTTTGGTACTATCTGGTTTGGTAATGGTGTGTGACTCAGTGGTCACTGGCATGCCAACTGAACACCAGGTTTTAATATTTTTAAATTCTGACAAATCAGTCACAGTGGTAGCGGTTGCTGAATTTCCCAGCAAATCATGGAACCAAGCCACAATACGCTGCCACAGTCTGGCCCAGAACCCAAGATCTGGAGTTTCACCAGCCACAGTTTTTTTAACGTAACTAGTGAAGTCTTGGCCATTCACAGGATCAGCGGTACAATCAAAATTTGACTCTGTAAAGCCACGTACCAAGAACATGTTTTGGGAAATGGTGTCAGAGTTTAATTCTTTGCTAAATTCAACTTCAATATTGGTGTTGCGACACACACCCGCACTAAAGAAACCAGCGCCATCAGCTGGGCTTTCTGCCACCCGTTTTGGTCGCAATTGACAACATGATTGACCATCGACACCTTTGCTATTATCATAATTATTTGGACAATCATTGTACGCATTACCCTCAACATCTGCGTCAATTTTGGACAAACTAATTGGTTGATCAAATTCTTGGTAACCACATTGCAGGCGATAATCAGCCGTACTGCTCACAGTTTTATTTTCGGTCACCGTGTTCACGTGGATATCAGTTTGCTGGTAGGTTTGACCAGCCACTAAACTACCCTGACCAACTGCTTCCACTAATTGAGTTGGGCCAGCCGTATTACTGCTATCACCACTTGGTAATTCACAACTTTTGTTTTCACCAATACCAATCGTAGTGTCACCACAAATTGATGGCGTGCTGTAACTAGTTTTTGAACCTTGAAGCGTACACTTATTAGTACAACCTAAGTCACCAGCCTGGCATGGACGTTTATCAGCTGGTAAACCGCAAGCATCAATAAACAAACACTGCGAGCTACAAACACCAGCTCCAGACGCATTTGGGCCACTAATTTCACAATCTTCAGCCTGCTCAATAATACCATTACCACAGACACTCACGCTGTTCAAACAGGCTGGATTAGTACCAAAATTAGCTTGATTATCTTTACACCAGAAACTCGCGACTTTGGTGCCAGCATGCAAACATTGATTAGTACAACCTGCTTTTGTAGCTGGATCATTTGGATCACACAGTTCTTGGCCAGCTGTTACAAAAGAGTCGCCACAATTAGCCACACCAACGGTGGTATTACCTGTCGTTGAACCTTTGAGTAAACATTTACTTGAACAAATTGGATCATCAGTTTTTACTTTGCCATCTTTATTACCCGGATCACATTGTTCACCCACCTCAGCTTCCACTGTGCCATTTCCACAAACATTGGCACCATTGTTTTGGTCATTAAACGCATTAGTATTACCTGGTCTCAAACAAGTCAACGAACAAGACACACCTGGTTTTTCACCAGTGGCCGCAATATCACAGTCTTCACCGGCGTCAATTTTACCATTACCACAAATTGGTAGATCAGCTGCGCCAGTTGCGGCTGTAATCGTACTCCCTTTTTTGAGACATGAATTAGTACAGAAACTAGGAATGTTACTAAATGAAGCTGGTTTTATTTTTGATATTTTAGCCACGGCCAGGCTCGCCACACTCCAATTATATTGATAATCCCATTTGTTAAGCGCTTGACCAACTTTGCTACACGCATTTGGCGCACTGTATGGTGTAACCGTAAATTGATCACGCTGACCAATTTCAGTGGCACTGAAACTAACTGGGGTCACTACCAGTGAACTAACTTTACATGGTGTGCCATCATTTTTAGTTTTGAAAATCCACTCAGTTTTTGGCAGAGCCTTACCTAGTTTTTTTGGATTCGCCCCCAGTAAGGCTTTAATGCTTGAGCCGGTACCATTGAGTGAAACTTTGTAATACGTATTTTTATCAAGAACCGAACCAGGTTTTAAATTAGCGCGCAAACTAATCGCAGTTGAAGTCTGTTCATCAATTGCATACTGTGAAATTTCATCAGCTTGAGCACAAGCGACACCGTCATTACATTTGTAAATCTTGAACCCATCCGCAAAAGTGGCCGTATCCATTTGACGATTAAAATCAGCACGCAAACTAGTGTTAACACAAGACTCAACACAATTTGGTTCATAATACGTCACTTCTGGATCAGCCAAATCAATGGTGAGTTTACTGGTTGGGGTAAATTTAGAACTACTTTTAACAGTTAAATCAATCACATCATTGCGCAGGCGAATTGCAAAATACGTTGGACCTGGATCACTAGCTGGAACTTTAGTTGTGACCATCGCGGCCGCATTGTCAGTGGCCAATGGTACTCCAGCTGGTAAATTAGTTTCTGCCTTATTACTTAAATTATTTAAATCAATCCAGGTTAATTTTTTACTATTTTGATCCCAAGTAAGTGCGATATTGTAAATTCCACTATTGCTAAGTGACGGAGTAAAGCAGTGTTGTAAATCAAGTGTAACTGCCCGATAAGTGGTGAAGCAAACTACTGTACCAATAACATTTACCTTATAACCAATGCGCGGTTGGGTAATATTCCGCCGTTCAAGCAAGTTAGTGTTAGTTAAACTTGGGGATTTGGAATATTTAAATTGGAGGGTAAATGAACTTTGCAAAGAAACGAGCGAACTACCCGCAGTGTTGTAGGCTTTGCCCATTGGTGATACATAACCCGTCGCTGGAACAATAATGTCACTGGTGGCCAGGACATCAGTACCACCAATCGTATCTAGTGATGAACCCCCAGCTGACGGATTACCATTATTTACATTTGAAATAGTGGCTTCAGCTTTAATAGTTACAGTGTCTGGCGCAGTGTGAGCACGCGCAGCCACAATTCCACGACTATTTAGGTATGGTAAAGTCGTTGTCGTTGCTGCTTTGACCGATTTAAATGCGCTCGCTTTATCACTGTCAGTCCCAGTAATGCCTGGTGCCCACACCCATGGGTACTGATCAACATTTAACACTGAACAATCCTGATTACCTTTTCCCCAAATGTAAAAATAATTTGGAAATGGTGGAATTTTTTCTGGTGGATTTTGCGTTGGCAAATACAAATCAGCTGAGTTAAATGGAAAACGTGGGTCCTGAATAATACCAAGTTGACGCGTCGTATATTCAGCTGGATTAATCCCCGCATCAGTGAGCACACATTCCGCACTATTAGTTTTAAAAGTAAAACAATAAGCCGTTCCATTTCCACACGGACGAGTGGCCACAATTGGGGCTGACACAGTGGTGTCAACTCCTAAAAATTTAGTGGCTTTTTTTGATGTTAATCCAGAGCCAATTTCCACCTGGTACCAAGTGTTGGCAGCCAGAGTTGGCGGGGCCTGTTTAATAATTAGAGTTTTACCTGCACTTTGGTAAGACAAACCAGTGGTCACTGGATCTTTTTTCGCTGCACAATCGATTTGGCCGTCTTTGGTGCCACAAGCAAAAACTTTAATCGTATTGTTATTAATGGTCGCTTCATCCATGTCTTCAGAAAACCGCACCGCAATACTACTATTTACACAGGCAGTGGAATTTACGGCCAAACCAGTCCCCTGACTCCGTGGGGTTGGTGATGGGAACACACTACCATCAGCTTTACATTCTTCGACTACTTTTGGCGGATAGGTCAAAATACCAGTGGTAAACCGCCACAAATAGGCTGAGTCGCGTGCTTCACCCTGACAAGATTGACTATTAGCTTTCCACTGACCAGCATCTGGACCACTTGGACAACAGTGAAAACCTGGTAATGGTGATTTACTGTTTACACAACTATCAACCGTGTATGTAACGCCATTACTAAGTAAATTAGTACCAAAAGATTTAAATTTAATTGGTCCAGTACTCATTGACCGACCAGACTGATTACTGACTGGTAAAGTGGTGACAATTTTACTACTGGTAATGTCTTTAATTACATTTAAACCATCAAACCGATCGCGAGTTGAGTCTAACCAGGTAGCGTAATTATTTGGATCAGCGCCACTTTGCCAAAAATACAGGGTTGGATTAGTTGTTACAAAATTTAAACCATAAATTGTGAGTCCACTGCTGCCAGATGGTAATGGTGCTGGACCAGCATTTGGGGCTAAGCGACAAATACCTGGGCGTGGTTCACCATTCACAACCTCAATCGAATCTTGTGCGCTACTGGTAAAACCACTGGAATTTTTAATAATAACTACTGCTTTTGAGCCATTAAACGAACCTGGAATTTGACCAATAATTTGTGTATCACCCCAGGTGTCCCCACACTGAGTTGGGAGTGAATCAATATTTAAAAGTTTACAGTCTGGATCAGGAATACTTCCAAGGCAGGCTGTAGTTGGATTAAGTGGGCGACCGGCTGGGAATAACCAGACTTGGCCAGTCTCATTACCAAACCCACGACCATTAATTGTAACTAAACTTAATTTAGTGGTACTGGTTGGATCAATACTGCTAATACTTGGGACAATTTGCGCTTTATCAGCTGACAAAATATTAAATTTAACGCCGTTACTTGATTGTCCACCAGCACTTACGTGCACCGCATAATTACCAGCTTTCAAATTACTTGGCACACGTGAATTGATCGCGAGATCAGTCCAGTTATTACCTGAAGTTTCAGCTGGAAAACCACCACTCAGCGCACCAGTGATTGGATTTTTATTAGCCCCAAACACTAAGCGATCCGTGTCACCTTTGGTCCCAAAACCAGAACCTTTCGCAGTCACTGGCACATCTGGTAAACCAGCTTCATTACCAGCTGGGAGCGTAACTTTTTGTCCGCCCAACGTCACTTCCGTGTCAGTAGTGACCCCAACTTTACACAAACCTGGACGCTGGGTCGTATTAATTACAAAGAGCCCATCAGTGTTTGGTTTTGGTCCAAAATCATTGATAGTCGTGTCAGTTTTATTATCAGCCGTAACGATTTTAATTGGGGTTTCCACACCCGTGGAAAAATCCGCACTTGGACCAGGCACAGCTACTACCACCCAGTATGGACTCCAGGATGCGCCGGTTCCACAATTGACTACAGTCGCCTCCACCCACTCATTGTCAGTGGTGAATTTACCATCATCATTACGATCGACACCAAAGTACACTTTACCTTGTTTAGTGCCAAAATTTTTACCCGCAATCGTAATCCAATTACCTGGCGCACCATTACCTGGATCAAGATTAGTAATGGCTGGGGCTGGTGAGCATTTATTATCAACACACTGGTAGCCACTGGAACAATCTGAGTCTTCACTACACTGATCCCCATCACCACCACCACAAGAACCACCACTGTCTGGACCAGTTTCATCACCATCTTGAATATCATTATCACAGTGCGTAGCGACTACTCTAAAATTCACGCTACTGGTCTGCACATTACCATCAATATCAAAAGCAGTTAAAGTAACCAAATAATTCTGACCGGCTTTAAATTTCCCGCTTAGTTTAGTCGAGTAATCAACAGTGAACGGCTGAGAAGATCCTTCCTGTCCAGTTGGGGCACTATAACCAGTCAGTATTGTATTTCCTCCCACTTCACTTATGACTATTTTTACCAAACCATTACCACCATAACTCACGTTTTTTCGATCATTTATGATTGCTGAAATAGTAAAGTTAGAATTCAAAGGAAAATTAAGGTCAGTGCCAGACAGACCATTTAAACTAATTTGTTCCACAGCAGGTTTGGTGGCATCATTAATATCCTCATCAACAGTAAAGTACCCTGTATTTCCATAAGTAACCTCACCCACTGAGTATTTAGTTTTGAGACTTTTTCCAGAAGTATCTTTCAGATCAGGATTAACTGTCACTGTTATATAATTACCACTATTAACTCTAAATGGCGTGGCAACACCATTTTCCACGTAGTTAATTTCCAAAACCCGGTTTCCCTCAACAAGAGAAATTTTAATTGGCAAAGGATTATTGTTAATGACCAGACTAGCCGCCTTACTAATATCATTTTCATCACTAAGCGGCCGACTAAATAGAACACGGACCGTGACATTCTTCATGCCCGTTAAAATCTGATTTTCAGAGTCACTACCTGGTGTAATCGCTTTGACATAAAACTCTCGCTCCTGACAAATTGATGCTCCTGGGTTGTCTTGGCAAAACCGATCACAATCATCAGCATTATAATTATCACCTTCACAACTACCTGGGTCTGGCAGATCACTAGAGCCATTATCACTGGCCACATCAGAACCCCCATTAATGGCACTGTTTAATTGGTTAAACACAAATTGGACAATGGCCCAAGCCGAAAAAATAATCACGAGACCAATAACTGCGTTCACAATGTATTTTTTACCTTCGGCCACCCGATCTTCATTACCACCAGCGGTCATGTACAAAAAGCCACCGTACAAAATCAGTCCAACCGTAATAATTCCAAGTAAACCAAGCGCAATATTAATAAACCGGGCGGCAATTTCGCGGATGTCACCTCCACCCAAGGTCAAAGCATTATCAACTGGCTTTAAACCAAAAGTGTCACCTTCATTTTGCGCGCTTACCTGCGTGGCAATACCCAAAAACACCAAACCAGCCATGAGTAGGCCGGCAAAAAATAGTTTGGTGCGTTGCTTCATAGATTATTGTAAGTCTGGTGGTGGACTCCACGGACTGGCCGCTTTGACTTTGATTAAACAGGCCGCTAAATCTTTTTGAATTTGTTCGCCTGGGACTTGTCCAAAAATACAGGCCGTGTCACTAATCGCATCAAAGGTCACAGGCGCACAATTTTGTGATTGGGCTGGGCTTCCATTTACCCCCTCAGTATAGCTACAGATTGGCGAGGTATTTTTTTCACCTGGAATTGGCACTGGACCCCGACCTGGATACAAACAATTTTGATTTTCAGCTTTAACTGTGCTTGAAACAAAGGGGAAATAGTAAAGGTCAAGGTTTCCAGTCCCAAAGTCGCGGGGATGCTGGGCCGTGGCAACCGTATTTTCACCACCCTCTGCTGGTGCCATTTCAAAGTAGTATGGAAAATCTTCTAACTGGATGCCGTCCCGACCAGTCACATTGGCTGGATATTCAATTACACCACTGCCTTTTGGGATAGTACTATACCACATTGGCTTGCTGAAATAAATTTTTACCAGGTCCTTACCACCCACACCTTCGCCCTCTAAATTTGGGGTCACTTGTTTAATGTAGGGCACAGTATTATCAATTGCATTTTTTACTTTAAAACCCCAGAAAAAGTTATCTGGTACTTTTTCATTTTCGGCTACAGTTTTAAAATTGCCAGGCAATTGCGGTTTGTGTTTAGTCGTTTGGCCGGGAATTGTCGCGAGCAGACCATCAGCTTTATTATCTGGACCATTATCAAGCGCATTACCCGCCATATCATTCACCCCGGTAAATGGTTGGGCCACAAATGAATTTTCGGCTGCATTTAACAGCGCGGCAGTGCGCACCAAACCATTGTAATCAGCGGTACAATTTAAATCAGTTGGCGAACAATTACTTACTGGTAAGCAGTACATCTTTTCACCGCAACTGTTTTGCCCACACTCTTCAGCCGAAATAAATTCAAGGGTGGAATAACCATTGGAAATTCGCCACTCGCCTTTTACATTTGGGTTACCAAAAATAATATTCGTGAACGCACTATTATCACCTAGTACGCCTTGAGTCACCGTTGGGTCAACCGGTTCATTAAAATTAATTTGTACAATAATATTACGTGCAATCGTTTGACCAGCTTTTGGCCGAGTCGATACAACGTGCGGTGGCGTTAAATCAAGCGTGGTATTGGTTTCAAAATTCCAGGCATAAAATTTACTAATAAATTGTTGTGGGAAAATGTCTGTACCATCAAGCCGCTTGATACCAACATTTTTATTTTCACCACCAATTAATTTAACCGTGTTCCAAACATTTTTTAAATCACTACCCAGCGGTTCAAGTGGCCTAAAGGTAAAGACCGTGGCCTTTTTTTCTTGATCATATACCGCGAGTGCCGCCATTTTAGCGTAAGTTTTGGTAGTACTAGTAGCCTGTTCTTTTGGAAATACTTGCACCGCATCAGTGCGCACCTGATCACACTCAGTTTCCCAATTAATGGCTTGATCGTTATTTAAATCAACACAATCACCATAATATTCCAAATCTTTGCCGTCTTTATCTTTAAGACAAGCATCTGGCGCAATTTTGACTGGCTCGATGAAACCCATTTTTGACCAACAAGTTTGGTTAGTATTAGTAATTAAACTGCTTGGTAAAATTGGTTCAGCAAAAGTAACGGCAATTTTTGTGTTGCGCGCCACATTAACTTGGTTTGGACGTGGGTAATGATCTTTAATAATTGACCCAAGACCACCGGTTCCAACGTAGGAAGCAAAAAATGGTTGTGGCGCATCACTGTCAGTGTTATTAAATCCACCGCCAAACGTGTCCGAGAGTGATTTGAAAATAAAACGCACAATTGCAAAGGTGGACATGATAATCACTAGACCAACCACAGCGTTAGTGAGTACACGCTTACCTTGCGCCACTTTTTCTTCATTACCCGCTGAGGTCATGATTAAAAAGCCCCCGTACAAAACCAAACCAAAGGCAATAATTCCCAGTAAGCCCAAAATTACATTAATAATTCGGCCCGCAATTTCCCGAATATCGCCACCACCTAAATTAATCGTGTTTTGGACTGGCTGCAGTCCCAGCGCATCGGTTTGCGCCAGTACAGGGTTTGGGATGGCACTAAAAACGAAAATAAAAAAAACAAAGACTAGAGCGGTTCTGACGAACTGTCTAGTCTTGTTAGAAGTAACCAGTGAGAGAATCCAAGGAAGCATGAACCTGGGACTCAAAAATAAATTTTAGCCGCCGAGCTGTTTCAAAATCTCAGTTCTGACGCGACTACCATCAGCCTTGCCTTTGACTCGGCCCATTACAGCGCCGGTGGCTTTACCACTGTCTTTGGCAGTCAGTGGTCCAAGCGTTGCCAGCACTTCTTTAACAATGCTTGCAAGCTCTTCATCACTTAACTGCTCAGGCAAAAAGCTGGTCAGTAATTTTATTTCGGTGTTGGTTTTATCAATCAAATCTTGCCGACCAGCTTTAGTAAAATCACCTAAAGCATCGGACAATTGTTTGACCTGTCTGGCCACAATCGCTTCTGCGTCTGTGCCAGTTACGGTTTTACCGTGATTGATTTCTTCATTTTTTATGGCTGCCAAAACATTCTGCAAACTGTCTAGAGTCACACTGTCATGACTTTTCCGAGCGGTTTCTCTAGCAGCTTTCAGGGCTTCAACAATTTCCATAGCTATTTACTATTGCGTTTTTGGTACTCAGCCAATTCTTTTTTCGACATTTTACCATTATTGCGGCGATATTCCATCCGGCCTTTGGTCTCAATGCGACTTACGGCTGATTTACGGCGAGCGTTTTTAGTTGGCTTACCTTTGAAGTATTGGCGTTTCTTGCTTTCAAGAATCCGACCAGAACTTTGCCAGCCTTTTTTGACCCGGCGCATGTAACCTTCAAACTGCTCGTTTTTGTGACGTTTAATTTCTGACACACTATTCACCTCCTGAGGTGATTAATAATTAATGGCTGTATCTTAACTAAAATTAGCCTAAATGTCAAATTAATTTTCTAGAATTTTGAGGATAGCTTGGCGGAGTTTTTTCTGGTCTACAATTTCCTGGTTACCAGACTCCATATTCCGAATCAAAACCGTACCATCTTGGACCTCTTTTTGACCCAAAATTAAGGTGTGAGTGGTGCCGTACTTGTTGGCCAGTTCCATTTGGGTCTTGAGTGAGGCTTTGGCCAAGTTGTGACGGACCATGATTCCACCCTGGCGCAGTTCTTCAATTAATTTAAGCACACGACGACGAGCCTGTTCACCAAGTTGAGCAAAGAAAATCACTGGCTTAGTACTTGGAGCTGGGGCTTCCGCCATCTTTTGGGCGCGTTCAACCGCACTGGCCACGCGTTCGAGACCAATTGCAAACCCAGCCGCTGGAGTTGGTTGACCACCTAATTGCTCAATGAGTAAATCATAACGACCACCACCACCCAGAGCACTTTGGGCACTTTCATCAGTACCCTCAGTGTAATATTCAAAGACTGTGTGGGTGTAATAATCAAGTCCACGCACCAAAGTTGGTGTCAAAACGTATGGAATACTTAATTCATCAAGATATTCAAGTACACTCATGAAAAAAGCTTTTGAACTTTCAGCGAGCCAGTCTACAATTTGTGGGGCCTCAGCCACCACACCCGCGCAACTTTCTACTTTACAATCTAAAACGCGAAGTGGATTTTTTAAGAGACGCTTTTTACAATCTTCACAAAGATAAGCACGCTTACCACGCAGGTAGCCAACCAATTCAACCAAATATTGTTCCCGATCTTGTGGCGTACCAAGTGAGTTAATACGTACGGTTACATTTAAACCAAGCTCACGTAGGTAATTGTAACCAACCGCAATTAATTCTGCGTCAATCACTGGCGCTGACTCACCAATTGTTTCACAATCAAACTGGTGAAATTCACGATAACGACCAGCTTGGGGGCGATCATAACGGAAAAGTGGACCAATACTCCACATTTTTACTGGCTGTGATTGGGTGTGTAAACCGTGCATGACAAACGCGCGCGCTACTGAGGCAGTCATTTCTGGACGAAGCGCTAATTTACCACCATCACGATCTTCAAATACATACATTTCTTTATCAACTACATCAGTACCACGACCAACCGCGCGTACAAATAGTGACGCCATTTCTACGGTTGGCGTTTCAAAATAGTGAAAGTCGTAAGCAGTCGCAATGTTGGCGGCATTTTGCCACAACCGCAACCACTCATCACCTTGTGGTGGCAAAATATCTTTCATGCCGCGCACCAAAGCCAATTGACTAGCCGTTTTTTTATTATCTTCAGCCGGTGCAGCGACCGCTTTTACTGGGGCAACTTTTTTTACTGGCGCTGGTTTAGCTACTGCTTTAGCCGCCACTTTCATTGGCTTGGCTGGGGCTTTTGGCGCTAGTTTCTTTTTAACTTCTTTTTTTGGTGACATACAAATTAGTAGGTAGGATGGGAAAAGGCAGTCAAACGTGACACTGGCCAACCGCGTAACCAGACGCGACCAACAATGTCAGCTTTATCAATCGCGCCAAAGCGGCGGGAATCAAAACTAGCATCACGATTATCCCCCATCACAAAATATTGATTTTGCCCAAGGGTGATGGTAATTGTGCCTGGGGTTTCTTCGGTTAAATAACTTTCGGTTAATACCATACCTTGCGGATTGGCGTCATTGTAGACAATTACTTTATTGCCATCCACTTTTACGCGCTCGCCAGGGAGGCCAATCACGCGTTTCAAGAAAAAATCATCAGTTGGACGGTAATGAAACACAATTACTTCACCCCGTTCTGGCTCGCGGAAACGGTAAGATAATTCATCAATAATTAAATAATCCCGTTCTTCAAAATTTGGTTCCATGGACTGGCCTTTCACGTAAAACGGCTTGAACAAAAAGTAACGCACCAGACCAATCGTGAGACCAGCCAAAACCGCAATTTTAATAAGTTCAAACAGGACACTGCCTGCCTTACTCAAAAAACTCCGCTTTGGTTGATGGAGCTCCTCTAAGACCTCGGCATCACTAGTTTTTTCTTCTTCCATAGGGTATAAATTTATTTAAATATACTGTTTTTTTGGCCTGTTGTCAACCGCGCCAATCTGCGCCATAATGTCTAAATCTATGACTTCCTCCCCTATTTCTGAGATTCTAACTGACCTGGCCGCAGGCCGACTGGTCTTGGTTTTTGATGATAATCCTGGGCGTGAGCTTGAGGCAGATTTGGTGGGCGCAGCCAGCCTCATTACCCCGGAACAGATCCGGTTTATGGCTCATTTTGGCGGTGGGATTATTTGTGTGCCCCTGACTGGCGAACGGCTAGATGCCCTGCAAATTCCAAACATGGTCAGGAACAATCACGACCCCCTAGGCACAGCTTGGACCGTGTCAGTGGATGCGCTTGGCACCGGGACTGGTATTTCGGCTTTTGACCGGACTACTACTATTCACCGTTTGATTGACCCACAAGCAGTGAGCACAGATTTTATTCAGCCTGGCCACGTGTTTCCCCTTCGCGCCCGAGCTGGTGGTGTTTTGGAGCGGCCTGGTCACACTGAATCTTCGGTTGATTTAATGCGTTTAGCTGGCCTTGAGCCAGCGGCCGTAATTTGTGAAATCATGTTGCCAACTGGCTACATGGCCCGCGAACCAGAAACACTTGAATTTGCGCGCGCACATAATTTGAAAATGTGCCGGATTAGTGAAATTATTGCAGCCGTGAAAAATGTTCCCACGGTCAAAACTTTGGTATACTCTAATTAATTTTAATTAAAACTATGAAAAAATCTTTGCTAGTTACCTTGGCCGCAGTCGCTTTAATTGGTGGCGGCTGTTCTAAGCCAGTTGCCCCAACCAGTACGGCAGTGGTTCCAGCTGGTTACCAGACTTATGATGCCAAGTATTACCGATTTAGCATTAGCCATCCGGCTGATTGGACTGCCACAGCAAGTGATGGGCAATCAAATATTGCCGCAGAATTTACCTCACCTCTTAAAAATTCCGCCGACACCTTTAGTGAAAATTTAAATGTTATTGAAACTGGTTTAACAGGAAAAGTTACACTTGAGGATTTTTTTGAACGCGGCCGCGCGCAAAATCAAAACGCCCAGGATTACAAAGAAATTAGTAACACTGACACAGTGCTTGATGGTTATCCAGCCAAGCGTTTGGAGTTTGAATTTACTTACCCGTTGGAAAGCGGTGCAGCTACTTTGAATGCACACATGATTCAATACGCGGCCCTCAGTAATGCCAGTGCTTACACCATTACTTGTACACTACTGAAAGAAACTGCTAAAGAATACGTTGACACGTGCGACAAAATGGTTGCTTCACTGAAAATTCACGCTGAGGCAAATAAATAATCAAATAAAAAATCCCCCCTGATCCGTCAGTTGACGGACGAAGGGGGATTTTTTATTTTCGGTGTGGGCCCAGAGCAACGACGTCACGAACCAGATTCACGGTACCGACGTCGCGGAGGCGCCTCCGGCAAATAATAATAACTTCGTGAACATCCGGCCGCACTTTGACAAGATCCTCAAAGGACAACCGGACTGAGCGCCGGTCGGGTTGCATTGGGGACGCAGTCCGTGGTGACGCGTGAGCCCTTTCGCCTCACTACAGGGAGCGCACGGTAGTTCATAGACGTTGTGTCCGCGTGCCGCTTCTGGTACCAAAGCTCCGGAGGCCCATGGTGAAAACGATCAGGCAAGTCAAAATTCAGGCGCACAGCCAGAGCCTCCGGAAGGCGGCCCGGTTGGTGGCAGAACAGTTGACCGAAACGCCGGCTCCGACCGGAGATTCTCCGTCACGCGACTTCCGGAAATCCCTGGAACTTGCTCTACGTACGAGCGATCAGCGAGCCCTGGATTGGTACCGGCGCGGCCTGGAGTACGGAATGCGCGTCGCTACCGACCTGATCTGCGACGGCACGCTCGTGTTCGCGGATGGATGGCTGACCGCACCCGGCGCGACCCGTGAGCAGCTGGTTGTGAAGAGGTGGGTCAAGCTGAAAGGCCGAGCGCGAGCGCAAAGGACGTTCAGAATCAAGCTTGCTCGTCTCGGTTTCGATACAAAGTGAACTGCTGGCGCGCGAGTCTTCGACGTTGCGGGTCGTAGCCTCACCACGATGAAGCACTCGATACAAGTGCTCACTTCCGTGGTCGGGGTGAATGGTCCGCGACTTCCTGACGTCACTGAGTCGGCCCTCGGCGCTGTCGAGATGTTGTACGACGGCGGCTCGCGCGTAGATTTCCGTGTTTCCTATCTCGCATGGCGGTCTTTGTCAGTTGTCTCTGACGGTCGCGTAGAGAGCGTTCGGCTGCAGGTCCAGCGGACGGCCTACGTGCGATTCCTTCGCCACGACAACGTCATCCTGGTTCATGGTCGCTCGCGAGCGTGGCCAACGCTCAGTGCCGTCCTATGGCCCAACCTGTCGACGCGCCCGCACATCACGGCTCCGACGTGGAGTCTACGGCCTGTCATCGAGGGCGCGTCAACCGATACGCCACTGCGGCTCCTCAATGTGAGGCTGCAGGACGTAGTCGTGGATTCGATGCTGGCTTCCACCATCGTTTTCGGGCATATTGATGCTAGCCGTCTGATTCCCCTTCTTGCACGAACACACGCACAGGTGCGAAGCTTTGAGGTTGTGGTCGAGTCCAGGCCTCCCTGCCGAGTAACGCTTCATGCGGATGGCCGGTGTCGGCTGGTCCTCGATGACAGTCCCCTCGACGCACTCGCGCGTTTTGAAGCCATAGCTAGGGAGCTTGGCTATTTCCCGAGGAGGGAGCCGTAGATGGGCGGTGAGCAGGGTCAGGAGGGCTGGGCCAACATCAAGCTCTTCTCGGAGCATGCAAGGCAACTGGGCTGGAGAACGTGGGGCGGGCTTGATCGAAACGCACCCTGCGACGCCTGTCCAGCGCGCAGATCGGGTGACAAAGCGAGCCACGGCGTCGACGGGTTGTTCTCCTTCGCGTGCCCCTTCCTCCGACGAGAGCGAGCCGTAGTGGTCGATGGAAAGCGTTATGCGATGGGCTCCGTTGGCGGTCCCGCGAAGCTGAAGGAATGGATTTCTGCGGGAACCAAAGTGGCCGACCATTTGTCTCGCTCCGCCTCTGCGCTGCAGGAACAGAGGTCGATTCCTGCGGATGTCACCACGAGCTTAGACACGTCAATCATCGCCTGGGATTGCGAGGATGGATGGGATTCTGAGAAGGCCGAGGGTTGGCTCTCGGAAAGCGTCCTCGAGCTCCGGCCGGAGAAGGCCATCCAGTCGCTGATCCTGACCAAGGACCGCCTGGACTGGCTCGCCACGCTTTCCAACTTCTCTCGCCTCCACGAAGAACTGGAGTTGTACTACTTCCTGGAGCCCACCCCCCTGTGGCATCACGTCCTTGTGCCTGAGGCGCTTTTTTGGCATTTCATTCGCGTGAGGTACAGCGCGTTGGGTTCTGCCAAGTCCGGAGTGCTCATTCCCAACTGGCATGGTGCGCCGCTAGCCCGATCTATCCTCAAGTTCCTCGCATCCTCAGACGGACTCTCGACGGACTTGACCTTCTTCGTCCGCTCGCCGAAGCACACGGTTCCGCAAGTCACCGAGGTACTAACGACAGAACGAGACGCACTGTTACATAAGTTCGACCCGAACCGTCGGCGAGCCATTCACGTCGAACAAATGACCTCAGTGCTTTTCTCTTCCTAACGAGGGTGAAACTTGAAGGCGGAGCAACACTTCCCGACTGCTTCAGACGTAGAGGCACTGCTGGCAGGGAGCAAGACGGCTGACATCCGTGCGTCGCTTGCCCCAGAAGGAATATTCCTCGCCTGCCCAGTAGGGCGAATCCCCGAGTTCATGGGCCGCTACCTCCTTGAAGAGGACTGGTATTCCGATCTCATTGAGTCGGTCGAACAAAAGCGCCGTGGCTTCTCGATCACCGGAACGCGCGTGTCCCTACCAGCGAGCGAGGTCAGGAAGATCGTGGAGGCGCAATCTCTTGCAACGCCTCTGGTCCCAGGTCCGGATCCCATCTGGATAACGAGCCCGCATGTGACCGCTAACGTCTTTCGATTTCAGGTCGAATACGAGAAGAGAAAGGCGAACAAGGCCTCCTTTTTCCAAAGAGAACGGCGGAGCTTCTGGCTGGAGGTGTACCCGGGCGACGGCTCACCGGGCGGTGGCGCCGAAACCGACGTCGTCGGGTTCACTGCGTCCAACGGCGACGCCCTAGCGGCCCGTCGCGCGTTCGAGGTCCTCGTGGGCAAGTACGTCGTCGACGTCCATCTCGAAGACCTGCCCCTTCCTGCGAGAGTAACAGCTTTCGACCAGCTTCTCGCATCGGAAGGGCTTGCCACGTACCGCGTTGCAGAAAGTTGTGGGTTTACCATCCGACGCGGACATGACGAGACCGACGACGTCGATGATGCTCAGATGCACCTCTTGAATTCTGCCATCCTTGAGGGGCGCTCCCTCCGTACCCATCCCTTCGTTGAGGATCTCATCGGAAAGAGCTACTATTTCTCCGCGACAACATTCTGGGCGACGTCGCGGCTCCAAGTGAGTGATAACAGCGAGCTGAAGGTAGCCGTGAGCTTCAAGCAGAACCCAAAGGTCATCTTGGTTTCCGTGGGAGGAAAGCGGACTCCGACCGAGGGCGACGGTTGGGACCATGGTGTCCCCACGAAGGCGGAAGCGTCGACCGTCGCGCTGGCATATTGGCGGCACCTGTACTCCGTCCTGCAAGAGCAAAAGCACGTCGCAGACCAGTCCGGTCTAATTATTACTGGCTAGCGGCAGCAGCTCTCGGAATCGGAGGGAGTCGCAGGACAGTGCGGGCGCGAGATGATCGTGCTCAGGCACGCGCAGACGTCAGCGGTGTCAGAAACCAGGCCCTCGCCGAGCCAAGCGACTTTCCTGGACATCCCGGGTGACGCCTCGTGCATCGGGTCGGTCCGTTGGCAACGGGCGTGCCGCTCGCGACTACTACCCACTTACGCACGGTCCAAACTCAGCAAGTCCAGCAGCTCTCCATCAGCCGCCACGCTCGCACTCGGCATGATGAGATCTAGGTGATGACCTGTATCGTTCGGAGAGCCGTCATCGCGAAGCCCAGGGACCTCGATGCCAAAGCCAAGGTGAGGCCCGACACATCGTTCTTCCCACGAATAGTCCAGTCCTGGAACGCTACGTATCGCGGGGTGCGTGCCGATTCCAAACTCAGCTAGGCGATTGGCGCCCTTCTCGTCAAAGAAGCAGTACATGAGGTCATCTCGAAGCCCAGGCACATCAGCGTCTACTTCGACGATGTAGCCACTGCGAACAACGAGCCGAACGCAGGGGTCGTGCATATAACCATACTTCCGTCCGACGGGGATTGTCCCGTTGAACGCACCATCCATGACGATTACGCCATCTGCTCGTAGTGGCTTACTCGCCACTTCACCGGCAGGTAGTTCGTACTGATGGGCAGGAGTACCGTCGCAGTTCTCCCAAACATCGGATGCGAGCGTGATGTGCAGGTCAGTGCCAGCAGGGCTGGTGATGTGAAAGGCGGTCTTCTTGCCGAGCTGCGCGAGAAGCATGCTATTGCGCCGAGAAATAATGTCGCCTGGCTCTCGGAAAAAGACCGAGAAGAGTTGATCCGTTAGATCGCGCGCAAGTCGGTACTGACCGGCATCACGGATGTGCCACCGGAGATGCTCCTGAAGCCACAGCTGAGACAGGGGCGGGTCGCTGGATCGATATCTGGTCGCATAGAAGTTCAGAACCATGGGCTCATCGGGGAGTAAGCCGCAAAGTTCGTTCTCGACCGCGCCCCAGGCGCTGTCCGAGACGTCAGTCCGTAGGAGAACAGTTTTCGCGCCGGCGTCGGCGCACAACCTAGCGATGCGGCCAACTGCGCCTGTGACCGGAGCGTCGTGTAGAAGCACTACGACGTCTCGGAGAGTTCCCCGCAGATATGAGTCGAAGAAGTTTCGTGCGGCGATGTCCAGCGACGCTTGGGCATCACCGTTCACTACTTGCCGCCAATGATGCAGTTGTATGCCCACTTCTTGCAGGCAGTCAGAGGCAGATTGATATCCGCTTGACGGGGCTCAAGCCCTTCGGTCGGAAGATGGCTGCGCGGTGGATGTGCACTGCCGCCCTGCTCGTTGCCCTTCACATCCTTGATGGCAGCATTCGGTACTCGCAGCATACTAGTCTCCTGTCGGTCCTAAGGGTCGAATGCTACAGGTGACATGGCCGCGAGGCAAGCTCCTCTCCACAAGATTGTCAGCCGTCGTCCGCCATCGCGGCGCTTCAGCGAGGTCTTTCGCAGGCATACCCAAAGAGCGCTGAGCATGGAACGTCTGCCCACCCCGCAGCTCCGCAGCCGGCGGACTGAAAGTCTGGAGGGCACGTCGCGATGCACTCCTCTCGCTTTGGGCCATTCGGATCTCCGGGCTGCCAGCGCTCATAGCTCCATTTTGCGCCGGTCGACCATGCGAACCGTCTCTTGTGGTTCTTGTATGTCGCGCGTGCTCCGAGCCAGAGCGAAGCTCTGAGCGTGGAGCTAATCTCGTCGATCGCCGCTTGCTCCTCAGCGGTTGCAATCGCTGCCAGCGCCATCTTTCGCTGCGTGCAATCGGCCAGCGCACCTTCCCATGACCGGCGCACTGACGTTGCCCAAAACTGCTTGCTCTTGGTTACCGCTACAGCTATGGCCACTGACGACGTTGGGGTGGATGGCATCTGCGGCACTTGCGATCGAGGCTGGGCAGACGGCACGGGATGGGCATCAACCCGGGCGTTTGCGGCACGTTCAACAGCGCCCGAGTCGTTCCCCGACTTCTTCTTGGGCTCGTTCATTGGCGAAGTGTCGGCCCGCTTGGGGACTGCAAATACGAGAACGGTCAGCGCGATGATGAATCCAAGTGGTACCCACACCAACCAACGTGACCCACCACCAGGCCGGGGCGAGGGGAAGCCCGGACCGTCTAGGGTCGTTCCGGATGAAAGTTCACGCTGAGATTGCGTGGGTTGCCGCGGTGCTGTGCGCGAACGCGCAGGCCCGGAGTCAATCCCGACTCGGCGGTCTAGTTCGCGGTGAGCTTCATCGGAAATCGCGCGAAGTTCATCCGACACGAGCACTGTGGGAGCGCCCGCGAGCGAAGCCAAATCGACGTCGCGTGAGTCCTTTATTCTCGACAAGATCTCCGCAGCCCTATGGGGCAGATGCGACGCAAATAGCATCGCGGACGTGAACGGCGCCTCATCGGCCACAATATGAAGGTACAAGATCCCCAATCGTCTGTCGCCGATGCCCCGGTTCCCTTCGAGGCACCACTGGGCGGCTTTGAAGCACCGAAGCAGCATGCCTTCGTGAAGCAACTTCAAACACTCCGGATAATCTCGAAGTGGTTCGAGGCCAGACTCCCGCAAACGTGTCTGTAGCGCTCCTTGGGGATGTTCCGCCTCGTAGACGGCGAATTCCTTGGCACTGATAAGCCCGTACCGTCGATTCGACGGGAGCAACTTCGTCGCGACGCCAGCCGAGGGCGCGGGAGAATCCTCGCTCGTTGGAGCGTTGCCGTTCACCGGGCCGTACTTCGGAATGAAGACAACCGGTGTCGGCTCCTCATGAGGGTCGAGCGAGAACGAGCGGTCAACCATGTTCGTCCGCGCGACGGCCGCGTTCCAGATCGCCTTCTCCTGCTCTGCCGTCACCCGGAGGCGGAGCGACAGTTCGCGGTGGATGTTGGTGGCATTTTCGAAGAGTGAGTTCGCAACGCGCGCATTGCGACTGCGCAACTCGCTCGCACCGAATAGCAGCGGGACCAGGATGGCGGGAAGGAGCAACGGATCGAATCGATCGATCGTCCAGGCAAGCAGTACTAGTGAAATCCCGCGGAACACCGCGTCGTCATTGCTCTCACGAAAGGCGTTAAGAACGTTGCGGCTTAGAACAAGGGGAATGAGAGGACCCACGATCGAGGCTCCGAGTGCATTCCGAGTGCCTCCTCCGTCGAACTCGATGGGGGCAAAATTCCCCGTTCGCAGGAACGAGCAGATGTCGATCAGCATTTGAGCGAAAGCCGGGTGGCCGTGCCGCCACATCCCGCGATACCCTGGATGTAGCTCAGTCTCGCCGAGTAGACCTGTTACGCTGCTCTCCGCGACGCGAAACCCGACCTTCGTTGGTTCCTCGGCACTCCAGGGTCCCTGCGTGGTCGCGATGTGGCACAGATAGCCGAAGAGATTCGAGACATCTCGGTCGAGGTTCGAGAGCAGTTCGCGCGTAGTCGGAGCCAAATGTGGCCTCGTGTCGAACAGTGCCCGCTCAATCGAGCCAAGAAGAGCACCACAGTTCCGCATCGGGAGTGCAAGAACTTGAGTCAGGTCGATGGTGAGACAATGCGTCCACGCCCACGTCAGTCCGCGGTCTAGGAGGCCACCGAAGTCGGGCAGCGCTGCACCGCCTAGTACTTCCCTGCACGCCTCGAATCTCTCGCCAAGCGTGCCCGCACGTAGGAAAACGCCGCTCCACACGGCTGCAAATGATGTCGAAACCGCGGGTGACGTGGAGTCGCGCACCTTGACCTCCAAGCTGGCGCGGGACAGCGTAGCAGAGCGAGAGAGTCCCGTGAAGGCCACTGCGCCTCAAGAGGCCCTCACGAACCTGCTTGGGAGCGGACGTCACCTCCTCGCGCTTCGTTGGCGTTGTAGTTCCGGGCTGGCGCCTTTTGATTCCCGACCAACGCTGTGCCTGTCGTGCTGCTTCGCTGCCGCATGAGGAATGTCTCACCGGAACGGCCGTCTCGCGCGCCGTCAACTCGTAATTAGGCGCCTGTTTCCCCGGGGAAACACGGTTCCTTTAGTTGCATGGCAAGCCCTGGTAGCAGACGTTCGCCGCCGTCTTCCCGGCTGGCGAGAGCACTCCCGTTCCGGCGTCCTTCGCAACCGCTAGGCTTCCCGTGTAGCAGCAGTTGTCGTCCGCTCCCGTCCAGCTGAACTCGCCGAGACGCGAGTCGACCTGCGTGTACTGCATGTATCCCGGGTTTCCGCCGTCCTTGGTTCCACACCGGAGGAAGGAGAACCGAAATGGCAGACCGTCGGCGCAGGTCGAACATCCAGGATACGGCTTCAGGCCCACCTTGATGTTCGGCAGCAGGTACTCCACCCAGCCATCCCCGTCACTGTCCGAGACGGAGATCTCCTGGTGACCCCAGGCTTCTCCGTACGCCCAGCCGATCGCGCAGAGAGTCCCGCTCGCAACGAGCGTTGCGAGGTTGGTGCCGTCGTGGAGGTAGAAGGCCGACACCTTTAGGAGGATGCTCTTGTTGTCGGGGGACAGCTTGATCGCGAGCAGTGACGGGTCGGCGATGCAGGTCCCCCACGCGCAACCGGCAGAGCACGTAAGAGTGCCCGGGTTTCCATTCGTCCAGCATGACGTCTTTGCCCCTGGAGCGCAGGCTCCTTCGCCTTGGCACTGACCCCAGCTCCAGACGCACGAGCTCGTGCAGGTCCGAATCCGCGAGCCGCAGTTTCCACAGGCGACCGAGTCCTGTGTGCCGGCCATGCAGACGCCACTTTGACCCATACACGTGGTCCAAGCGCCCCAGAGGCAGGTCGCCCCGCATGTGCGCGACTGGGTGCCGCACATGCCGCAGCTCGCCGTCTGGCTCCCGCCCGCAGGTGAACACGTCCCATCCGCATAGCCATCGCAGTCGTCGTCCTTCGAGTTCCCGCATACCTCGGCAATGGGAACGACCTCTCCGACACAGGCGCCGAGGCTGCCTCCCGAGCAGCTCCGAACGCCGGGCTTGCACGCGCCGACTCCCTTCGTCGCTGCCGGTCCGGAATAGCAGGACTCGGTGTAGGCCGTAGCCACGTGGGTGCAGCCGCTCGAGCTCGCGCACGAGTCCTGGGTGCAGGGGTTACCGTCGTTGCATGCCGCGGCCGTCCCCGAGCAGAGCCCAGCCTGGCAAACGTCACCAGTCGTGCAGGCGTTCCCGTCGCTGCAGCTCCCTCCGGTCTGCGCCGCGTGGGTGCAGCCGGATGCCGCCGCGCACCCGTCCACGGTACAAGGCAAGCCATCGTCACACGGGACCGGCGTCCCCTTGCACGTGCCACTCGCGCAGGAGTCGTTCGTCGTGCAAGCGCTCCCATCAGAACAAGCACCAGGGGAAGGCGTGAACACGCATTGCCCGCTCGCGCAGGAGTCCGAAGTGCAAGGGTTCGAGTCATTGCAGACGAGCCCGGCGCCTGCGCAGGTTCCACTCGTGCACGTGTCGCCCTGCGTGCACGGGTTCCCATCGGAGCAGGCGGTGCCATTCGCAAGCGCGCCGTGCGCGCAAGCTCCCTGGCTGCAGGCGTCGCTCGTACAGGCGTTCCCGTCATCTGGGCACGCTCCGGACGCCGCTGGATAGCTGCATCCACTTGCTGGAACACACTCGTTGCTCGTGCAGGGATTTCCGTCGTTGCACGTGACGGGCTGGCCCTGACACGCACCCGCGACGCAGACGTCGGACGCCGTACACGCGCTCCCATCGCTGCAGAGCGTTCCGTTGCCCACAGCGGTAAGAAGGCACGTTCCCGTAGCCGGCTGGCACGCGTTCTTCTGACACGCGTTCGCGGATGCGGGGCACGTCACAATGCTGCCTGGCTTGGTCGCGCATTCGTTGAGGACGTTGCAATACCGACTGCCGTTGCACTTGTCCGCGTCGTCCGGGCAGTCCGCATCGGTCTGGCAGGCGCACACGAGGGCGCCCGCCTTGCAGCTGCCGTTCTGGCAGGCGTCTCCGGCTGTGCAAGCGTTGCCGTCGCTGCACGCGGCCGTGTTGTTCACGGTCTGACAGCCCGAGGCGGGCGCGCAGGAGTCGTTGGTGCAGGGATTCGAGTCATTGCAGACGACCGGCACGCCTGCGCAGGTCCCGTTCGCGCAGGCGTCTCCGCTCGTGCACGCGCTCCCATCAGAGCACGAGGCTCCTGAGAGCTTCGCGTGCGTGCAAGCTCCGGTCGCTGGCACGCAGGCGTCCGTGGTGCAGTCGTTCCCGTCATTGCAGTTCGTGACCGTCCCCACGCATGCTCCAGCGACGCAGACGTCCCCCGTGGTGCAGGGGTCATTGTCCGAGCACGCGTAGGCGCTGCCGGACACCTTCGGGTGCGTGCAGACGCCGTTCTGGCAGCTGTCGCCAGTGCAGGGGTTGCCGTCGTCCTGGCACGCGGTGCCGTTCGGCTTCCCCGCGCACGGAGCGCAGCCGTCATCCGGAACGCCGTCACAGTCATCGTCGAGATTGTTGCCGCAGACCTCGAGTACGGCCCCGCAGCCGCCGCAGGGGTTCTTGACGCCGTCGTCGACCACCGCATCGCAGTCATTGTCCTTCCCGTCGCAGGCCTCGACGAGTCCAGGCCGTGCGCTCGCGTCGTGATCGTCGCAATCCCCCTGATTCGGCGTGTATCCATCCTGGTCCGTATCCGCGCACGCTGGCGCCAGACTCCCGCCCTTGCAGGTTCCGCTGGCGCACGTGTCACCGAGGGTGCAGGCGTTTCCGTCCGAGCACGCCGCTCCGGCTGTCACGGCGGGGTGCGTGCAGGACCCGTTGTCACAGACGTCGAGCGTGCATGGGCTGCCATCGTTGCACTGCGCGCCGCTTGTGCACTCGCACGCGAGCCCCGCCTTGCACGCACCGGCCTCGCAGTAGTCGCCATGGGTGCACACCGCCGGATTTTGAACGCACGGTCCCGACGCGTAGCTCCACTGGCAGCCGACGCCGACGTTGCACCAGTTGTTCGTGCAGACGTTCTCGTCGGAGCACGCGGCGTCGCTCGGGAACCCGATGCAGTCCCCTGTCTCGGTAACAACATCCCCCGTGGTGCAGGCTATGCCGTCGTCGCACGGCTCCCCCGGAACCGGCCCGCAACCATCGTCGACCGTGCCGTTGCAATCATTGTCGAGGTCGTCGCCGCAAATGTCGTTGTGCTCGTAGTCCTCAGGATCAACCAGCGGATTGCTGTCGTCGCAGTCGGTGTGGCAGTTCCATTCCGCGGCCGGGTACGCGTTGGTGGCGTAGCACTGACAGACGGAGATGGACGGGGCGCCGCATCCGTCCTTGTCCATATCGACGTAGAACGGCTTGCAGTTCGGGCCGTTCATGTCGTTATGCGTCCCGTCGCAGTCGTCATCCTCCTCGGTCGTGCAGTCTTCGGTTGCTGCGCAGCTCGTGCAGGTCGAGGTGTCGAACTTGCAGTTCACGCAGCCAAGTTGGCCACTCGGCTTGCCCTTTGCTTGGCAACTCGAGGGAATCGCGGAGCCATCACACTCCTCAGCTCCCTCGACGATGCCATTGCCGCAGATGGGGTTGATACCCCCGCAGTCCGAGTCGGGCCAGTCAGCCTTGCCGTCGCAGTCGTCGTCGAGCCCATTCCCGCACTGCTCAGCGCCGAGGACCGCATGCACCTTCGGGTCGTAGTCGTTGCAGTCGCCGGCGACGAGCGTCGAATAGATCCCGAGGGGGCCGCACGCGCAGCGGATGTCGCCCTCCTGACCGTACCCATCCTGGTCGACGTCCAAGTAGTAGGGGGTGCAGCCAGGGCCGTTGCGGTCATCAACATCGGTGTAGCCGTCGCAGTCCTCATCCACCCCGTTCCCGCAGGACTCAGTGGCTGCCGGTGACACCGCGCCATCCGAGTCGTTGCAGTCGTCGCTGTTCGTCGAAGTAAACACGCCAGACGGCCCGCACATGCAAACGTCGCCGTTGATCCCGCCGTACCCGTCGCCGTCATCATCCTCGTAGTACGTGGAACAGCCCGTGAGGCTGAAGTCCTCGGTGTCGACCTTCCCGTCGCAATCGTTGTCCTTGCCGTCGCAGATCTCCTGACCTGAACAACCCGCGCCGCCGCACTCGGTGTCCTCGCCGTCGACGGCGCCATCACAGTCATCGTCGGCCCCGTTCGAGCAGCTCTTCTCCTTGGCTTGGCAGCCGTACCCGCACGAACTGACGACGAACGTGCATTTGGTCGAGCACTTGAGGACGCCTGCGGTGCTGTAGTCGAGCGTGTCACACGTCGCCCCGCCGAACTGGGTACCGTCGCAGAACTCGCCCGGGTCCAGCACCCCGTTCCCGCATTTGGAACCACCCCCAGCGACGCCTCCCTGCGGATTCCCGGTCAGCTTGGCGTAGTCCAAGCTGACCTCGTCGAACTCCGTATCGCTGCAGGCCTTCGCGAAGTCGAAGCGGACCAGAGTGACTGGGCCGCCGTCGGTCCAGCACCTGTTAGTACTCATGTCGAGGTTGAACGTGCACCACTCGCCAACGCCGCATTGAATCGTCCCGCATACCTTGATGTTGGCGTCGTTCGGTGCAGAGAAGTTAGCGCAATCCACCTCGCTTCCGTTCCACGAGATCTTCTTGGAGCCCTTGAAGTAGAGGCACGCGGTCCGGTCAGCACAACGTGACGACAGGTAGGAGCTAAACTGGCTGCAGGTTTTTCCATCGATCCACGCATTTTTAAACGTAATGCTTGGATCAGTTGCCGCAGGGTCGAGGTTCCACGGGATGGCGTCGCCTGGTGGCGGTTGCCGTGTTTTCCCTCTTCCCGGTTCCACGACCCAGCCAGAGAACCCCTTACTGGCAAACTTCCAGTTCGGGCACCCGGCGGCGTTCGGAACGGGAGTCTTCGTCGCTAGGTCGCAAGTTGTTCCGTCTGGGGGTATGCAGGCGCCGCCACAGCCATCGGTTTCAGGGCCACATTTGGCGCCATCGCATTTCGGAACACAGCAAATATTAGCCTTCGTGCATACCGCTGGGAGCGTGCACCCCGGACAGAGCTTCCCAGGGCAGTTGCTCGCCTGACCGCACTTGCCGGCGCACTGCGGAACGCAGCAGTCTGGGTCCTTGGAATCCGTCGCACCATCGTCGTCATCATCCAGGAGGTCACCACAGAAAGATTCGTGTCCGGCCGGCGTGCAAGCGCCGCATGTGAACGTGGCCTCAGCTCCGTGATCCTCGATCGCGCCGGGAGCACAAAAACCGGGTGTCCATCGTTCGAACTGAGCTTCCGGTCCACAGTCAAACCCGGCCCCTGACCCGGCGCCCATGAAGTATGGGCATCTGTCGACGACCTCCGAAACGAGCCACTTCTTGAGCACGCAATGCGTCGAAAAAGACGTGGCCGCCACGCTAGCTGTTGTGCTTTTCGTGGATCCGGGAAACAGTGGCAATGCAAAGTGGTAATCGGTCTTTTCCTTCAAGAGGGTCGCGTCGTATACCCCGACAGCAAAGTTGCCGCCGAACGTCTCAGGCTTGCTCAAGAGGAAATCATAGTACTTGTCCGTTGCTATCTGGTTGTTTGCAAGAAACGGCAAGCCGCACGTTTTCACGTAGTCCCAGGTGTTGAACTTACCGATTGGCTTGTCGTAGTTGAAGACGTCGACGTAGTAGTTCCCAGCTGGCAGATTCGTGTCCAACTGCTTGGAGGTGAAGTTGAAGTCCTTGCCAGGATTTAGTGCATCCCAACCCGGGGCTGCGAACGTGTGATCGCACACGTCCACCTGGATCTCCAACGCAGATGTCCCGTTCGCATAGGTCGGGAAGCTGGGCTTCTTTTCATACCGAAAATCCACACGCACCAGATGGTGTGTCAGGGTCACTTTCAGGTAGTCCGGCTTCGGTATCGTCCCCGCGCTTGCCGTGAAGCTTCCGACGAGCAGGCACCAGCTGACGACGGCAGAAATTCCAGGGGAGATCGGCATGATGCTCACTCCGGGCTAGTTGGGTTGGCCGGACTCGCGAGAAAGAGGTTGCTGGGGCAGGATGATTGGCCACACGGCCGCTGAACTTTCGCCTTGTCCATGAACGGCACGAATGAAGGCAGGATAGGTGAGCCACATCGACAGGATTGCCTGCCCGGACCCACGAATTCGGAACCCGTAGATTGCCAAGCGACCGCCTTCAAGTGCCGTTGACAAGTCTTCCAGCTTGCGTCGGCGCTGAGATTCCTCGGTCAACTTCATTTCGTAGTGCAGGCTGCTCCGGACGGCAGCGTCTGCTTCCCCAAGATCTGAGCCGTCAACGACGTCGAGTTCGAGATCCTGGGACGTGCTCGTCGAAAGCACCGAGTAGGAAACGACGCGGATATCGTGAGCATTTCCCAGGACGGACGCGAGCTCCTCTGGCGTCATGAGGGAAGGGAGAAGGACTTCTCCCACCAGGACACTTGAACCGAACGACCGGAGTTCCTCAAACCACAACTTCTGCAACGCCGCGTCCTCCGCCCTCAGGGCCAGACACACCGTCGCGTTACTTTCGACTCTGGACGCCGAAGAACCAGGCGGGCAGTTGAGAACCCGCGGTTCCCTGAAGTCGCCCTCCGACCCGCATGCCACCAGTAGCAGTACAGCCAATAGGAGGGTGATCCACGGACACCAACCAAAGTCGCGAGGATAAGTGTTGATAGAATTCATATGCCTTATTGTCTCACACGGCACACCAGCACGCAAGCGCGTGCGCGATCGGCTGTGGCGATGCCACAGGCGGTCGAAGACCAGTCTTGACCAAAGTGGGGCTTCCGCCGTTTCCCCGGGGAAACGACTGGGTTCGTTCTTTCTTCCACGCTCGTCTGACGGCACGATTTGACCGGTCTCGGGTGTCCGGCTACCGTGTTCCGAGTGAAGGAGATCGAACTAGGCAACAGCGCAGCAAGCAGCCCCGTGCCCGAGCCGCCGCAGCCCGAGATGAAAGTCGACGTGCTCGGGTGCGTGCGCGCGACTCACGTCCCGAAGGATTCGGCCTTTCTTCCGGTATTTGAAGCCGTCGTGAATGCGATCCATTCAACTCAGGATCGATTCGGTACTGACGTTTTGGCTCAAGGACGGATCGAAGTGCGTGTTGTGCGCGTTCCTCAGCCTGATCTCCCTGGCTCGCCGGGTCGCCCTAGCGTCCTTCCGATCGAGCGCGTGGTTGTCACGGATAACGGCCAGGGATTTACGCCGCGGAACCTCGGTTCGTTCCAGACGGCGTACACGACGGCCAAGCTTGACCGAGGCGGGAAGGGCGTTGGGCGCTTTTCGTGGCTCGCCGTGTTTCGCGAAGCTCACGTCGAAAGCACGTACCATGAGGAGTCCGGCCCGCGGCGCCGGTCTTTCACGTTCCGCCCGACCCCCCGCGGAATCGAAGGTCACACCGACCTGCCGGTCGAGCCTGAGGCCGAACTCACAACAGCGGTCGAGCTTCGCGGCATTCAGCCGAAGTACGCGGACGCACTTCGCCGCGGAACCGACGTCATAGCCGAGAAGATCTTCGAGCATTGTTTCCCCTACTTCGTGGTCGGCGACTGCCCCGAGGTATTGCTAGTCGACGTCCTTCCTGACGGGGCTGAGCGTGTTCTCGTCAACGACAAAGTGAAGGAACTGCGGATCGGCCCGCCCCAGCCGCTGAAAGTCGGCTCTCATGTCCTCGAGGCTCGGCACGTCCAGCAACAACATCGTGGCGAACGACAACACACCGCCCACCTGTGCGCGAACAAGCGAGAAGTAGAAACGTTCAAGTTGTCAGCAGTTACCGAACTAGGCGACGGACCAATCGCGAGTTCGGATGGACAGTCGCTCGTGCATCACGTATTCGTGAGCGGCGGAGCGCTCGACGAGGCCGTTAACAGCGTTCGAACCCGGTTGGTTCTCGCAGAGGACGATTCGTTGTTCGCGAGCGCCGGCGAACTCGACATGAAGAGCATCAAGGCTGCCGCTGGTGAGCAGGTCCGGACCGAGCTCGCAGGGTTTCTCGAGGACGAGAAGAAAACGAACTTCGAGAGGATCGAGCGGCACATTCGCACCGTGCAGCCCGAGTACCGCCATCTCCTCACGCGAAAGCCCGATGAGCTCTCGCGCGTCAGGTGGACCGACAACCCACGGCAGCTCGACGAGAACCTCTACAAGGTCCAACAAGCTTGGGACACTGAGGCTCGTGCGCGACTCGCTGCCGTCGAGGAGAAGGTACTCGAGGGAACCAATCCGGAGCTCTTCGCCGATGAGCTCGGCCGCGTATCCGCAGAAGTGAATGAAGCCGGTGAGGCGAGCCTGATCAAGTACGTCGTCCGGCGTCGTGCCATCCTCAAGGTGGTTCGCGCTCTCCTTGGTCGAAATGCGCTCGAAGCACACATTCATCAGATTCTCTTTCCTCCCAAGAAGACCGCCGACGATGTCGAGTACGGTGATCACAACCTGTGGCTCGTCGACGACACCTTCTCGTTCTACGAGCACGTCGCGTCCGACCTTCCGTTCTCGGCGATTTCGGCCGCCCCGGTTGACGGCCTGCGGCGGCCGGACCTCCTCGCGTTCAAGACCGGTGACTCGCCCTACCAGCACGTGGCCCTGCTCGAACTCAAGCGCCCGGAACGTGGCAACGACAACCCCGCCCAGCAGCTCATGGACTATGCCGTGCTGCTGCGAGAGGGCGGTGCGAAGAACGTGCATCACATGACCATGCCGGGAATCCCGAAGTCCGTTCGCATCGACGGGGTGGCACTTGTTACTCTGGGCCCCGAGATGGAGCGTCGTCTACGGACAGGGCCGGGGAACCTACGCAAGGCCGATGGTGAATGGCGCTGGTACGGCTTTGTGCCGGAAGAGAACCTAAGCATTGAGGTTCTCGATTTCCAGGCATTCGTCGTTCGAGCGGAGCAGCGCAACCGAGCGTTCTTCGCAAAGCTCGGCCTGAGCTAGAGCTCATGTCGCTGCGAGGCGCGAGCGGGGAGTCGAGGAATTCCGTGGTGATTTCCTTGAAGTTCGCCTGCTGCCGGAGCGACGTCTTCGGGCTTTCTGGTCAGTACGAAGCGCGTGACAAACGCACTTCCGGCCTCCACAGGGCCAAAGAAGTGGCCCACCAGTCTAATCAGAAAATGTGGCGCAGTCGCGCGATCAGCCACATCGGGTGGCTCCACCCGGTTTCATCCCGCCGTGGTGCGCGAAGCCCATCTCGAACTAGCTATGACCATCCTGACTGAGTACGAGTGCGAACACGAGTCGCTCTTCGATGCAGACGCGCTCCGTAACCCAAGCAGTGGTGCCGGTTAACGTTGGCACCCACGCAGCGTCCCCGTTTCCCAGGAGGCCGTGCGTCCCGCGGATCTGCCGAACTTTGTCGTAGGCGGTCTGAGCCAGCGGGCCGAGGATGTGTACCGAACACAGTCCAGAATAGCTCGTTCATCTGGGGAGTCCTTTGGTTTAGGGCCCGGCCAGGGTCAAGCGTGCATGCTCGTCGGCCGCCGTTTTCAAGCACGCTTTCTTGGAAATAGCCTTCTGCACCTTCGCGTCCTCGTACCCCTGGTCACGCTGCCTCAAGAATGCTGTTCGGAGCACCTCCCAAGGGAAGATCCCGTCCACGGCGACTCTCCGTAGCTCCTCGACGGTGATAAGGATGTGAATTCGGCCGCGCAGCCAATCATGAAACAGATCACCGGCATAGCCCTTCCCGCTACCGAACCCGAATCCCGCGGCAGAGAATGCCACGCCGAAGGTGCAGCCGTGACTACTCATGCGGCCGCAGTGCTGAGCCCAATCTGCAGGCCCCATCGGAGCTATGTGGTTCTTCGCCTCCATGTAGAGGTTCGGTCCGGCGACGACCGCCATCCCAGCGCCGAGAATTCGGTCGATACGGTCGGGGAATACCTCGCCCTTACCATCGATGGTCCATCGGTTGCTGAGCCCACCTTTCTGTACGTCCCGCGCCACTCCACCTCTTTCGAGAAAGTAGCGCGCCACATCCTCCAATGGATCGCCCTTCACCGCTGTTGTCTGGTTGCCAGCCGCGGGGAGGTTTGCCTGCGTCGACGTGATAAAAGCGCGGTAGAGCTGCCGATAGGCCGCGGGATCCCAGCCGCCGAGAACCGCGTACGTGGCCTCGTACACCGCCCCCATCCCGCCAAGTTCATGAACCCGAGCGGCAATGGCCATCAGATGGCTAACATCCGGCTCAGGCGTGGGCGCGGTCATCAAGGGCCCCTTCGGCCAAGAAGAACCGGATTCTGATCACCACGTCGTGCGGGCCATCGACGACGCGCGCGCACTCAGGGCAGGCGCTATTATACCGTCCTGCGAGCGCGAGGCTCTGAACACGGTCGGCGCTCGGCTCCTCCGGCCCGACGGCGCCGTTGCAGACCCGGTGATGAGGAATGAATCTCGCTCGAAACCATCCAACAAGCAGGAGCGCCAGCATGGCGTCACGAGCGGGCTCAGGATTCCAATCTTTGCTGATCATCGCCGCAAGTGGGACTTGCCCGTCCAGCGTCGCAGCACCCACTTCAGCAGAGCGGCGTATGAACGCTGCGGCCTCCGCGGGCTCGAGGCGGAAGGTGCGCCTCAAGATCTGAATTGACCGGCCAAGAATGTCCCTGGGCGCTTCATCCTCGGCCGCCGCTGGATCCAGTTTGCCGGTCAAACCACGAATAATCCGAACGGATTCGACCGCGACGGTGACCGCCTTCTTTAGAAGCCCAACAATATACATCGGATCGGACGACGCATCGTTCGGGTCCGACGCTATGCCGCTGTCCCTATCGGATGACGCCTCGTACTGATCCATCACCCATTCGAGGGGTGTCCGACCATTGATGACGTACTCATGTGCCTCGGGAGGGATACCGGCGAGCATAAGAGAAGAGTTTACACAGATACAGCTCTTGTCTACCTTCTTGCCCTCCCGCGCATATTGCATTCGGGTCACACGATAGGCACCTGGGTCGCGAGTCAGCGCAGTCCATTGCTCGCGCAGCGGGTACTCCGCTGCGGTCTCGTACCCCACATGCAGGGCAGAAAGCCTTCGACCGGCCGCAGCGAACGCGTCGAATGCACGACTCAGCGGAATGCGAGGAGGTTGGACCTTCAACTCGTTGGCGAACCGATCGCGATAATCGGGAGAGTGAAGAACGCCATAGACATAGAAGAAGATATCTTCCTTGGTGATGTCGTCTCGCGCGTAGCTGACACGGAACCAGTTTAGCGCTGCGTCTGTAATCGCCTCCCGGCGTCCACCAATTTGGTCGCCCGACGTTGCCTGAAAGAGATCAGTGGGCGACCCCTCGGCGGCGTAGACGAATCTCGGAAAGAACTGCGTGCCATCCGGAGCCACCTTCGAGTCTGGCAAGGTATCGGTCATTAGCACCGAGAACGCCCGTCGAGTTCCTGCCGCCGGCACGCAGATGGCGAGGTTCGGCGAGTTCGCCCCCGGAAACATCTCGGGGAGTTCGCCAACCAGTTCATTCATCCCGCGGTCGAAGTAGACCCACTTCTTGCAAAAGGGACGATACAACGCGCGTACGATGCGCTCTTCCGAGAACGGATGGTCCCTTCCTGCCTTCAAAGCGTTTTTTAGACCGCGGCTCCATTTGATGCGGCGCTCGTCACGGTCAATGAAGGACTCTATGTCGAGCCATTGGGCTTTCTTGCGGCCGCTATTCGCCTTCCGGTAAGCAATGACATGCTGGTTGTAGACGGCGCTCATTCGTCGCATGTTGGCGGCCACTGCTGCAGCCGAGAAGCCATACGCCCAGGCGTCGCGATTGGTCACGATGCCTGACGCGTACGTGCTGAACACGGTGAGCGGCTCGGTTCTGTCGCGGTCCTTTTCACCAAGCGCCAGGAGATGGCCGAAGTCGTCGCCTCGCTGTCTGACCCAGTCCCCCGCCGCGTTCGGCGTCACCTCGACCCAAGGCACTCCCTTGACGCTCTGGAACTCGGCCACGCGCTGGAGCTTCTCGGGCGCGGTTAGGTAGTCGCCAATGTCATGGTAGAGCAGTCGCCTGGGTTGTGCCGCGGATGGATTACGCACGAGGACCGTAATCGCGACTCCCGCCCTGCTTCCAGAACCGAATACCTTTCCGCCCTCCATCCGTGAAACAACGCCCTGGGTGCGCTGATCCCCACGAAGGTCGAAGCAATAGATCGAGGTGAACTCGTCCCCAACACACTTCCGGAACCCGTCCATTGTCTTCTTCGACACGATGGCGCCGTTGCTTACGAACGCAATGACCCCTCGTTCCTTCAGGCGGTCGCTGGCCCATCTGAACGCCCGAATATACGAGTCGTAGAGGTTTCTTACCAAGTCCGCGCTTGAACTCGCCGCATAGGTTTGGCGGATACGTTCGTCGAGCTGAGGGTATTCGAGGTTCACGTTCCCGTCGTTCTGGCTCTCCTGCCCCACCGACCATGGTGGATTGCCAATTACGACGCGAATATCGGTCTCGTTCTGCAAAGCAGCCCGCCGATTGTTCTCTGGGAACATTGAGGCGAGGGTAGTCCCTCGCGTCTCGGTCATCTGAAAGGTGTCGGTTAGTACGATCCCCGGAAATGACTCGTATGGGGCTCCGGACAGCGCGTGGTAGGTGCTCTCGATGTTCACAGCCGCGATGTAGTACGCAAGCAAAACGAGCTCGTTGGCGTGAAGCTCTTTCAAATACTTGCGGCGGAGGTCCGCGCGGGCAATGAGGCCGCTCTGAAGTAGGCGAACGAGGAAGGTGCCTGTACCCGTAAACGGGTCCAGGACGTGCACCCCCTCAGCCGAAAGACCGACGCCGAACTCCGCTGTCAGCACCGCCTGTACGCTGTGAATGATGAAATCCACGATCTCGACGGGGGTGTAGACAATGCCAAGGCGTTCCGCCGTCCGCGGGAATGCGGTCCGGAAGAACTTGTCGTAAAGTTCAATGACGATGCGCTGCTTGCCTTCGGCATTATCGATCCCGCGTGCGCGGATTCGAACGCTCTCATAGAAGCTCTCCAGGGCCACCGTTTCCTTTTCGAGGTTCTCCTCCTGGAGTGCATCCAGCATCTTCTGCATGGCCACGGAGACTGGATTCGAGCGAGTGAACTCATGCCCATCGAATAGCGCGTCGAAGACTGGGCGAGTGATAAGATGCTGCGAGAGCATTTCAATCGCGTCATCTCTGCTGACGCTGGGATTCAGACTCGCTTGCAGCTCGGCAAGGAACTCTGCAAAGGCACGGCGCGCGACGCTACCCTTTCCATCCACAAGGGCCGATATTCGAGCGACGTGACGTTCCGCGATTTCAGCAACATCCTTTGCCCAAGTCTCCCAGTAGCGCCGGTCTCCGCACTTTTCGACGATGCGCGCGTAAATGGCATCGCGCCACTCCCCAATCTGCGGGAATGCGAGGTAGTATTGCTGCCCCTCACCATTCGGCGCGCGGCTCTGGCTCGTACCCTCGGTCTCGCGGCCCGAGACGCCGACTACTTGGATCTGCGGTGGTCTGGTCTTGTTCAGTTCCAGCTGATTGATGGTCGCATTAAACCGGTCATCGTGCGCCCGCAGGGCCTGGAGAACCTGCCATACGACTTTGTACTTCTGATTGTTTTTGAGGGCTTCATCCGGGCGCATGTCGGCAGGAATCCCGATAGGAAGGATGATGTACCCGTACTGCTTACCTTCAGCTCGTCGCATCACCCGGCCAACCGACTGCACGACGTCGACGACCGAGTTTCGGGGGTTTAGAAACATGACGGCGTCGAGCGCAGGCACGTCCACGCCTTCTGAGAGGCAGCGGGCATTCGAGAGGACCCGGCAGATCCCATCGCCGCCGGACTCTGCCTTCAGCCAATCAAGTCGTGCATTCCGCGCCAGCGCATTGAAGGTACCATCCACATGGTCGACCTCGCACCGCAGCAGGCCTGGCTCTTCGGGATGCTCCTTGATGTAGGACTCGACAACCTGACCAAACAGGCCGGTGATTCGTTTGCTGTCTTTGATTGACCGGCAAAACGCCACCGCCCGCTTCATCGGAGCTGGGTCGGTCTCAGTCGCAGCTGAATCCTCGGTGAACCGCTTCGCGAGGCCGTTCCAGCACCCGGTGATCTTGACCGCGTCCTCGAGCCGGAGCTCGGAATCTTCGTCCGCGAGCTGCTTTTGGAACGTGCGGCTCACGTATTTCTCGTCGACCGCGAGCACCATCACCTTGTAATCGGTGAGGAGTCCGGAGGCGACCGCTTCGGAAAACCCGAGCCGATGGAACTCCGGACCGTAGAGCCGTTCGTCGTCCATGGACGCGATCTCAGCGTCGTTCTCCTCGGCCTTCGTCTTGGTGACGTCGCTGAAGATACGCGGCGTGGCGGTCATGTATAGCCGGCGCTGAGCACGCACGAAGTCGCCGTCATGGACTCGGACGAAGTGCGATTCATCCTCGTCGGCGAGTTTCACGCCGGTCGTGCGGTGAGCCTCATCGCAGATAATGAGGTCGAACTCCGGGAGCCCCTTTTTCTGAGCATCGGCGACTGCCTGGATCGACTGGTAGGTCGAGAAAACGACCGTGAGCTTTCCGTTGCCACCGTGCTTCCCGGCCTTTGCGAGGAGAGCGGCGTTGGTAGTGGCAGGGAACGCCAAGTCATGCGTGTGGAGGTCCTCGCTGTCGGCCGGCCGTCCGACCTGGGTATCCGAGCACACCGCGAACGCGCGAAGTTTCCGGCTCGCCTCCGAGGTCCACTCGCGGAGGGACTGAGAAAGCAGGGAGATCGATGGAACAAGAAACAGGACCGTAGCCGACTCTTTCGGAGTGAGTTCCTCGGCGATGCGAAGGGCAGTGAACGTTTTGCCGGTCCCGCAGGCCATGATTAGCTTTCCACGGGCGCTCGTCCGGAAACCATCACGTACTTTTCCTAGCGCGACCTGTTGATGCGGACGAAGGTCTTTCCGTTTGCGGAGCTGGATGTCCTCGGGCTTCCTGAGACTGAACCGGCTCCAATCGATTGGACTTTCCGCCAGGTCCTGAACGCGAAGGCGCGTTACCGGAAGCGTCTGTCCGGTAAGCGCGTCCTCGGCATGCTTACTCCACCGGTCAGTGGTGGAAACCAAGAGCCGGGTCGTGAAGGGTGCCTTTCCAGAGGCCGTGAAAAAAGAGTCGATATCGCCCTTCTGAAGATAGTGATCCGGGTCGAAGAACTTGCACTGGATAGCGCAGAAGCCTTCGGTCTCGCGCTCGCGCGCCACGAGGTCAATGCCCGTGTCCGGGCGGTGGCCACGCTCGGGCCATTCATTCCACAGCCACACGTCGCTGAACCGAGCCTTGTAAAGGGGGTCGGTCCGGAGATACGCCGCGATCAACCGCTCGAAGCGGTCGCCCTGGTCTCGCTTGGAGCGGGCTCCGACGCGCAGTTCGTCAAGGATGGCGTGAATCGAGGGCATCGTTCGCTGGTGTCGTCCGTGGCCATGAACCTAGTCGAGTAGTGCCGCATCCGTCAACGTTCGGCTAACCGCTGCGACCGTTCCTACATGAGTGCCCTCGCACTATCTTTCGCTAGTTCAGGTCGCCGTTCGGTCCATGGACAAGGCTCCTCAGGGCGACGAGCTCGTGCTCAATAGCTTGCCGCGATCGCTCCTCGCGGAGGTCAACGAGTCGCTGGGCCGGAAGGAGGAGCCCCGCTGTCTCCGCGTCGCGAGCCCAGCTGAGGAGCAGGTGAAGAACACCCTCGCGGTCCAGCTCACTGCGTCGGAACGCGCGAATCGTCCCATCGAGCTGTCGAAGAAGGCGGAGCCGGTCGGAAACGTGCACGGGCACCACAGTCGGCGCGTCTACTCGACCGTGCCATCGGCGCGGGCCGCGAGCTGCTCCCGGAGCGCCCCGAGCCGCTCCCACGCTTCGTCGAGCTGGAGCCGCATCTCGCGGGCCGCCTTCTCGTCGAGCCCATCCAACTTCGCCGGCGTCAGTCGCTTCAGGTTCAGCCCGTCGAGCGCCTTCATGACCTTGCGAAGGTTCTTCACCGGCTCTGGCTCCGGCTTCCGTCCCCGCTTCTCCCCCGGAATCTCCTTGGCCCGGACCTTCTTCACCCGCTGCTCGAGCTCGCGCTTCCCGAGGTTCTTCTCGATAGCTTCGCTCGCGAGCTTCAGCTTCTTCTCCGGGTCCTTGACCGGCAGGAGGAGCTTGTGGTGCGAGAGCGGGAGCGCCTCCGCGATGTTCTCGGGCAGCTGCTTCAGCTGGTCCACGACCGCGACCGCGTTCCAGATGAACTGGTAGTTCACTCGGAGGTCCGTCCGCTCCCCGAGCTTTCGGAACGTGACGTGCTTCCTTCCGTGCGTGCGGAAGTTCGCCGTGTCCCCGTCAAAGAACCGGTCGAGGACGTACGACCCGATGGCCCGGGTCATCTCGAGGCCCTTCGCTACGTAGAGGCGGTTGATCTCGGCAACCGCCTCGGACAGCGCGGCCTCGTCGACTTCGCCACCTTCTTCCGGAACCACTGCGAGCGTCTTCTCACGCGCCATGGCGGCACCTCCAGAGCAGGGACGCTAATCCCCTCCACGCCCTAGGTCAACTCGGAATCAGGTGCTTGTTTCCGCGGGGAAACATGCCGTCCCGCAGGGACGTGCTTCCCCCTCTGGGGGAGGGGTGGCCGTGAAGCGGGCGGCCCTCCGGCATAGGGGGACCGAGGGGGTGACGGGGCCAGCGGCCGCCCCGCCCCCAAGGGGGGCGGAAGCGCCGCGGCCATAAGAAGATAGGCCCACCCGCATTTATTCATTCTGCCTGGCCGCAAGCGCGGCGCGGAGACGGCGGGCGCGCCGGTCAAGCGAAACAAGCGTCTTCGCGAGTTCGGCCGTAGGGAGCCGGTGGTAGTACTCGAACATGACGGCTTCCCAGTCGAAGACAAGGGCGGCGTCGGGCTCGCCCGGCACCGAGAACGCGACGGACGCGGCGTAGATTTCCATCGCTATCGGCTCGTCCTGGGCGTGCAGCGTGAACGCGAGGCCCGTCGACTCGACGAACGCCGCGAGCTGCGTCGGCGATGGGCGCCGGGATGGAAACGCGGACCGTAGCCGGTCGGCTATCCCCCGTGCGGTGGCGAGCCGGTTCTTTCGGTCGCGGGTCATAGGACTGCAAGTCGGGCGGCGAGCGCGGCGCCAACCGTCTGGGCCTCGGCGTCAAGCCGAAGAATCTCTTCGGCGAGCTCTTCCATGGTCCAGTGGCTGCCGAAGCCGAAGAGCGCTTCGTCGCCAAAGAGGGCGCCTGACACAAGGGACGTACCTGAAAGCGGAATCGTGAGTGGCGCGACGGCGACGAACGCCCGGAACCCGGTTTCCGGGTCGTGCGTGTCAATGAGCCTGACGGTAAGGTCCGAAAAAGACACGAAAGCGGCGATGTCGTCGTGCGTCGGCGCGTCCGGGAGCTCGTCTCGAAGGCGCTCGGCGAGTGCAAGAACCTCGGGTGAATAGGTCGTATCAGCGGTCATACGGAACGGTTACGAACAAGAGTGCGAGCCCGCGAGTGGTCGGGGCGGCGCGCGGAACACGTGGTTGCCGGTGGTGGTCGAGGTCGTGTCATAGGAGGCGGGCCGGGGCCGTTATCCGCCCCGCGGCTCCCGCGTGGCGACTGGACTCCCTGCCCGATACCGGGAGCCGATTAGCCAGGCGGCCCGTCCACAGGTCAAGGCCCTCGGCCGCTCTCGGACGGGCGCCTTGCCGCCCGGGGGTAACCTGTGGGCGGACGTCTGGCAGGCTCAACCGGCAGGGCGGGAGGCCGGGAGCTGAGCGGGACCGCTCGTGTTCGCGTTGTCTCTCGGCTGTTGGCTGTTCGGGTGGGCCTGTCCGGCCGACGTGCGCCGTGGGGCGCCGACGGCAAGGACTCCTTATGGGGGGAGCCGCGCCGCGGCGACTAAGTCCCCCATGGAAGCCCGGCGCGCGCGGGCGCAGCGATAGCGTGTTTCCCCGGGGAAACAGCATGACCTGGCGCGCTTGCGGCCACGTTCGCACCCAACCGCGTTCCCACGGCGACGGCCGTTCGTTCGCCACATTTGGCCGAGTTGCGCCACCGCTTCCTACTTCACTTCGCCGAGGAAGTGCGGACTCTTGGGCCCCTGGAAGGTCGGGGCCCAGGTCTCATCGATCCCTGCCGGCACAACCTCAATATCGGTGGCGCTGTACACGAGCTGAATGGGCGGGTCAGTCGTCGAGATCATCTTCTTGAACTCAACGACGAAGTCTCGTAGGTCCTCGGCGCTCAGCTCTTGTTGACGGGGCGCATCCAAGATAAGAACTCGGGGATGCTGCCCGTTCGTCTTGAGCGAGGCTTCGACGAGTGCGGCGTGATATGCGAGCACGAACCGGGCTCGCGTGCTGCCCGAATGACCAGAACCCTTCTTGAAGACTTCTCCGTCCACGACGAATCGAAAATCTTCATCCCACGTGACGTCGAGAGCGGTGTTAGGAGTTCGGAGGACCGCCAGCCACCTTCGCGCTGCACCGGCCAATGCTGATCGAGCGTCGAGGACCCGGTCTCCCGGGCCGCTCCGCCTCGCTCGTGGACGGAGGGAGTCAACTAACTCGGCTTCGGCCCGCTCGCGGTCGAGAAGGGCGTTGAGCTGGGCTCGCTCGCGCTCGATGCGCTGCAGCCGATCGAGACGGACCCGAACGTCACCGATCTCTCTACTCAGGGTGTCAAGCATGGCCACGACCGATTCGCCGGGGCTCCGGGCGAGGCCGTCAGTCTTCTCTTTGACGGTAGTATCGAGGGCCGCCTGCGCTTCAGCGAGCTGCGAACCAAGCAGCCCGATTTCGGTATTCGCGTCCCCGATCCCCGTGACGAAGTCCTTGAGCTGGTCCCTCAAGTAGAGCACCCGGCGGCCATATGACGCTTCCGGGTTCCGGAAAAACTGGCAACTGCCACTGCCGCACAGCCTTCGGAACACGTCGGCCGCAATTTCGTTCTGTTCGAGAGCAGACAACTCGGTCTCAATCTCGGCCTGAGCGGCTTGCACCTGCATCATCCGACGCCTCAGGGCGCCATGTCGTTGGCCTAGCTCGTCGCGAATCCTCGTTGCCTCTCGGATTCGGCCATCGTAGACCGCACTGTCCGCAGCCAACACCTCGAGTGCGGAGTACATCCGAGTTAGCTCGCGCTCCAGGGTCGCGTGCCGCTCCCGAAGTAGAACCGCGCCATCGGGGCTGGCATCGGCGCCAGTTTCGCGCTGGAGCGCTTCGAGCCCGAGCCTCTTGAACGATATCTGTTCGCGTGTGCCGCCAAGACGTTCTTCAGCGGTTCGGAAGGCAGACTTGTCGACGGGCTTGTGCTTCGGTGGCAGGTCGAGGAGCCACCGCACCACTTCCTCGCGCTGGTCTCGCACGAACGTAGCTGTCGGCTCGTACCCGGTGGTCCAGCCCCCGTCCTGCTCAACCAAGAACATCGGGCCAGCCACGCTCAGGTACGCCGGAACTGGAGAGCCGTCACCACTTGAGGTGAGAGTCCGCGGCGCCGTACCGATTCTCGGAAGTACCCACGCCGAGAGTTCTCGCTCGGTTGCGATTTCGGTGCGCTCGCCGTCAGGTCCCTGAACGCGCACCTCAACTCCCTTTGCAACGATCTGCCGTTCGAGCGTGTGCTCGCCTAGGCCATCCGTGAGAACGAGGCGGACTGCTTGGCAGCGCTCGCGCACGTCCTTCGGGAACTCCACCGGAAGCCCCAGCGCGTACATAATCGCCTTCATTACCGGCGTCTTGCCGGAGCCGTTCGGCCCGAGGACCACCGTCGTGTGGCGCCCGAAGCGGAGTTTGCCAGAGCCCCAGCCTGCTTCGCCCCGCGGGAGGATTTCGAATTCAGTGAGCATCAGAGTAGCTCCAGACCTCGGAGTCGAACCCGCTCGTGTGCCTTTGCGAGTGATCGAACAAGCGCACCAACATCGGTAATTTGAACCCGCAGATCCGAAAGAAGTGCCCGGCCGGTGGCGGAGGTGCTGACGCGACGAAGCGACCCCTCGACCACATCAACCAAGCCAACAGTCTCAAGAATTGCGAGACCATCGGCGCACCGAGCGCGAAGCGAAACAGACCACTTCAGTCGACTTCTCGTCCCTCCGTCCGGGTCGAATCGCTCTGCAAGCACCGCGAGTGTCCATGTGGCTAGTTCACTGGTGCGGAGTTCGCCGTGACGCGCGTGTGTCACGACAAGAATCGCGAGTGCGATAAGAGGCGTGTGGAAGAGCGTGTCGGCCGACAGGCCAGCTACGCGGTCGAGCCCGTCGGCGTTGACCTGCAACCGGACGTTTGCCGCCATTGCTGCTTCGATCAATTGTTCGAGGGTCCTCACGGCTCCGCCTCGACAGCCAGCGCCAGGATCGCGCCGAAAACGAGTGACTTGGTGAGTGGCTTCGTGGCGCCAATTGTGGCGTACCTCTGTGCGAGTGCACTCGCCTCATTCACGAGCCAGTCTAACGCCTTTCGGTCGGACACGTAGATCCGGAGCACGTCGCGGCAGTCCTTCTTTAGCAGGAGCAGGTCAGCAAGGTCGATCGTGGATCGTTCGGCGATAACCCACTCATCCCATCCCGTCTTCAGCTGACACCAGTCGGGAATATGTGATTCGTCAATGCCGCTTCGCTGACAAAGCCGGTGAAGGCGCGAAAGAGCTACTACAGTTTGAAGGCCGGTCTCCTTAAGCGCTCGGTATCCCGTCGCCGAGAGGCTGAGGAGCTTTAGGATGTCCTCGAGGACGAGCGCCTTTTCCGACCGCAAGTCTGCCGGTGTCGACGGAAGGGCCTTCAGCACACGCTGGGACTTTCCGCGCACGACCGTGACAAGGCTTTCGCCGATGCGGAGTGCCTCGGACATTCGCAGGTCGACCTCAGAGAGCTTTCGAATTCGATTGCCGATCTCCAGCCGGCAGACGTCCTGATCGTGGAGTTTCCCGACGCACTCCTGCACGTGGAGACGCTGGAGGAAGGAGAGGAAGCTGGCCTCATCAAGACCAGGAACCGCGGCCGGAAGGACTGCCACGACGTCCTGAAATATCCGAAGCGACTCACCGGCAAGCTGCGAATGAGAGGTGACGTTCTTCGCCTCCGTCAACAGGGCGTCGAACTCCGACGCAACCGCGGCGTTCGTGACGAAGACGAATCGGGCGCAACGCCCTCCGAAGCGAGTGGTGTGATCGAACATCTTCGGAAAAATGGCGGTCGCGTCGGCGGTGTACGGTGCCCTACGTCCTTTGAGCCCGAAGAACTCCTTCCACGACCAGGGACCTTCACTCGGCGAGCGGGTCTTCACCTGGTGGAATCGGTACGAGATTATCGTGGCTTCCTCGAATACGTAGTCATCATGCCACTCGCAATAGATGCACACGTACTGATTTTCATCGAGAACGAGAAGCGCATCGTATGCCGCTTGATGATATTGGAACTCATAACGAGCGCCGGTGACGGCGCCGACCTGCTCGCGCGGCTCGCTCTGAAACAGTTCACGTCCGACCGGAGCGCTCACCGCAGGTCACCTCTTGTCCAGTCAGTGCCTTGAGGTGCGCGCGGTCACGCACCGTAGGCAGATCCCGTTCATCGCCGATACAGTAAGTGGGGCGGAGGTAGGCGTCAATCCGGGAAATTGCGGAAGCACCGAGTTCTCTTTGGGGGAGGAGACGGAGGAGACGGCAACTTCCCGCGGTCAAATCCATGTGCGGTCCTGTCCCACTGGCTGCGCCCGAAATGCCCGTCGACAGCAAGAACAGGTGATCGTCTTCTTCGCGAACAGGGACGATGAAACGCGAGTCCAATGCCCGCATGGGCGGGACCGCGGCTGACAGGACGTCCTCGTCGACTGGAAGGACGCCCGGGAGTGAAGATGCAGGCGCGTTGCTATCATCCATGAGAACCCGTCCTGGCGACCGGGATTACGGAGCGTCAACGGAGCAAGCCTGTTTCCCCGGGGAAACACGCCAGGCGCGCGTTGTCGAAAGACAGCAGCCGGCCAAGCGTTCTCGTTCGCGGGCGATGCCGCGAACGGACATCCCCCTCTGGGGGAGGGATGGCGGCGAAGCCGACGGCACTCCGGCACAGGGGGACGGGAGGGGGTGACGGGGCCAGCGGCCGCCCCGCCCCCCGAAGGGGGCGGAAGTGGCGCGGCCATAAAAAGATAGGCCCACCCGGCTGTTAGTCTTCGGTTGCTAGCATGATGGTTGCGACGATTTCGAGCTGGTCGCCGCGGTGAACGGCTACGACAAGGGACACCGCGCCGACTTCAAACGGGAGGCGCTCGCCAAGGTCAACGCCGCCTGCGGCCTCGATGGCTTCGCGGGCGCCGGCGAGCGCGGCGAGGATTTCGAGGCCGCCGCGGTCCTTCTCGTCGCGCGGCTTGCCAGCCCGGAGGTCCGCGAGCGCACCCACCGTGATTGCGACCGGCACCGGAAACCCGGCCGTGCGGGCGACCCCTTCGGCATCTATGAGGACGCCGTCCCCGATTGCCTCGGCGCGGGTGTAGCTGAACACGTAGGCGCTCCGGTCCGCGAGTCGGTCCGGCGACCGAACCGGGAACTCAAAGAGCCAGGCAAAGCGAATCGCCCGCGCCCGTTGGTCAAGGCAGTCGAGCGCGTCCGCGACCTCGGCGGGTTCAAGCGTCTCGGGCTCGCCCGGCTCGAACGCGAACGCCTCGCGGTCGAATACGAGCGCGGCCCATTCGTCCCGTACGCCCGTCTTGACCGTAAGCGGGAGGGCCGCGGCGTAGATGGCAAAGTCGTGCTCCGCATGAAGACGCGACAGCTCGAACGCCAAGAGCGGCGAGGCGGACACGAACGCGGCAAACTGGTAGTGCCGCGGCCGCGCGTCCGGGAACTGCTCGGTATAGGCGGTCCGAATCTCGGTAAGCGTGGGCGGCGTAGTGCGGTATAGCATACATGATGGTTAGTAAGAGCGGGCCACGGTACCGGGGGCGGTACGTGGTCACGGGACGGCGCGCGGAACGCCGCGGTTACCGGTGGTGGTCGAGGTCGTGTCATAGGATGCGGGCCGGGGCCGTTATCCGCCCCGCGGCTCCCGCGTGGCGACTGGACTCCCTGCCCGATACTGGGAGCCGATTAGCCAGGCGGCCCGTCCACAGGTCAAGGCCCTCGGCCGCTCTGGGACGGGCGCCTTGCCGCCCGGGGGCAACCTGTGGGCGGACGTCTGGCAGGCTCAACCGGCAGGGCGGGAGGCCCGGGAGCCTAGCGGGGCCGCTCGTATCGCGTTGGCTGTTGGCTGTTCGGGTGGGCCTGTCCTTGGGCGCTCACGAGAATTGACCCGGGGTCTGCTCGTCTGGAGTGATCCAATCGCAGCGTGGGTTGGGTGGTTCGCTCCCGCGGGGTTGCGCTCGTTCCAGTCGGCTGCGAGCCGCGTCCGGCGCACGATCTGCGACTTCGAACGCAGCCGACTTCCACGACCGCCCATTGGAAGGCCACAAACCGGTTGCTGGACCGTGGGGCCTATGGCATCTTCTCCCTCGTGACGCCGCTCCGAGTGGTGTCAGCCTCCGTTGGCCCGTGGCAACCGGGCAACGTCGAGGCCATGAGCCGAAAACGTTGTACATCAAAAGTAGTTGGCGGGCGCGCGCGGTGCTTCGAGACCTGAGGAGCGCGGCTGGGCGGTCGTGTTCCGTCGGTGGATCAGTTTCGGCGAGCACGATTGGATCAGTTCAGGCGAGCACCGAAGGCCTGTCCGGCCGACGTGCGCCGTGGGGCGCCGACGGCAAGGACTCCTTATGGGGGCGCTGCGTCTGACTGCGGTGGCCGTCTACCTCCGAAATCAAGTCGGGAACCGCTCGCGCGTCGGTAGCACGCTTGACGTGTTCAGGGGCGGACTCGTACCGTCCTCGTTCCGCGTCCGCTCGCCCAGAAGGAGAGGCACCGAGCGGCGCAGTGGGCTCCCAAGGACCACCACGGGCAACTTTTGAGAGGCGTCGTGAGCTACGCACTTCGAGTCTTCGTGAGTTCAACGTGCTACGAGCTTCGCGACTTGCGTGCGCTCATCAGGCAGTGGCTCGAAGACCATGGTCTTAGTCCGCAAATGAGCGATGCAAACGGGTTTCCAACGCATGACGGCTTGCCGCCATACGCCTCCTGTTTGCGCGTTCTGGAGGAGTGCCCGCTGGTAATCGCCGTCATCGACCGACGGTACGGCACGGTCTTCGACGACTGGGGCCCGTACGAGAAGTATCGAGGGCTTGCACCAACGCATGCGGAAATCGTCCATGCTCTAACCCGAGGGAAAAGGACGCTTATTTTCGTACAGGAAGAACTGTGGACCTTTTACGAGGTGTGGCGCAAGAATGGCGCTATGTTCGAGGGGCCTAGTCTTCCCTCTGGTCTCCAACGAGAAACCTTGTTGATGTTCCACGAGATCAAGCAACGGAAGCCGGCGCCCTGGATACGCAAATTCGGCACGGCGACGGAGATAACGAAAGCCCTTCAACTTGAGTTTGTGAACGAGCTTTATGCTCACCTCCACGCTCGGGAGCGAGAGACGACGGATACCGCAACCTTCCTGCTTGAGAAGCTCACCGGCGCCGCTCCAAACGTCCGACAGCAGATCGAGCGCGCCCTCAACCCGGACCTCATTCGTGAAAAGGAGGCTCTTGAGCAGCGCTTGGCGGAGATCGAGCGTCAACTCGCCGCATCTGCAGAATCGGCTGAGCAACAGGTCCAGATTCTTGAAGAGCAGAAGACCGCCGTCGCCAGGCAGTTGGATGGTGTTCGCAGTGAAGTTAGTCGCCTAAGCGTAGTCCTGGCGCATGCTGCCATACGAGATGCAACGTGGTTGGACTTGGTCCGGCGGACCCTAATGCCGAAGACGCCGGGCCGGGTACCGTTCCACAACTCTGCTGAAATCGCGCTACGCGGATTTCACGTCAACCAATACACTGCTCCGACTCTCGGTGAGGTCACCTGGGCGAAGCTGCCTCTCCACGAGGGTGGGCTACATCGAGGCTACGACGCTGGGCTCATTTTCCGGGGGAACTCCTTCGCCCCAGGCACTACGTGGACGCTTCGCCGCAAGGGCGAGCCCGCCGACGCCACAAGAGGCGAGGCAGGGCTTTCGTGGAGGCCGCCCAACATCTACTTTGGTGACTATCTTGAGGTTTCAACGGGGGGCGACGAAAACGAAGGGCCATTGTCTTGGCGAGGCTACGAGTTCTGCGTACGAAATCCGGGCGCGATCGGGCCCGACCGTTCCACCTGGGTCGAGTTCACCTATGCGTTTGACGACCAAGCCCTTGAACGGATCCGTTGCGGCGAATTTGAACGCGGGCAGGCGCTCCTGCGGAATTCACTGCCTGCTGAGGCTGTAGAACCGCTCCGGAAGGCCATGGTATTTGCGGACCGCATGCTGGGAGAAGGCGCCCCGGAGACGCTTGCCGCAAAGGCACAATGGGAACTTGCTCTCGATGGGGCTGCACTGGCACGGTTGCGGTTTCGAGTCGGAGACAGGCTGGCGATCTCCAGCGGTACCCATGCCGGCAAGAGTGGCATTGTCGCGCGCCTTCTGCTCCGGCATCACCACGCCTATGTGATTGACGTCGGCGATGGCGAAGTGTACGCCTCGGACGAACAGGTCGAACGAAGCACGTAAGTAAGTGCCCTGCTCAATGACTTCGCCCGGGCATGCAGCTGACGGGAAGGAGCAGACGACGCGCTGTCGCTGCGAGTGACGTCGCCACCCGGCCCGGGCGGACGGACGGGCGGCGGGCGCTGCTCGCACTTCACAGCCGGAGGGCGAGAAGACTTTGGTTGGGGGGCGTCGGCCGGGCGCGGGGACGAACCTACACACAGATTGTCTTGATTGCCTCGGATACCTCGTGCGTACTCTGCGGTCGTTGCTCGGGTTCATCGTCAATCATGCTCGTTACAAGGTTCCTGAGCCTACCGCCGGCCGGACATGCGGCCCGCGAAGGAACCCCCCGCGGAGATTTTGCCCGTGGCGACGTACCAAATGACTTTTCCAAGTTTGAAAATGTGTCGCGCGGTGACAGTAACCTGTTGATTCTCTTCACTTCAGGAGCGTCAGAAGGGGCACAAGAACGTGTTCCCAAGCTGACGATCGCGGATGGTGCCGCACCCAAAATCGCGCGACGTTCAGCGCTCCGCGCCAAGTTCCAGGTCGCCTTCGACCGTACCGTCGCGCTCCCATAACACCTTCACCGAGACGTCCCGAAGAAAGGCCATGACCTCTCCCGGCGGCGGCTCGTGGAACAGAACGGCCAAGTCGGTTGCCGCGCGTCGCGGCACCTTGCGCCGGTAATCGAGGAGCTGACCAACAGCCATGCGGGCGAACTCCGCGGTGGCTTCCGTCTTCACCTCGATCAGCAGGTCTCGACCGTTACCGTCGTAGTCGACGACCAGCGCGTCGTAGCGGCAGGTCGGGTCGCGGCCTTCGCTCACGTCGAGGTCACGGCAGAGTTGGCGGAGCAGGTTGGTCAGCGAGTTGTGGCGGCGCGTCATGGTGCCGACGTTGGCCGCACGGATCACAAGAATATCCTCGTCGCGCATCTCCGGCAACGGCCGGTGGGGACCCGCGCGAGGGCTCTCCTCGTCTTCGTCCGAATCCTCGGCCCCGAATTTGTCCTCGAGCTCATCCGACGGCGTGGTATCGAGCTGGAAGGCGTCCGCGATGCCTCCCTGGCCGATGAGCCCCATGAGACCTCGGCACTGCTCTGCGAGCGAGTCGCCGGCCAAGTCCAGCGCGCCGAGCTTCTCCTGCACCGAGCTGCCGTTGATGATCGGCGCCCGGCCACGTCGGTCCAGACAAGCCATCAACGGCGTAAGCAGGTTCCACGCGGCCATCGGACCACCTTCTCCTGCACGCGGTACGCGCTCGAGTTCCTCTACCCGGCGATACGCGTCCAGCAGTTGGTCGTCGGTCGTCGCATCGGCGACCGACGTCAGGATGCCCTGGACCTCGGCCCGGTGGGCGCCCGTCCATTCGAGGCTGCTGTTTCGAAACGCCGGATAGAAGTTGACGAAGCCCAACTCGCCGGCAGCCGGCGTGGCGATCGCGCTCGCCACGCCATGCCTCGCGAGCTCTCGCCGCAGCCCGGCGCGGTCATGGCTCGTCAGGGAAACACCCAGGATGGTCGAGAGCGCGGGTACCACCACCGAACGCGTGTTGTCCGCGATCCTTCCGCCTCCCTTCGTGATCCACGTGAGCTTGCAGAGTGCGTGAAGGGCCTCAGACGGAATGACGACGGGCTTGCGAGTTCGGCTCGAACTCGGAAGGAGGATCTCCTCCCAGAGCGCTCGGACGAGGCGGGCAGTCCGTCGCTCTCTCTCACACCAGGGCACGTCGTAGGTGCTCATCGGAGGGGTTCTCCCTTCTCCGAGAGAGTGGTACTGCGAACGAGGGATAAGCGTCAACCAGGGTCAGGTTGTCCGCGTGGTCCCACGGCCACGGCGCCCGAGCAGCGCCTGCGTTGCACTGAGTGCCGGTTGTTCGCAGAGCCGCAGCGGATAGGCGGACAAGGCCGAGTCGTGCGCGAGCCGAATCGTTCCGGTAAGAATGCCGAGTGGTTCCGCGAGCATCCATCACCCTGCCGGAACGATTTGGCGCGTAACCACTCGGAATCATTACATCGGCACCGGCTTCGACTCCCGGCACCTCCACTTTTCTCCAATGATTTCAAGGACTTCCGAGTCGGAAAATCCCACCGGAACGATATCCCGCGAATCGTTCCGGTGAGTCCGGACGGCCCTCGACGCAATCGTTCCGGTATCGTTCCGGCGCGAAAATCCTTGCCTCATTGACTACTTATCCCTACCCGCGACGAGTCGGAGCGCCGGCCGGTGCTCCGGCGTCCCGATGTAGTGCTTCTTCGCCGTCTTCCCCTGGTCCGCGTGCCCGACGAGCCGGGCGATGTCCGCGGCAGACCGCTGCCCGAGCTCGGCCAGAATCGACGTGTGGGTGTCGCGAAGCCCGTGGGCGCAGATGACCCGCACCTCGGCCTTCTCGCACACCCGCTGCACCAGCCGGTTCAGCCACTTGCGCTCCCGCGCCTCCCCCGGCCGGCGGTTCGACCCGAAGACGAAGTCCTCGGGCCGCTTCCCGTCGACGAGAGCGGCGAAGTCGTGCGCGAGGTGCTCGGGAAGGTCCACGGTCCGCCGGCCAGCCGCCGACTTCACGTCCCACCCCTCGACCTCGTCCTCGTCGTCGCCCTCGATGTCCCGAATCCAGATGCGCCCGGCCCCGAAGTCGCAGTCCGCGACGCGGACATGCCGCACCTCGCCGGACCGAAGCCCGCAGAGGACGGGCAGCACCGCAGCCACCCGCTCCAGCGTCTTCGGCAGCGTCGCCGCGGCGGCGAGGTACTTCTCCACCTCGCCGACGTTGCGCAGCTGCGGCTTCCCCCGCCCGAGCTTCCGCCGGGCGCGCTTGCCGCGCCACGGCAGTTCGACCGGGTCGATGAGGTCACACGGGTTGCGGGAAAGGTGGCCCTTCCGGACCGCCCACGAGAGGAACTCGGCCACCGCGTGGTAGCGGCTCTGCCGGCTCGCGAGCGCGAGGTGACTGAGCCGTTCAAGGTACTTCTGCACCCACTGAACGTTGACGCCCTTCATGGGCGCGTCCGGGTTCGCGGCCGCGAAGAAGCGCACGTCGGCGGCCGTCCGCTCGAACGTTCGCTTGCCCCAGCTCTCCGTCTCCTTCTTCTGCTTCAGCCATCCGTCGATGGCGTCCGTGATGCTGAACTCCCGGTTGAGCGGGATGCCGAGGTCGAGCCAGCACGCCTTCACGAGCTGGTTGGCTTCGCGTTCCGAACGCGCGTAGTGCGCCGTTCGCGTACCGCTTGCCTCAACCTGGACAACTCGCCACACGGGTCCGTCTCCGTACTCTTCTCGATAGGGTCCGAGGACCCGGGCTCCCTGTTTCTGTCGACCCATGCTGTGTTCTCCACGTGGCAAGGGGCGACGGATGCTTCGCCCACCGTAGCACAGGCCGATCGCGGCGGAACTGGCGTGCCCGTAAGGAGGGCGACCACGGCTTCGCTGACGCCCGACAGGACCGCTGCCTCGGCCAGCGCAATCGCGAGCGGCGGCGCCTGGATCGGTGCTCCTCGGCAAGTTCGGCCCACGCGGCCGGTATCACCCGGTGTATCAACACCGATGCGCGGCCCGTGCGCCGCCATCAGTCGAACCACCGGCAGCGAGGCACGTGCTCGGTAATGACGGCGTCGCGAGCGGCGCGCACCGCGTTGCCCTTGTGACGGGCGGGTGCGAGGACAGCCCCGTGGGTCTCGCGCGCCCGGATGAAGTCGAGAGGCCGGACGAAGACGGGCATGGCGAGCCCATTGCGGCGAACGTCGTGATGGGTAGCGACTCGGGCGACCCGTTCGAGGCCGCTCGCCTCGGCGAGGACCTCGAGAACATTGTCGCGGTGGTCGACGCCGTCCCCGCGCACGTCGTCGGAGTAGGTGACGAACGCGAGGCGCACGAACCGCACGGCGAGGGCCGGATGCGCCGCCGGGTTGGCGAACAGCTCCCGATAGGCGGTGAGCTTCGCCTCCACGTCCTTCAGTGGTGGGAGCTCGCTCTGCACCTCGACCAGGAGCAGCGCGTGCTCGCCGCGGACGTCGAGGAGCGCGGTGAGGTCCGGGCGCACGCCCACGCCGTCACCGGCGAGGCTCTCGTTGTGGCGGAGCGAGACGAGACGAAACCGGGCGTCAACGCGCGCAAGCTCCACGACGCGTGCCGCCACCTCGAGGCAGAGGTGGTCATGACGGCGACGGATGAAGACTGCGGCCGACTTGTTCGTCCGCGTCAGCGCGGCGAATCCGCCGTTCGAGAGGTGGCCAGACGCAACGAGCGTCTCGAAGCCCGCCTTGGTCGGCGTCCAGTAGTTGGGTGACCGCCCCGTCGGTGTGGGACCCACCACCGCGGTTACGAGGCCGGCCTTCCGCATGTCATTCAGCGCGCGCCACGCTCGACGCTCGGCGCTTCCGAGGGCCCCTGCCCCGGTCGTGAACGAGTGGAACGCCAGCGTGAGCGTCGCGACCGGGAGCGGATGCGCGTCCACGAGGAACCGCAAGATGGCGATGGTTCGGTCCGACGGAACACACTCGGCGGGAAACCGGCGCAGGGCGCGGGTCATGGCACTTCCTCCTCGTCGGCGAAGATGGGGTCAGCGAAGGGGTCGGCGGCGACGGGGTTCTCGACGATCTCGGCGTCGACAACCGGCGCTGCTCCGATACGCGGCGTCTCCCGTGCTCTTCTCGCTCTCTCGGCACTCTCGATCATCTCCGCGACCCGCGTTCGGAGTTCCGCGTCGACGGCCTCGACTGGCCGTCCGTACAGGTCGCGGCTGGCGGCCCAGAGGGCTTCGACGGCCCTGCGCGAGACTGGCGGCGCCTTCATGAGCGGGACCCGAAGCGTGACGGGGCGGTTGCCGCCGAGGCTCACGGAGCAGGTCCCCACCGGCTGGCGCAGGATGCTCCCGACCATCTCGGTCAGCTGCTCGTCGACGCTGTAGAACTGGACGCTCGACTTCTCCTGGTATTCCTCCATTTCGACGGCCGGCGTCGCGCTCTCGCTGAAGGATTCCGAAACGCGCCGATCACTGAGGTTTCCTTCGTCCCAGCTGCTCGACCCTGATCGCGTCGTGCTCGTGCGCATGACCACGTTCGGACGCTGGCGCGTCGCGTACATCTCGTGCTTGACCTTCTGGAGGTCGACGTGGCCGGTGAACGCCGCTTTCGCGTACATCTCAGCGTCTTCGACCGAGGCGTTGAACGCCACTTTCACGGCCGAGTTCGTGAGGACCGACGCCGCTACGTAGGGGTCATCCGTCTTCCCGAGCTGGGCCGCGAACTGGTACGAGCTGATGAAGTGGACGCCAAGGCTGCGGAGCTTCTCGTAGCCGTCCGCGACGTCGCGCGAGACGAAGCGCTCGGCCTCGTCGGAGATGACGAACACGGGCTTCTTCGGGGCGTGGTCGCCGAGTCGTTCGCGGCGCTCCCATGCGGCCTGACTGATCGCCTGGACAAGCGCGAGCCCCACGGCGCGTGACTCGTACTCGCTGAGCCGGGGTGAGCGGCCAAGGCTCGCGAGCGCAAGCATCGGACCGGGCTCATAGAAGAATCGTTCGAGTGGGAACGACGTCTCCGCGCTGCCGAAGACACGCCTCAGGACGGGGCTCATCGCCACGATCCCCGCCCGCGTACTTACGGCCGACATCCTCGCTTCCGCCTCGTTCGGGCGCATGTAGGCGAGGTCGCGCCAGCGCGAAACACTGAGGGGATGGAGGTCGTCTCGGATGAGTTCGAGGACCGCGCCGCGGAACGTCCCGTCCGCGATGCTCACGAATTCCGCAAGTTCGAGGAGCGTTGCCCCCGCAGCGATCAGCGCCGCGAGCGCGGGCACGCCCCACGCGTCGAGCCAGACGCGGCTCGAGTTCGTGTCCTCCTTCACCAGGCTCCGGAGGTTCTGGAGGACACTTCGCGCGTGGGTCTCGATGTCGCCTGTTCCGGCATCGAGCGGGTTCAGGGTGACGACGCCGCCTTCGTCGGCCGGGTCGAGATGCACGACGTCCGCGGGATCCAGCCGCAGATACGCCGCGAAGGCCCGCAGCGCTTCCGCGAGGTCGTTCTTCGCATCGAGAACGACGACCGTGACGCCAAGCGGCAAGCCGGCTGAGGCACCTCCGGTCACAGCGGCGGTGAGGAGTCCTTGTGCGAGGAACGTGAGCCAGTTCGTCTTGCCGAAGCCGGACTTGCCGATCGCGATCAGGTGGCGCCGTAGAAGGTCGAGCGGGGCGTGGACGAGCTGATTGTTGGGGCCATACCCGAGCGGGATGCCGGTCGCGGGCGTTTGGCTCGGCCGGGCCCACAGCGTGCCCGGTGTCCGAGCCCGCGCGAGCCCCGCCGCCACGATCGCGTCGTGGCGACGGGCAAGGGCATTCACCGCGGCTTACCCGGCGGGTCGTAGAGGCGCCCGGAGTCGGTTTCCGGCGACAGCCCGAGCCGAGCACGGAGTGCGCTGAAGCGGCGGGACGCCACCTCCTCACCGTGAACCTCACGCTCCTCGGCCTCGAGGTTGTCGATTTCCCGCAGGAAGTTGGCCTCGAGACGCGCGCGAGCCGCCATCTCCGCGAGGTCCCCCTCCAGCTTCCGGATGCGGAGCTTCCGCTCCTCGGCCTCAGGATCGGGCGGGGCCTGCTGGGTCTGCCGCCGCGCCGCCTCCTCGGCCGACCGTTCGTCGCGCCGGGCGCGCGCCTCCTGACGGTCGAGCGCGTTCAGGGAGTGCCGTGCCTGCACCGCGCGCTCCGCTTCCTTCCGCTCGAAGGCGGTGCGCATCGCCAGGGCGTCGGCCACGGAGTGCTCCGCGACCAAGCGCTCCCGCGCCAGGTGGACCGGCGCGAGCTCGGCTTCGATGTCGTGGCGCCGGCAGCTCTGCATCACGGCCGCGATGGCCGCCGAGTTCCGCACGACCGTGTCGACGATGTCGATCCGGTCGAGGGAGAGGTAGTTGCCGTCCATGAACCGCGGACGGCCGAGTCGGTACTCAGAGGTCATCGGATTCACCTCGCGAGCGACGGTAGGCACGCGCCTGCCCGATTTGGGTCTTCAGGATCTCGTGGTTGAGGCCCTCTTGCAGGAGGGCCGTCGTGCCGCGAGCGTGAATGAGCGCCACCGCGACCTCGGTCTCCGCCGCGAGCACGCGACGGTCCGAGTCGATGGCCTGGATGTTGTAGGCCACCTCGCGGACCGCGCTCGTGTAGCGGGACTGACCCTCCGCGAGCCGGACGGCCTGCTCCATGACAGCGATGCCGCGTGCGAGCGCCGCCGGGTTGTCGGGGATCCACGCGAGCGCATCGTTCTTCCGCTCGGACGTGGTGATGGACGAGCTTCCCATGGTGGACACCTCCTAGTCGTCGTCGTAGCCGCGCAGGCGGCTCGCGAGCTCGTTGTTCTGGGCGCGGCGGAACGCGGCGCGTGCAGCCGCACGAACCTGCGCCTCGCGAATGGCTTCGTCCTTGGCGCGGCTCATGCGCTCGTACTCGCCGGAGCGGATCGCCTTGGCGCGCCGAACGCACTCCGAGAGCCGGTGCCCGAGGCAGGCGCTGCACCGGCACGTCGGGTCGGGGAAGGGACGCCGAACCGGCTCGTCGTCGTCCGTCGAGATAGGCATCACGGACGAGCGCGGCGCGCCGTCCGAGAACCGGTCGTTGGCGAACAGGGCCTTCGCCGCCGCCGTGCTGGCGGCGATGAGCCCGAGAGTTTCGAGAATCATGGGAACCCCCGCGGGAGGCGAACATGCCTCCTACACGGGGGTCTGGCGGCGTTCGAAAGTTGACCTGAAGTGCGGAGAAGCGCATCGAGCGCTCTACAAGAACAGCTCCGGAATCACGACGTTGCCATCAGGCCCGCGGACGACGAGTCCGACTCTGGCGCCGTGCGGATCGGCCTGGATGGGGCCCGTGCCCTCGATCATCATCCCGTCCCGGATGAGCACCGTTCGACCGCTCGGCCTACCCTCGCAGTAGTCGGGAGCCATCCCCGTGCGCGCGGCCGGGTCTGACGGCTCCTTGACGGGAGTTCCGCACAACATCAGGATCCAGTCGCCGGGCCTGAGCCACTCCTCGTCGGGCATCATGAACGGGTTTCCCGCCACAAGCCATCCTGACCGGTTCCCCACGGTCCACCCGTCGCGTGCCCAGGCAGTCAGGTGCCATTCCCGGGCGGCGTCCTGCCGGTATGAGGAAGGTCCGACCGGAAACATGCGTTTTGTCGCGGCCAGGAGATCTGCCGCGCAGCTCGCCGACTGCAGCAATAGTCCTTCTTCACGAAACAACGCCGTGAGGCGCGCGAGCACGAGCCAGTACCCGACGTTGTCGGTGGCGCCGCTGTTCTCAAGGATCGACCGTGCGGCCTCGAGGTGGAGACGGGCATGTGCCCCCTCGCCCTTCTCCTTCAGCCCTTCGGCGATCACGATATGCTGAAGTGATGTCACGCTGGCGAGGTCGTCGGGAAGGCGTCCAGAGAGATCGCCCACGGTTAATCCGGCGCCTTGGCCACAGATTGGACATGCGCCTTCGCTCGTCCGGGATGGTTCGACAAGTTCGCCCTCAATGCAGCGGAACGAAGGCTGACCAAGGCGGTCCCCAAAAGCAGTGAGAAGCCGACTCCGAGCGACCTCACGCTCGTCCTTGTTGCCGCTGTGTTCGAGGATTCTGGCTGCGCAGTCCGCGGCCAACGCCTCCTCCTTCTCCCGCTCCCCCACCTTCCCGCCCGCGGCGTCGTGTGCGCCAATGCACGCGTCGACGGCCTCAGATATCTTACCCGCACACAAGTAGTGGAATGACAGTTCGGAATAGACCTCCGGGAGCGGTGGGCCATCATCCGGAGGAATCGAACGGAGTCTCGCCTCGAGCGCCCGTTGCCCAAGGCTCACCGCGGCGACGCAGCGTTCATTTCGGCCCGCCGCCTGCGCAGCGTTCAGGTACGATGGGGCGATGTTCGGAGAGAACGGGTCGGCCGTTTCCACTTCGAGCCCGGCCTGCTCAAAGTACCTCTCCGCCCAGTCGTTCGAGCCCAGGTTGAGCGCCGCTGCCCCGGCGCCGAAGAGGTAGTTCATGTGCCGTTCGGGGTTGACGTAGGCGAAGTGCGCCACGGCCGCCGCAGCATCCTGATAGTACCGCCACGATTCCTCGTGGTCGCCGCGATGCGAAGCGACATTGGCGAGCACCCCGAGCGCGTTGCTTTCAAAGAGCCCGAGCCCGGCCGGTCTTCCCCCGAGCTCCTCAAGGGCTATGGCCGCTGCGAAGTCGTCGTAGCCGTCGGACGCTATGTACGAGCACATCGCCCGCATGTTGGCGGAATCTGGCGGCACACTCGGGAGTCCTTCGGCGCTTACCCGTGCGAATAGGCGCGCGGCCTCGTCGAAATTCATGGCTTCGTTCGCCCGCATGGCCAGGGCCAGCAGTAGCGCGTCCAGGATACCGACTTGGTCGAGTTTCTCAAGGGTGAGCTCGCCCACCGATGACAGCACAAGCGGGTGCTTCGCACTCGTTCGCATGATGTCTGAGTCGACACGCGCCGTCAGCCTGAGTCGCACACCCACGCGTCCGGGCGTAGCATCCGCGAAGGCTTCGCCCCAGATGATCGCGACGGCTGAGTGTGCTTCAAGAGCCTTCAGGGCAGCGGAATGGTCGTCGAGCGGCTCGCGGAGTTGCTCGGCGTCGAACGCGGGTGCGCGCACCAAGCTTCGATCATCGACGCGGCGATCTTCATCACGCATCGCAAGCAGTTCTGCCCGTAATTGCGAGGCTATCGGCGTCCCGAACGGCGGCGCGAGGTCCATCTGCCGGAGTGGCGCGATCAGAATCCTGGGCGGTAGTGACGACTCGTCGTCGTCCAGGCTCGATGTAGGCCCCGCAGGCCGAGTCGTCTGAGGCGATTGCGGAGTCGCAGGTGCAAAACCGGGCCGAGCATCGGGATGGCTCGCGTCACCGCTGGACCGCACGGACGACGTGTTGCCGCGCGGCCAGCAGACCACCGTGAGCAGGACGCCCGTCGTGACAAGTGCGCCAGAAACCCAGAGCGCCAGGTGGCGCCTGGGCGCTGGTCCGGGTACGACGGCGTCGACCGTTCGGGCCGGCATACCCGGATTCTCGGGCGGTTGGCCGTCCGGGTGCACGGCGGGCGGCATCGCGGGTTCCTCGTTAGCCGGAGGGTCAGGCGGTCGTTCGGTCGGAGGAGCGCCCGGTTCGGTAGGCGGCGGATGCACCGCTAGCGCCTTGACCAACGGAAAGTCCGGGTCAAACACCACATGACGGATGGCGGGGTTGAGTCGGACCTCTCGGGTGAACCGGTTTCCCGGTTTTCGGGACTCAACGAGACGCAACGGCGTTAGATCACCGTTCAACGTTCGCGCGGGAAAGACCTTCATGAGCGCGGCGTACTTGCTATCTGGTTCTCCGCCTACTCCCATGACACGGGCGAAGGCATCAAGCCCAAGCCAAGCTTCCTCCGGCTTCGCGGCGGATGATGCTGCCCGAGCCAGTGCCGCCACCGAGGTCACGAAGCGCGGCTCCTTCGCCGCGACCTCGTCGATCCCGGCCGCCTCGAGAAACTTGGCGTCGGTTGCCGCTTCGAGCGCGGGCGACCTAGCCTCAAGGCCTCGGCCCTGGACCAGGGTCAACATTCTGGGTTGTGGGGCCGTGAAGCGAAGGGAGAGGCAGGGGTCCCCCTCGCGCACGAAGAACCGAATCTCTACCAGGCCGCCGTCCACCACGAGCGCCTCCGACCTAGAGAAACGAGCTTAGGTCCAGAGCACCAGCCTAAATCTTGGTCTAGGAACCCGCAATCAGCGACGACGACGTCGCGCCGCATTTTCTAGGTCAGCTAAAGTGACGAGTCGGAGTGCCCCGGGCGGCAGCCTACCCGTGTCGCGGCTGGTCGCTGCGACCCGGAGGTTCGTTCGTGTCGTCGCGACGCCAAAAAACCACCTCGGGTGAGGTGGGAAGTTGGTGCTCGGCAGGCGGTGTTCCTGTAGCGAGGAACTCCCCTATCGGCGCGACATGTCCAAGAGTGCACGTCGGTTCGACAGCCTGCCGAGCACCCTCTCCTGACCGAATGGTCGGTCGAGGCGAATCGCGCGGGAGGACTGGCGTGGAACTTGGAAGTATCGCACGGATGTGCCTGCGGCGTCAAGTGGATATCCACATGATTCCAAGAGGTTACCATGAGCTATCAGAACCAGAAGTGGCGGTCCGCCTGCCTCAGCGCGGCCTGGGACCGGGAGCTGAACCGGACCCTGGACGGCCGCGTCCTGCCGGCGTTCCGCGGCACGCACGACATCGACGTGTGGGGGCCGACGGCGGTCGCGGTCAAGTACCCGAACCCGCCGGACTCGCTCGCCAAGCGCATCCGTCGGTTCATCATGGGCGAAGAGGTCGGGGCGACCGCCGCTGAGGCGTCGGTCGCGCTCGCGATCATCTTCGAGCGCGGGCTGCCGCTCGTGGGCATCCAGCGGGCGATCGCGCGTCGTCGTCGGGTGACTCCCGGCGCGGTCTCGCGGCTCGTCTCGCGGGTGGAGGCCAAGATCGCGCGCGCGCTCGGCGAGGCCGTGCGGCTCGTCGCGTTCCGGACCTTCCTGCTGAAGTACGGCTGAGTGAGTCTGCCACTTCGGCCGGCTCTGCCCGGCTGAAGTGGCACCTTTCGGGAGCGTCGGCGCGCTCCGCGCCGTGCGTTCTCGCGGCTAGTGCGGCCCGGAGATCTCGATCACCGGGCGAAGGGTGACCTTCACGACCTTATACTCGCCCCAGCTTTCGGAGCCGATCTCGCCGTCCTCGTAGTGGCGACCACGCCACTCACCCTCCTGGATCCACTCCCCCACGTCCCAGGCGTCGATGAACTCGACGCCACCGTAGGTCGTGTACGCGATGGGAGCGACCCAGCGCGCCTCCGGCGGCCACCGGTCCCCGGGGATGAACGGCCGGTTCCAGGTACCTGCCACCATGTCCACCATCGGCTCCGACCACTCGATCGCGGTCGCCGCGTGCAGCCACGGCAGGAGATTCTGGTTGTTCTCGACGAGGGGGACGTGCGGCCGCAGGGCACGGTGTTCCTCGTACGAGAGGGTCCGAACCGCCATGCCGAGCTTTTCTTCGAGCCAGGCGAGGACGGCGAGCGCGTCGCGCCACGTGAGCCCGGCAGGGTCGCGGTCCGCGGCGCTGCTGGCCTCCATGAGCCCGGGGTTGGCGCGGTGGAGGCTCTCCCCGGTCCGCCGGCTCAGCCACCCGGTTTCGGTGAGCATCGTGCGGAGCTCGCCGACCGTGACCAGCGGTCCGATGAAGAGCCGGCGGCCGAGAACCGTGGCCTCACGGAAGCCGGGGGGCGGCGTCGAGACGGCCGATGCCTGTGCCGGGGGCACGATGCCGAGGTAGTCGGCGACGAGGACGCGACTGCTGTGCGGGTGAAACCGGACCTTGCCACCGTTGTCGTAGAAGTGCTGCTCCGCCTCGTGCGCCACCTTCTCGAACCACAGGTCGCGCTGGAAGTACACGCGCCAGGCAGCGATTCGCGGTCGCTGGAGCCACGACGGCAGGTCCGTCGTCTCGGGCCCCTCGGTCGGCGGGGTGGCGACCCGGATCTCGCGCCAGGTGACGTCCCACTCCCCCTTCCGGTTCCGGAGGAAGATGAGGTTCGGGTTCTCGGGGTACGGAATGACGTCGACCCAGCCCGGCCCGTCCTCCGGGAAGCAGGCCCGGAACGCGGCGATCACCTGACGAAGCCGCTCGCGGCGCGTCGCCACCATCTTCGGGTCGTATCCGGCCTCGAAATAGGTCTTGTCCACGACGGTGCGCACCGTGCCGGCGACGAGCTTGTCGTCGAAGCACCCCCACTGCCCGATGAGTTCGAGTCGGTAGAGCGCGAGGACGTCTTCCGGCCGCTCCGGCAACGCGCCGGGCGTGTCGAGGTTGCGGATCCGGGCGTGGAAGATCCGCGCGGACCACGCGTCCCACTCGATCCCGTCGCCGAGGAAGATGGCCGTCGGACGAGCGTCGATCGGCCCGAAGAACCAACGCTCGGCGAGCTCCTGGCGAACCTGAGCGAAGACGAACGAGTTCAGCCCGAAGACGTGGGGGTCGCTCGCGAAGAGGTTCGCGGGCGTGTGCATGTCGTGCTGGGCGAGGAAGGACTCGAGCCGCGGCCAGTGCGTGCGGCGGTAGTCGCCGATGTCACCGGCGAAGCCGAGCTGCTTCAGGATCGCATTCAGCCCGGTCACGTGCCCGGGCGTTTCCGTCTCGTGCATCGTCTGAAGCTCGCGGCGCGCGGCCTTCAGCTCCTCGGGCGCGAGGCCCGTGATGGGGACGGCGTGGTTGTCGCGAAGGAGAAGCCACCCGAGGGGCGGCTTGGGGGACGGGTTATCGGACACGGGAACCTCCACAGAGGCCGCGCGTCGTCAGGACACCGATTTCCGCCAGATGGTTGACGACACAGGGCCAGTAGGAAGCACCGTGAACGCCGAAAACGCGAGATGCGTGGTGGGATTTCTTGCGACGCTGGCGGACCGGCGCCCCGGCGGTGTCCCACCCACCGTGAGCGCAAAGGGTAGCGCTCGGGCTCGGGTCGTCAAGTCCCGCATGTCGCGCGCGCGGCATCGAGAAAGGTCCGCGACCCGGTGGCCGTCCCTCCCCTGAAGTGTCATCTGGCCGTTGGGGCGCCCGGAGCGCGCGACTCGATCAGAAGCCGCCGCGGGTCCAGCGACGACGGAGAGCCGAGTGGGGCCCCGTTCATCCTTGATCGTGTTCTTCCAATCGTGCGAAATGATGGCGATCACCCTTTGCGAGGCGCACCCATGGCCAGCCGCCGTCCTCTTCCGCCAAACCAGTCGGGCGTTCGTGGCGTCGCCGATGCCGACGCGAGCGATGCCGACGTGGCCATCCTCGTCTGTCACGGCATGGGACAGCAGGTTCACTTCGAGACGCTCGAGGACATCGTGAGGTGCCTGAAGGACCCAGTCGTCCCGGATGTCTCGGGCTCGCTCCAGAACGTAACCTACTGCCAAGTTGGTGAGACTCGGTTGCCTCGAGCCGACGTACGACTGACCGACACGCGCCCCGGGAAGTCCCGTGACCAGTGCGTCCATCTGTACGAGGCGTGGTGGGCCCCGCTCACGGAGGGAAAGATCGGCCTCGGCGAGGTCGTCACGTTCCTCTTCCGGGCGGCCTACGACGGCATCAGGACGGTGCGCGCGGGAAAGCGCGCTCAGCCCCCCGGCTTCGAGCGGTACCTTTTCGGCGAGCCACGGCAGTACCCGACCGGCGGACATGCCACCGTGCGCCGGCTCCTCGCCGTTGCGCTTGTCCTCGTGGCCCTCATCTTTCTCAACCTCGTGGTCGGCCTTGTGACGAGCGCCAGCGTCCTGACCCCAAGTGGCACGGCTTGGCCACCGCTCGACATCGTGAGCGCGATCACCTGGGACGTGCTCCTCATCGGGCTCGGGGGTGGAGGGCTCCTCGGACTCGTCGCGTATCTCGGTCGCAGCCATCGGGTCGCGATCGCGGCTCTGGCCGTCGTCGTCGTCACGGCCGCGCTGGTGGCGTCGCGCCTCATCCATGGGTCCGACTGCTTCCCGCGTTGGAACCTCTGGCTCACGGAGTTCCCGCGCGTCGTGGTCGCCGTGCCCTGGCTCATCCTTCTCGGGGTCAGCTGGTACGCGAAGGGGCTCGTCGTTCAGTACCTCGGGGACGTGGCCATCTACGTGCAGTCGCACCGGGTCAACCGCTTCTACGAGACGCGCCAAGCCATGAAGGAATGCGCGCTCGTGGTGGCTCGTGCGGTCTACGCGCAGCGCTACCGTCGTGTCATCGTCGTCGGTCATTCCTTGGGGTCAGTGATTGCCTACGACACGCTGAACACCCTCGTGAACGATGATGACCTAGGCCCAGGTCCATTCCGGGACGTCGTGCAGCGCACCGCGGCCCTCGTGACCTTCGGATCCCCGCTCGACAAGACCGCCTTCCTTTTTCGCTCACACGTCGGACGTGACGCGCCGGTGCGCGAGCGCCTGGCCGCAATGGCACAGCCCCTCATCCAGGACTATCGCCTCCGGCCTGGCGTGTGGCTGAACATTTTCGCGCCGGCGGACTGGATCAGCGGCCAGCTCGACTTCTACGACCCGCCCGTGGCCCCCGACTTCGTCGGTCCACCCGACCCGTGGCGGGTGCGGAACATAGTGGACCCGGATGCCACTCGCCCCCTCGCGGCGCACACCGCGTACTGGAAGAACCCCTGCCTCGCACGGTTGCTGCAGCTGGCCGTCCTCGACGAGGAGTCAACCGGGCCACGAATTCCGACGTATGCGCCCTAGGCGACGGCTTGCCGGGGCAGCCGTTGAGGCCGCACCAGAGGAGCGATGTCGGCACCCGAGCAGACGCACCCGCCCAGGACGAACTCCCGAAGCGTCCACTTGAGGACGCGGAGGCCCGGAGCGTCAGCGGAGGGAGGTCGGACACCGACGCCCACCCCGTGGGCACTCCGACTGGGACTGCGCGCTCGCCGGTGCCCGACGGGAGCAGAGCGACCGCGAGGCAGCCGGCCACCCTTGACCGGGCCTGAAGCGGAGCGAAGGCCAAGGGCCCCTGAAGTTCCCGCCCTCGGCGGGAACGAAGCCCGGAGCGCCAGCGGAGGGGGCCCGCAGTCCTGTCAGCTCGCCGATTCCCTGCACCGCCTCGGTGGGGCGAGATGACAGGACCGGACAAGGGTGGCCGGGTGGCTCGAAGAGCACCCGGCGAGCGCGCGCGTCGAGACAAAACTCCTGTCTCGACGATGACTTAGCCCGCAAGGGCGTTCATCTCGGCTGTAGGGAAAGGGGTAGAGAATAGAACGTCGCCTTGCTCTACACCTTTCCCTACAGCTGCGGGGCCTCGACGGCGTCGGCAAACAACCCGGGCCGGCGGCTCGGCCGACCGCCGCGAGTAGGGAGCGCTCACTCGGCGGGAAACCGGACTCGCGTGGCGTTCCCGATCTGGACCATGCCTTCCCCCGTCTTCACGAGGAGCCGGCTCCGATTCACCTGCACGAGCGTGCCGACCACCGGCAGGCCAACCCGGCGGTCAACGCGCACGACGTGGTCGATGAGCCGCGTGAGTGATGCCTCCGCGGCCTCACTACCGATTGCAGTGAGATCGACGTCGGACGGGAGCTGTTCCTGAGGACGCTCCGGCGGCGGTTCAGGAGGCTCCGGCAGCGCTCCCGTCGGAGCCACCGGCGCATCGCGCACGACCTCGCTCATGACAGACACCGGCGCCGTCCACGCCTTGTGGCCGCCGCTGGGGAGCACCGTGAGGCTCTCCCTGGATACCGCGACGAGTCGCCCCTTCGCGACGCGGCCACTACGGAAGGTGACCGCAACGTCATCGCCGATCCACGTGCCGAGGACGGGAATCGGTTCCACGCCCGGGATGCTCTCGTCGAACCGGACGAGCTGCGGACCAGCCGCCGCTTTCTCCTGGTCGCCTTCGGTGATGGTGACGGGCAGTGGCTTCGGCGGCTCCGAGGTCGGCGGTGGGATCGGCGCGACCGGCGTTGCGCCGCTGCTTCGAGCTACGGGAGCACGGGCCGGCCGGCCGCGCACCGTCACGCAAGTCAGCCCGCCGACCACACAAAAGATGTAGTCCTCGGCAATGGTGACGTCGACGAGCGCGTCGCCGTGGCTCTCCTCGAGCGCCGCGTCTCGTGCGGTAATGAGTGGGTGCTCGCCGAACGGGATGCCGTAGAAGAGCGAGAACATGCAGGATTTCGCTTCGACCGGCGCGCCGAGCACGGCGTCCGGCGCGACCGGTCGGGTCTCGGGCCGGATGTCCGCGTAGCGCAGGCACCCGGGGAGGAGGCTGAGCGCGAGTAGTAGGACGGCGGGACGCATCAGAAAACCCACCGTTCGAGCTTGGCATCCCAGTGCGCGGAGACACCGTGCTGCCAGTTCTTCACGTCGAGCGGAATCGTATGGCCGTATTGGTCGAGCTGTCGGCCGCCGCCCGATGAGCGCGTGATGTACCAGGTCATCGCGACTCGCCCCGATCCGTCCTCGCTGACGGTGGCGTCCCCCATCACCACGGAGCCGACATTGCCGAGCATGAGCGGATACGTGATCGTGTCACCGCGGCGTTTCGCACCTCGTACGCGTAGACGGATGGTGTCTGCCACGGCCGTCTTGAGGCCCTCGGCGGTCGCGCCAGTGACTCCAGCTCCCGACTCGGCCCCGGCCACGATTGCAGCCACCGTCTCGGCGGGAATCTCTTGGAGGTGGGCGTGCTCGAGATCTTCCTCGGTCTCCTCGGCGGGCCGCTCTTCCATCGTCGGTGTGTCATCTTCCGCCGGGAGTGCGAGGGCCCTTCGAGCGAACTCTTCGACCGGCACGTAGGGGCCGACGAGGCACGCCGGCTCATCGGTTGACCAAAGGAAGAAGGTGTCGCCGATTCGCAGGAGCTTCGGGACATGGATCTCACCCGTCTCGCCCCTCTCGTACTGGACGTCGGCGACAACATCCATCCGAACATCGCGCACCCGGCACCCGTCCCCACCGATGTCTTCCTTCTCCTCGGCAGACGAAGACCCGATGCCGCGGACGCGGGTCTCGCCCGTTCGCACGACGAACAGCTTCTGCGGCTTGAGCTCATGGCAGCTTCCGGGCTGCGCCTGTCGGCGCTCGAAGTTGTCCTTCGCCTGGCGGATGAGCTCGGGCAGCCGGCCACTGAGCTTCTCGCCGGTGCTTTTCACGACACAGCCCGCAAGGGCTTCGGCCGTCGGGAACAGGGGCATCAACGGGGTGAAGCTCTCGCCCTTGGCGGCCTCGACGAAAGCAGTCACGGTGGCGACCCCGTCGCGCGGCGGCACCAGTGGAACCGAACTCACTGTGGCGTCCGGTATCGGATCCGTCGTCGCGGCGGGCACCACCTTCGGGGGCAGCGTGCCGGTCGGCGGCGAGCGCGGCTCGCTGGCTGAGCCGGCGGTCGCACTCGACGTCGGCGGCGTCGATTCCTTGCATCCCGCTGCGTTGAGGAGAGCGAGGAGGTTGCAGAGGGCCAGGCGAATCCAGACGTTGTGCATCGTGTTCATCTCCGCGGAATCGGGGTGGGTCGGAACTGGTGGTCGCCGCTACAGCTCGTCCGTGTGCATTCCGGAGCGTCGTTGCATGCGCTCGCGATCCCAGCGCGCATAGCCGACCGTCGCTCCGACGAGGAGGAGTCCGACGCCGGTCCATGTGAGGGCAGGCCCAATCGAGCGGAGCGCGGCGACTTCCGAACTAAGCGCCGCCCGTTCACTTCGAGACGCGCGAGCGTATGAGGGGTTTCTTTCCGCGCGTGCCTCGAAGGCCGTGAGTTGTCCGGGCAGAACAAGCCCGCCAAGAACGCCCAGCCCGCCGCCGCCGAGGAGGAGCACGAGTCCGAGGTTCTTGAGCCATCGTCGCCGCCTCGTGGCGAGGACGACGCCAACGACGAGGATCGCAACGCCGAGCGCCAGAAACCCCTTCTGCGCGGGCGCGGCCATGTCGAGCCCCGCACCACTGGACAGCAAGTCCACCTGTCCCATTTGCTCCCCCGCCTTATCCACAGTCGATATTGCGCCGAATTCGTATTCGGCGAGAAATCAGGCACTCGGCTGCTCCGGTCGAATCGTCCGGCCGGTCGCCTTGCGCCGGCTCGAGTACGCTGCGCCCAGCTCATCGATAGCCTGCTTGCGCCGGCTGTCGGCGAGGTGAACGTAGCGACGAGTAGTCGAGATTTCGGCGTGGCCGCAGATGTCCTGCACCACAGGGAGCGGAACGCCCATCTCGACGAGTTGGGTCGCGCTCGAGTGCCGCAAGAGGTGCGGTGTAACCGTGCGCCCGATGCCGGCCTTCTTGCCAGCACGCTTGATGGTCTCCTGAACCATTCGGATTGAAAGACGCGTCTTGCGGTCGGAGATGAAGAGCGCCTGCTCGCCCTCGGGCGCGTACCGTGGCCTGTCGGCGAGGTAGTTTTCGAGGGCCTCGGCCACGACGTCGTTGAACGCGATCCCGTGGCGCTTCTGGCCCTTGACTCGAACGTCGCGAAACACACGCGCCTCAAGGTCGACCTGGTCCAGGCTGAGGGACACGAGCTCGCCTACACGCATGGCCGTGTGGAAGAGGACAAGCGCGATGGCCACGTTCCGCGTGCGGTAGGCGGGCTGCGCCTCGCCCATCGCATCGACAAGGCGGAGGAACTCGTCGAGGTTCAGCGGTTGGGCCTCGCGCGAGAGCGTTCGCTGCCGTTCCACCCGAAGTGCCGGGTTCGCCTGGATGCGGTCCTGGGCGTAGAGGAAGCCGTAGAAGGCGCGAAGGGCCGACAACTCCGTGTTCCAGGTGGCGCGGGACGGGCCCTTGACGGTCCGGGCGCGATCCCGAAGGAACGCGGTGATCGTCGCCTTGTCGACCGCCTCGATGTCCCGCCCGGCGCCGACGACTTCGCGTGAGAACGCAGTGAGGACCTCGACGTATCGCTCGAACGTGCGCGGCGCGAGCATGCGCTCATCGCGCAGATACGACTCGAACTCACTGACGATGCTGGCCATGGTGTTGAAAGTGACGTGCAGCATGGCCCGGACGCTACTGCGGCCTGAAGAGTCCTGCAACCCCGATTATGTGCGAAATACGAAAAACGCGACAAATCGCGGAGTTATACGCCATCGGTGTTGAAACACCGGCATCTTCGGGTCCGGATACAACGGGTTACGAAAAGAAGACGGTGGTTCCGTCCCCGGGCCCGCGACTTCGCCGGACATGATGAAGGGGCCCCGGTTGGAGCCCCTCGAAAGGTGGGTCAGGCGCTCGCGCGAAACTTGGTCTCGCAGCGAGAGCACGTGATGGTGATGGTGTCGAGGACGAGCCGCGAGGCGCGGATAATGAACCCGCACTTGCAGACGGCCTTGAGAAGCCGCCCCTTCGGCTTCGCGTCCGTGTCGTCATGCTCGTCGTTGTCTTCCTTCTTGTCCTTCGCGTCCGGTGGGACCGCGACGCCTGGCGTCGTCGGGATCACCGCGGCGACCGGCGAGCGCCGATGCACGAGCACGATGGCGAGCCCATCGATCTCCTCCTGGTACTTTTCGGCCGTCTCCGGCGGCATGGCGGTGAGCGCCCAGCCGTAGTTCGGGACCTTCTCTACCGTGAGGCCGACCTCGAGGGCCGCGCGCCTGAAGTGGTCGTTGTGGTACTGGCTCGTGGTCGAGCAGTCCTTGATTCCCCGCGCGAAGTTCATCGCGTGCACCGCCTCGTGGAGGACGGTCTCGGCGATCTCGTCGGCGCGGCGGGAGAGGTGTTCGGCGACCACGACGACCTCGTGGAGAACGACGGCGGCGTCGCCTTTCGCTTTCCACCGGAGCGGTGCGAAGTGCCCGAGGACGTGCCGCGGACCTGGTGCCGGAAGCAGGACGACGGGTGGTACGTCCGGGTGCTGCTCCTGGATCCGGCGCCAGAGCGCCGCGAGCGCCGTGATGAGCGCGGTCGCGGTGTCAGGCGATGGCATGGAGCCGTCGCCGGATGCGCACGTTCGTCCGGTGGACCGAGGCGGTCGACCGGCCGGTCGCCTCCCCGATCTCCTGGAACGTCTCGCCGGCGACACGGCGTCCGATGTGGTCGGCGTCAGCGTCGTCGAACGAGGCGAGGAGCTGCTTCACGAGGACGAGCTCTTCGATGGAGAATCCGGTCGCATCCGCCCCCTCCGGGTCGAACCCAGAGGAAATTGACTGCCCCCGGACTCGCGGGTCGAGGAGATCGCGGTGGCGTCCGCCGGTGCGTGCGAACTTGTCGTGGTTCGAGCGCACGCGGCGGCGGAACACCCAGCGGAGCACGCGCGGCGGAAGGGCCGGGAGCCCGGCGTCGGCGCGCTTCTGCTGCGTGTCCCACACCTGGCACACGGCGTCCTGGATGCGGTCGTCGCCGCCGACCGCCCACCGAACGTCGGCGGCGGCCGCGGCGAAGTAGCCCTGCTCGACGAGCTCGGCGAACGAGGCATCGTCAGGCTCCGGGCCGATGAGGGCTGCGACGAGGGCGTCGCGCTCGGGCGGCGTCAAGACCACGCGGGTCATGGCGCCGGCCGCGGTCCGGGCGATGAGCCGGACCACGGTCGAGTGATGGCGAACCTCCAGCCGCGTGATGCGGCCGAGGGACAGCAAGATATCTGGCATGCAGGAAGCTCCCTGGCTCGGGCTCCGAAACTGCTTCGGAGGCCGGGGGGAGAGCTCATGTGGCGAGGCTCTGACGCAGGGTGGACCGAGGAACGGACGCACCCTGCGCCTGGCTACGGGAGAAAGCGGGTAGGACGGCACTGACCGGCGGCGCCCCCGGATGGGGAGGCCGCCGTCAGCGGCAGGATTACGAGTCGATGCTTCCTTGATGGGGCTGCGGCGTCCGGGGCTGAACCTCAATCGACGCAAGGTCGAGCTCCCGAGCGCCCGCGAGTAGGAACCGAAGCATCCGCGGCGTGCAGTCCTCGGGCTCCCAGCCGTCGCCGAGCCCGAGGATGCGCACCGTGGTGCGACCCGCGAGCAGTGCGGCGGCCTTCATGGCGCCTGTGCGTCCGGCGTCGTCACCGTCGTAGAGCATGACGACCTCCTGGAACGCGGCGAGGAGCTGAGCCTGGTGCTCGGAGACGCTGGCGCCCATGGTGGCGACGACCTCCGTGAACCCCAGCTCCGCGAGCTTCATGACCGAGAAGAACCCCTCCACCACAATGACGCGCTCCCGGTTCGGGACGCGGTGCAGGTTGTAGAGGACGAGCTCTTTGTGGAAGCCCTTCGGAAACTTGTACTTGCCTTCCTCGGCCACTTCGCTCGGCCGGAGACGTCGTCCCGCGTAGGCGACGAGCGTCCCAGACGAGTCGTGGACCGGGATCGCGATCATGCCCCGAAGGATGCCCTTCGGGCAGTAGCCCACGCCGAAGTGGTCCACCGCTCCCTTGGTGAGCCCGCGCGCCGAGAGGTGCGGATGGTCTCCCGACAGCGCGAGGCGCACGGTGAGCGGTGGGTTTCCGGTCGTGTCGGTGTTTTCACACCGGGAGGGCGGCGGCGACGCCGTCGTGCTCGTCGGCACCGGGTTGGGACGGCCTGGCGGCAACGGAGCGAGCGGCGGCGGGCCGGTCGGGTCGAGGTGGAACGCGTTCATGATACGAATGGCCGCGTCACGCACCCCGATGCCCTCCATCTTGGCTACGAAGTCGAGCTGGTTGCCTCCGCCCTGGCACTTCGAAAAACAGTGCCAGAGGTTCTTCTGGAGGTCAGCCTGCCACGCCCGCGGGTTGTCGCCACGGTGAATGGGACAGGGACCGACCAGCCGATCGCCTTCGCGGCGGAGGTTCGGCAGGCGGTACATGGTCGTCACGACCGCCTCCAAGGAGACGGCATTTCTCACTGCTTTGAAGTCTACCCAGGTGGTCATATGGTCTTCTTCCTCAGTGTAGCGGTTCGGGGAGCACCCTCACGGCCCCGGCGCAGTCCTCCCCGAGGGGGAGCTGCGCGGGACGATTGACCGCTCGGGGCGGCCCGTCGCGTGGCCGGCCGATGTGGTGGGTCACGCCTGAGGGGGAAGGTTCGGGTCCGGTGTGCGAGCGCCGCGGTCCGGGACACCCCGTGACGGCGCAGCGCCTCGCGGCGGATGACGCCGAGGTCGGCGGCGCTCGCGGGTCGATCGGGTCGAACGGTTCGCGCCGAGAACGGCGGCAGCTCGAGGCCCTTCGACAGGAGCTTCACCGCGGCCTCGTACGCCCCGCGCGCTTCGAGGTCGGCGCGCGTGAACTGGGGCTCGAACCCCGGGGCGAGGGTCTCGGCGTCGTCGGCGCCAACGCGGAAGATGACCTTGGTCCCGACGTTGCCGAGCACCGCTGCCTGCATGTCGTCATCGAGCTGCGCAAGGAACTGGTGCGCGAGAACGAGCCCGATGCCGTACTTGCGGCCCTCGGCGAGCAGGATGCGTGTGCCGTCACCGGCAAAGCGCTGGAACTCGTCGAGGTAGAGGTAGAACGGACGGGCGTGCATGGTCCGGCGGAACGCGGCCAGCTGGATGAGCGAGAGGAGGATGCTGCCGACGAGCGCGCTCCCCTCGTCGCCAAGCTCACCGACCGAGAGCTTGGCGAGGACGATGCGGCCGCTGGCAAGGATGTCCGCGGCGTCGAACCGAGAGCGTTCGGACGCGAGGAGACTCGCGACGGGCCCCGGCGAGACGAGCGTGCCGAGCTTGTTCAGGATCGGCGACAAGGCCTCGGCCTGGAGCGACTTCGAGTAGCTCGCCCACTCGCGGAGCCAGAAGGTTCGGACGAACGCGTCGGTCGAGCGCTCGACGACCTTCTTTCGCAGCGCCTCGTCGACGAAGAACCGGTACAGGAGCATCACCGACGCGCGCGGATGTGCGGCGACCGCGAGGGTGCCAGCGCGCAGGATGTGTTCGAGACGCGGCCCCCAGGAGTCTTTCCAGACGCGGCGGAGACACGAGACGAACTCGGTCGTGAACCGGCCGACGTCCGGATGCAGCGTTCGTCCGGCGCGGAACACGTTGAGCGCGGGCACACTGGCCGCGCCGCTCTCGATGAGGACCACGTCCTCGGTGCGCGAGCGCGGAACGAAGCCAAGCACCTCGTCCACCAGGCTGCCATGTGGGTCAAAGAGCGCGAGCCCGTGCCCGCGGGCGAGGTCCTGGGCAATCTGGGTGAGCATGAGCGTCGACTTCCCCACGCCGGTCTTGCCGAGGATGTAGACGTGACGGAGACGGTCAGGCGATTCGAGCCCGAACCTGAGCTGCGTTCCGCGGAACGCAGTCTCACCGAGCAGCGTGAGCTCGCCCGGTGGGTGGTGGAAACGAACATGGCGGTCATACATGGGAGGGTGTTAGTGGATTACGGAACGTGAACCGTCGGCCGGCCCCGTCCTCGAACGGAACGTCGAGGATGGTCTCCGGCTCAAAGCGGGTGTGCGGTGGTCCGACGGTTGGCTCGGCCTCGTAGGCACCGAACCAGAACAGGCCGCGGCCGGGTGACAGGTCACGCGCGAGCGCCTGATAGTGCTCTGCGCGGGCCTCGGTCGGCGCGAGGAACAGGACCGCGCGCACGCTCTCGAGGCCGTACGTGACGGCGAACCAGTTGGTCCGGAGGCGGTCGCGGTAGAGCAGCATCTTGGCGAGGAGCGAGGCGTTCCCCCGCTTCGCCGGCGCCCGGACCACCTCGACGAGGTAGGTCACCGCGGCGCCGTGGTAGTCGAGGGTGATGGCCCCATCAGGAACGAGCAGCGGCCTGACGCCGCGCGGCGCGTTGCGCACCAGGCGCCGGAGCCCAGCCTCGGGCAGGACCGCGGCGCCGGGCGCGGCGACCTTGATCGCGACGAGCAGCGACGCAGCCACGAGGTGGTGCTGGAGCTGGGACAGTCCTGGCATCTGGCGTCCGTGGGGCGACGTCCGGCCGAGAACGACTTTTCCCTTTTTCGTAGCCGTATAGGTCGGCTCGCGGAGGTTCAGGCGCTCGCCGCTCGTCCGGGGCGCGAGCCCTACCGGAAAGAGCCGGTCGAGGAGCCCGTGCGCCCAGAGCCGCCGGAGGCGGTCCTGGGCAACTCGGGGCGAAACGCCCAGGAAAACGAGCGCCTGGAGGTGCCGCCCTGTCAGGTAGCCGAACTCATCGACGGCTTCGAGGGCGCGGCGGTCACGCTCCGTGAGGGCGAGCGGTGGCAGAACGGTCGGACGGTCAAAGCGATGTCGAGGCATAGCGGCGGATGGATGGTGGCGGGCTGGCCCGGGGCTCTGTCCCCGGGCATCTCACCCGTCATGGGCGGTTCGGGTTTGGTCTCACCGGGTCGCGGCCGGACGCCCACCCGAAGGGTTGGTGCGGTCCGGTCGTCAGCCCGGTTGACCGTGCACCGTCCGTCGGTCGGCGAAGCCGCCGACCCCACAGGGGGCTCGGAAGTAGGCGCCAGTCCGATAGGATCTGGTCGACCCGATGCACGCTGTGGGGTCGGGGGCCGATAGGCCGCCGACGGCGGTGCTTATTAGCCCGTTGTTGTTGAGTTAAGTTGATGTTGTTGCCCTGGCGGCCCCCTCGCTTGTTAGAACGAGGGGGCTTGGCGAAGGGCTACTCGGGCGAAAGCCAGTACTCGTACTCGCCGGTCCGGCGGTCTCGGTGCTTGGCGACGGAGACGCCGTGGCGATGAACGAGTCGGTGCTTCGCGACGGCAAAGTTGTGTCCGACGCGCCGCACCAGCTCAGACGTGCGGTGGCGTCGCTCGTCCTGGAGGACGGCGTACAGCCTCGCCGTGCGAGTCATTCGTCCGCGGTAAAGTGGAAGTTCTGTTTGGTTCATAGGATGTGGTGAGCGGCGCCGAGCGCAACAGCGGCGAGCAGGCTCGTGTGCTCGGGCGTAAGGAAGCGGGTACGTGGAACGTACCGCGCAACTGCCGGATAGTGCTTGAGGATGAACTCATGAAGGCGCTGGAGGTCTCCCCGGGCATACCCCGGCAGGATGGTCTCGTGAACAACCGCCACGTCGTAGGTCGTGGTCGGGATCTCGATGGTCGGGAAGCCGAGGCGCGCCGTGGCACCGTTCTCGAACACGAGCTCAACCGCATCGTAGAAGGTCGCGTAATCGGCCAAGCGCCGAGCGAGGCGGACCGGGTCACGTTCGCGGATGCGAACGAGGTCGAAAATCCGGTTACCTTCCATGACCGCGATGGCCGTCACGTTGACGCGCCGCGCAATGGCGAGGGTGAGGTGCTGCGTCATGGTCGGCTGCGGTCACGATGCCGAACGTGGACTGAGAACAGCTCATCGACCGTGACGCCGAGCGTGTCGGCGAGCGCGATGAGCGCCCTGTAGGCGCGCGGCACGGTCGCCAGCGTCTCGTAGTGCTCGACTTGCTTCCGAGTGAGGCCTGAGCGCCGCGCAAGGTCAGATTGCGTCAACGGCCCATCCGGATGCAGATGGCGGAGACGGCGCAGTTGCAGCACCGGCGGTCGGCGCCTCACACGCGCAGGCAGCCAGTATTTACACAGTATAGTTCTTGTGGCATGATGTCCGTGTCACCTCCCTTCCGGCTAAGTTAGGTGCTCCCGTGTTCGACGCTTGGGGGCACGTGCCGCGCTCGGGGGTGACCCGGACAATAACCCTGTTCAGGATCCCGCTCAGTGCAGCAGTCTCTGTACTATACGCACTGAAATTCTCCGCGTCATGGTGCGAAATGCCGGAAACGAGAGGAGTTGGGGATAACTGCCTGAGCAGAATACAAGCATGCACAAGAACTCCGTCATAGCGGAGTTCTTGTGTTCTTGCGCCGCCCAGTGCCGGCAAAATGCACCGTGAAGCACCGCGTCTGTGGTCCTATACTGGGACCATATGGATGAGACCTTCTTCCGGAACGTTCCGGACAACTTACCCGTCGAGCCGACCGACGCGCCGTGCGCCGTTTCCCCGGGGAAACAGCGTGCGACCTCACGCCGACGCATAGCCGACGCCCTTCGTTCGTTCGCCCCACCGGAAACGACGCCGAGCGAGCTGCTCCGTGCGGCCGACGAAATTTTCGAAGCGTATCAATCGCTCGCCGTCAGGACGAGTCCGTCCTCGCCGACGAACCTAACCAAGAATACATATGAAATTACTCATGTACCTCAGGCGGTCACAGGACTCCGAGGACCGACAAGTCCTCTCGATACCGGCCCAAGAAAGGGTCCTCTCTGAGCTCGCTGCGAAGCGCGGGTTCACCGTCCTGGGCGAACCGTACCGCGAATCTATGACCGCCAAACAGCCAGGCCGCCCTCTCTTCGGCGACATGATGACACGACTCAAGCGCGGCGAGGCCGATGGCGTCCTCTGCTGGAAAGTGGACCGTCTGGCTCGAAACCCCGTCGACGCAGGGGACGTCATCTGGAACCTCGGCCAGAAGAAGTTCACGATCATCGTAACGACCGAGACAGACTACACGGGGTCTAGTGATGACAAGCTTTTCATGTCCATCATGTTCGGGATGGCGACCAAGTACATCGACGACCTCTCAGAGAACGTGAAGCGCGGCAACCGAGAGGCGCTCGAAAATGGCTTCTGGCCCGCTTCACCGAAGTTCGGCTACATGCGAGACCCGGTGACCCGCAAACAAGTCCCCGACCCCGAGCGGTATCCTGGCCTCATGCGCCTGTTTCGCCTCCGACTTTCTGGACTGCCCATGAGCGACCTACTACGCGTGGCCGAACACGACCTCCATCTGCGAACGAGGCCGACTCGGTCACGAGGCGGGCACCCATTGTGGATGAGTCGGCTGTACGAGGTACTACGGGACCCGTTCTACATGGGGGTCATGGTGTACCAAGGCAAGCAATATAAAGGAAATCACGAGCCCATGCTCACTTTCGACGAGCATGAGAAAATCGTTCGAGGGCTCGGCCGCCACGACCTCGCCGCTCAGCCGAAGCCCAAGTCGCTTGTCTTCACTTACCGGGGCCTCATCCGTTGTGGGTGCGGAGCCCTGGTGACTGCGGAAAAGCAACGAAATAAGCGCTACGGCTACGTGTACTACTACTATCGCTGTTGCAAGAAGACGCGACCCTACCGTTGTCCGGAACAGTACGTCCGTGAGGACAAAATTGAGGCGCAGCTCCAAGCCTTCTTCTCGCGCTTGGTTGTCCCCCCCGACGTCGCGAAGGCAGTCGCGAACGCAGTCCGCACCACAGAGACCGAGCGCCTAGCGCTCAGTAACGCGACGCGCTTGTCGGCGCAACGAGACCTCGATTCTGCGAACCGCCGCATCGAAAGACTGACCGCCATGCGGATCGACGAAGAGCTTTCAGCCGCCGAGTTTGCTACCCTCCGCGCAGACGCCGACGCCCGAAAACTTGCGGCGGAGCGTGCCCTGCAAGAACAGTGTGATCAACTATCTAACCACGACGCCGCCGACCGCATTCTTGGCTGGGTTGACTTCGGAAATCGAGCCGCAGCCGAGTTCGCGAGCGCCGACCCGCACAGAAAGCGTGAACTTGTGAGCCTGCTGTTATCTAACCTCGAATTGAGGCACGGAATTCTGCTGTGTGTAGCAAAAAAACCACTCTCGTGGTTTCTCGACTGCCCGGCTTTTCGACCTGGGTGGGCGTGGATGGAATCGAACCATCGACCTTTACATTATCAGTGTAACGCTCTAGCCAACTGAGCTACACGCCCCTAATTAATTTAACGTGGGTCCGAGAGGATTCGAACCTCCGAACCTCCACAATGTCAATGTGGCGCTCTAACCAACTGAGCTACGAACCCCTAACTTATCTAGTAAAACTTCTTGCCAGCTTGTTAATCTTTTTTCTAAATTTGCATTGTAACAATAAACTGCACAAACTCCGTGATAATCTTTCCAAGTCTTTTTTCCAGATGTCCTTTTATCTAATTGTGGCTTTCGAAATCTCTCCAATGGGATACTTAAAACTTTTGACCAGTATCTTTTTTCAGTTTCTGGATTCTGGTCTGCTCGTAAATACAAGTAACACGTCATTTCTGCAGATGAAATATTGTAAACATCTTTTAACAATTGGACAAACAAACCTATGATTTTCGAGTTAGAATTACCCAACCCAATTAGTGATTGTCTTTTACAACCCTCGCCCAGATAAAGCATTGCTAATAACGCTTCCTTGGCTGGCTGTTTTAATTCCAATTTAGAATATGCTGCCAAAACATCACCCCTAATTTTGTCTCTTTTTGCTTTGCCAATTGCCAAGTTAGTTTTTCTAGCTAATTCACGAGCCGAAATTAAATTATCTTTATTTCGATCGTCAATTATTTTCTTTATTCTAGCTGGCAAAATCACATTCTTTAACCACCCACTTAGTGTTGAACGTTTTACATTCAATTTTTCTTCAATTGCCGGAAAACTATAACCCTTAAGACGTAATTCAATTGCTCTTTGTTTAAGCTCTTCTTGTTTTACGCCTCTAGTCATATTCGTACATTAGAATATAGTAAGTATACTATATTATACTGGCTTTAAATTGTAAATAACTCATGCCCTATGGCATTCACTGTTTGCTCAATCAATTGATTAAGCAAACAAAGAAGACACAAATTAGATTTGTAAACCTTCAATATCAATGGCACTAGTATCAACATCTGCCATATTGTTTGCGGCTGGTGCTTGACCTTGTGAACGTTCTTCACGAGCATAGCGTGGGCCACGACTACCTTCTGGTTCATTGATTTTTAAATTCACTGAAGCATTGTTCTTAGCACCAACTACGCGGAGCAAAGTGCGAATTGAGCGAACAGTTTGACCTTGGCGGCCAATTACATAACCAATATCAGTTGGAGCCACATCAAGGGTAATGAGTACGCCGCGTTCATCAACGGTCCGAGTTGATTTAACTGCGTCAGCGTTATTCACGATCGCCTTTACAATTGTTTCTAAAAACTGTTGGTCTTGGTGCATTTCTGCCATACCATTTCTAACTTAAACTGGTGAGTAAAACAAGGAACAAGTAAATGGTTATTGTTCCAGCGCTAAAAGGATAACAAAATTTTAGGGGTTAGTCAAGAAAAAAGCCCTGGGCTGTGGCCAAGGGCTTTTTTAGGTTTTTCAAGAGATTAAGCAGCTGGTTCAGTCGCTGGAGTTTCGGCTGGAGCAGCTTCAGGAGCTGGGGCTTCAGCAGCGGCTTTGGCTGCTTCAGCGGCAGCGGCGGCATCAGCCTTGGCTTTTTCTTCAGCATCTTTTTTAGCTTGAACTTCGGCTTCGGCTTTAGCCTTAGCGTCAGCTTTAGCTTGTTCTTCTTTAGCCTTGGCATCATTCATTTTCTTGGTGCGCTTTTGGGTAAAGAAAACTGATTTTTGTTTTTTACCAGTGATAATTCCAGCGTTAATGAGGAGATTATTCACAGTTGGTGAAGGTTGAGCACCCACTGACAACCAGTATTCAATGCGTTCTTTATTAAAGTTTACCACTTTATTTTTTTGCACTGGATCGTAGTTACCGAGGATTTCAAGCTGACCAGATTGGGTATCTTTGTGTTTTGGAGAAACAATTAAGCGGTAGGTTGGACGTTTAGTCTTACCCATGCGCTGCAAACGGAGCATTAACATAGCTCTAGAATAACGGAAAAGTTGAATAAATCTTGAGCGTGTGACGGACTCAGATGGGCCTAGGATACCCCAAAGCTGGGGTTTTGTCAAGGCTTAGTGATGGGCCCTCGGCGCAGCGGGCGCTGCGCCGAAGTACTCACACTCGCACGAGCAGGAAGCCGGGCTCACCCCGGCTTTCAGACGGAATCTGGATCCGATCAACGCGCCCGGGTCCGGGCACGACCACGTTCGGATCAGCGAAGCGGACACAGTGAATGGCGTCGAGCGCCACCAAGTGTGTGCCGTCCTCCAGGTGGAGGAGCCAGGGGAAACTCTCGTTCCGTTTGTCAGGATCGATGGTGATCCTGTACTTACGGCCCAAAAGGGCCGTGTCTTCGTCGCTCATGGGACCTCCAAAGTGTGTCGGATTATTCTACACTTTTTTGTGCTTCTTGCAACTTAACTGATAACAATTTTGAGACACCATCGTTTCCCATAGTGACGCCGTACAAGACATCAGCCGCATGCATGGTAGCGCGGTTATGAGTGATTAAAATAAATTGCGATTTGAGAGACAATTCTTGCAAAATGGTATTGAAACGCACGGTATTGGCTTCATCAAGTGCCGCTTCAACTTCGTCGAGGAATACAAATGGTGGCGGATTAGTGTGCAAAATAGCTGACACGAGCGCGATGGAAGTGAGCGTGCGCTCACCACCCGACAGGGCCGCAATATTTTTAATTTTTTTGCCAGGCGGAATCGCGACCACTTCAATGCCAGCTAAAATTTTCACAGCTTTTTTTCGGGTTGGTTCTTCTACTTCTTCACTCGCCTCTTCCATTTCAGCCACCTCACCGGCCACTGGATTTTCGGCTTCTACCTTTTCCTCATCTTCATAGACTTCTACCAAATCAGCTTTTCCACCTTCAAACAAAATTGCAAAATAACGCGCAAACTCTTCTTTAATTTTACTAAAGGCGGCTTTGTGTTTTTTCTTCATGATAGTGTCGAGCTCAGCAATTAATTCTTCAATATCGCGCGCACCTTTTTTCAGATCAGTTAATTGTGATGATAAACCACCATAGCGTGCTTCTACTTGTTCGTATTCAGTAAGCACTTCTTCATCAATACCACCAATTAAACTGAGGCGGTACTGCAATTTTTCAATTTCGGCTTTAACGCCATCCAGTTGCGTTGGCAAATATTGCTCCTGACGATTTTCTAACCAAATTTGTGGTGGTTGTTTAAGGGCTTCATAGCCACTATTACCAACATCTTCACGTCGAGTTTCTAATTTTACTAATTCTAATTGTTCAGAATTTTTGGCGTTAGTGGTTTCATTCAAAGTGTTTTGCGCGTCATGCATTTCATCCTGCAAAGCAAAGACACGCTGGCGTTTTACTTCTTCGGCCCGGCTAAGCTCAGCCATGTCAGCACGGACTTTTTCTAAATCGCGATCAAGCATTGAAATTTTCTGACTCAAATTTTCGCGTTCTTTAGTGAGTTCAGCCGCGAGCGCCGTATAATCTTCTGGCTTCATAGTCGCCATTGAGCGTTCAGATTCTAGACCCGACAAAGTCGCACTTTCCGCGCGCGCTTGAGCTTCAGCAATTTTTACTTTTTCTTCCAAGGTGCGTTCGGCGAGGCGTGCTTCAGCCACCAAACTTTGCGCCTGCAAAGCCTTACTTTCAATTTGATTTAAACTGGCACGCGTTTGGTTTAGTGATTGCTCAATATCAGCAATATTTTCACTAGCGGATAGTCCACGGTTACCAACAAAATGTAAACCACTGGCATTAGCGCGGCGGAAACCACCTTTCATTGAACCACTGGTTTCGAGTACATCACCCGCCTCAGTTACCATGCGCACGCGACCAATCCCAATTTCCCGCGCCGTATCAATGGAATCAACAATCAAAGTTGAGCCGTAAACAAAAGAAAAAATATCAGCAAATTCTGGGCCATATTCCACCAAATCAACCGCCAAGCCATACACGCCCTTTTGGCCAACATAATTTTGCAAATCAGCGGGAATTGGACGCGGACGAATTTTATTAATTGGCAAAAAAGTGGCGACTCCAAGTTGGCGTTCTTTCAAGAAACGAATACATTGCTCAGCCACCCGATCATCACCAACCACAATTGAAGAAAGTTGGGCACCAGCGGCCACCTCAAGGGCGAGTCGTAATTTTTCTGACACAGTTCCTAGTTGTGCCACTAAACCATGCACCGCCCCAAATTGATTACGATTTTTCATGATTTCTTCCGCCGTGCGTAACCCCGAAAAAGAAATTTCATGATCAGCTTGGCGTGCATCAAACCATTTCTTTTCGAGGCGGCCAAGCGTAGCCGTGAGTTCAGCGCGTTCGCGCGTGATTTCTTCCACACTTAATTCAGCGCGCTGACGCTCACCACGACTAGTAACTAATTCTTGTTCTAATCGATCACGTTCAGTACTTAATTCTTGCACCCGACCACTCACTTGGGTAATTTTTTCTTCAAGCCACGCCACATTTTGCTGCCCAGCTTTATTGTACTCAGTATGAAGTCGCCCAGTTAACATTGAATCTTGGCGTTCCAAATCATTTTTTTCACGCGTAATTCGTTCGTACTCACGCTCAAACGCATTAAACTGTTCTTGACGTGAACTACTGCGCGCTAAGTCAGCGAGTTCGGTTTGAATGGTGAGTAATGATTGTTCTTCAGTTTTATATTTTTTATCTAATTCCCCCACCGCACTTTTGCGCGCTTCAATATCAATTGTTAAATGTGAATACAAGGCCGCAAAATAATCAGTCTGGAGGCGCGTTAATTCAGCTTCCACTGATTGACGCTCAGCTAATTTTTTTACTTGGCGTTTTAGTGTTTTTAAATGCGGTTCAATTTCAGCCAAGAGTTTTTCGGCTTCAGAAATATTTTCGCGCGTGCGCACTAATTTTAAATAACTTTGGTGACGTTTAATTTGAAATTCCTTGATCCCAACGGCTTCATCAAAAAAACCTTTGCGTTCCGCCGCACTTTGCAAAAGCAAACGGTCAATCATCCCCTGCCCAATTACGCCATAGGAACCATGACCAAATTGGGCTTGCGCCAGTAATAATTGCAAATCCAACAGTCGAACTTGATTACCATTAATTAAATACTCACTTTCACCAGTTCGGTACACGCGGCGGGTAATGACCAATTCTTCATATTCAATATTCGCCCGCTTATCATGATTATCGAGGACCATTGAAACTGAAGCCACACTCAAATGTCCCCGCCCTTCTGAACCAGAAAAAATTACGTCTTCGCTTTTTTTACCCCGGAGTTGTTTGACGCTCTGTTCACCCAGCACCCACCGAATCGCATCCGCAATATTACTTTTACCACTCCCATTTGGCCCCACAATTGCAGTAATACTAAAATTCCCTTCTTGTGGAGGGTTAAAAGTGAGGGTCGTTGGGTTGGCAAAAGACTTAAATCCGGAAATCTCCAGTTGCTTCAAATACATAGGTCCTATCCTGACAGGGCTGGTATAATGATACCGTAAGGGCCTAATCTTGACAACCGCGCGTTTTTAGGGTAAGGTCTCTGGCTTGTTCAAACCTATGAAAGAACGAATTGCCACTGAAATTTACCAAAAACTCCTCGCGGCCAAGCACGTGCTGATTATCCCGCACCAGCGCCCAGACGGAGACGCCATGGGAGCAGCGACTGCGCTGGCTGGATTTTTGAGTAACCACAAAATTGGCCATAAATTATGGTGCAAAACCGAGGCGCCTGAAGGCCTGCGGTTTTTGCCGCACGCCCACAAATTAACCAGTGACATCAAGCTGTGGTCAGACCACACCTTTGATACCATTGTGGTGGTTGATTCTGGTGACCTCATTTACAATGGTTCAGCTGAACACATTGAACGCCTACCTAATCGCCCACTAATTATTAACATTGATCACCACCCAACCAACCAGTATTACGGTGATATTAATTTAGTAATCCCAACCGCGTCTTCGACCAATGAAATCTTGCACACTTTTTTTGTTCTTCACCGCGAAACTATTACCCCTGACATGGCTACGTCGCTCATGACTGGCTTAATTACTGACACCGGAACATTTACCAATTCTGGAACCAGTCAGCGTTCACTGGCCGTTGGTAGTGATTTAATTAGTCGGGGTGCGAATTTTGGGTTAATTAAAGACGAAGTGATCACTGATGAATCCGTGGCTGGTTTGCGTCTGTGGGGTAAAGTCATGAAGCGTCTTAAATTACATGAAGCCACTGACATTGCTTACACCTATGTAACGATGGAAGATTTGGAAAAAGCGAATGCAACCGAAGAAGATGCTGATGGGATTGCCAATTT
>CAZFKS010000004.1:0-76395 GCA_964519725.1 uncultured Gammaproteobacteria bacterium
GGCTCTAACTTAGCTAACTCAGCTGGCCCAATTTTTTCTAAATCAGGAAATAGTTCGTGCAAATCAGCGTATCGTTTTTCTAGTTCTGCCACCTCTGCCTCACCCACCCCAAGCACCATTTTTGGCATTTTGGTAATAATTTTTGCCTGCTCAGCTTTAGGCAATCTTTGTACATATTTGAGGGTTAGTTCAGCGGCTGGTTTGACTTGTTTAACTTTGGTCAAAGTGTAGTGCGTTTCAATATCACCGGTGTGCAAAGTCTGACTATTATTTTTAGCATTGGAATTTACTGAGCCAAGGGTGCTATTTTTTTCGAGCAAAATAATTTGACCAAGATTCGTGTATTTGGTTAAAACATAAAGTAGGGCAGTACCACTCGCCCCACCGCCAATAATAATAACATCAGAGGAATTTTTCATACCTAAAAATAGTACACCGCGGGCCTTGGCCTGTAAAGGTTTACAATTTTTAGGGTGGCTGCTATCATGGCTTTGTTCCTTACTTTTATTTATTTTCTTATGACTACCAACGCTAAACTTAGTCTCGGTGCGCTCATTGTCGCGGCCGCTGGAATTGGTCTGTATTTTTATTTAAATCGTCCAGTTGAATCTACTCCTGGTCAAGTTCAGACTGATGTGACGCACTTAGAAACCACCTCACCAGACAGTAAACAACTCCACATTGTCTCTAAAGAATCAACCGTTGAATTTAAATTGGACGAAGATTTACGTGGCACTCGCATTACCGTAGTTGGAACAACCAATGAAATTGCCGGTGACATTGCGGTACAGGTCAATCCTGGCAAAGTGGAAATCGGAGAAATTAAAATTGATGCTCGCACCCTCAAAACTGACAGTGAACAGCGCAATGGCGCCATTGCTCGCTTTATTTTAAAGTCAGAAGATCCAGCTAACCAATACATTGTTTTCAAACCAACCGTGGTAGAAGGTGTACCAGCGACCATCACTCCTGACCAAGAATTTACTGCCAAAATTACTGGCGACTTAACTATTCGTGGCGTGACTAAACCAGTGACCTTTGATGGTAAAGGCACTTACAAAGCTGATGGATCATTTGTTGGAACGGCTAGTACTGTCGTTGTTTACGGTGATTTTGGGGCGGTTGTACCAGACCTACCATTCCTCGCGAATGTTGAAAAAAGCACCACTTTGACGGTAAATATTGTGGCCCGCTAGATTGATAAATCTTTTAGAGCTCAAGTAATTGCTTGAGCTCTTTTTTATTTCAAAAATAAAAAATAGTCTTTACGACTATTTTTTTGGCGGAGAGAGTGAGATTCGAACTCACGGAAGACTTTCATCTTCAACGGTTTTCAAGACCGCCGCCTTAAACCACTCAGCCATCTCTCCAAAATTAAATTGTAAACTCGGCGGAGAGGGAGGGATTCGAACCCTCGGTACCTTACGGTACACAGCTTTAGCAAAGCTGCACGATCGGCCACTCTGACACCTCTCCAAAACTAGAGGGGCCAGTGGGCTCTCCGGGCGGAGAGAGAGGGATTCGAACCCCCGGTCCCCGTGAAGGGACTGCAGTTTAGTAAACTGCTGCTATCGACCACTCAGCCATCTCTCCTGCTGATTTGACAGGCCCAATTATAACAAACCCAGAAAAAAAAGCAATACTAGCTTGTGCCCACCTTTTTTCCTTGGTATAATTAGCCAAAGTATGGCTGAATTTACCCAAAAAATGCCTGTAAACCAGAGCCCAGCTGGGCCGGATTTGTGGTCAAATAAAGGCGAGGGAAAACTGAGTGTGGATGTCCTTGATGCGGGTCAAGAAATTATTGTCCTAGCCCCTATGGCTGGTGCCCGTCAAGAAGCCATTGAAATTTCTGTCCATAATGATATTATAACTATCCGCGGGGAACGACATTTGCCTGATCTAAAAACTGTCCCAGAATTCATTCACACCGAATGTTACTGGGGACCATTTTCCCGAACGATTGTCTTACCAGCCGAAGTTAAATCTGAACAATCTCGCGCTGAGTATCGAAATGGAGTGCTTGTAGTCAGAATTCCAAAACGCGCGGCCAATGCTAAAATTCCCGTAAAAATAATTGAAGAATAATTATGACCGAAACCGAGCAGGTGAACATGGAAAATAAAATGAACCAATCAGTTAAAGTTGTGGCCGGTATTTCAGCCGGTGTTTTTGTTGTTCTGGCCGTTTTAATTGGTTTTGGTTTAGCTTATTCAGATCGGATTTTGCCAAGCTTAGAAGTTGGCCAATTAAATTTAGGTGGAAAATCAGAAAGTGAAGTGCGTCAGGAATTGAGTCGGGTAATTGAACAAATGAATGAAAAGGGAATTACAGTGAAATATAATCGCGGTCAAAGTGAAGAAACAGTGGTGGTGCCAGTTGAGTCAGTGGCTGATTTAGATTTAGCCGTGGCCGCCGTGGTGCAGTATGGCAAGCAGGGGAATATTGTGCGCCGGGGCTGGCAAGTACTGACTAGTTTGTTTGGTCAAGCCGAAATTCCACTGCCAGGCCTATTAATGAATGAAGCTAAAGTCACTGAGCTGGTGCAAACAAATTTGAAAACTTTGGAAAGTCCGGCCAAGAATGCGGATTTTAAAGTGCTTTCAACTAATCCATTTAAATATCAAGTAACAACATCATCACCAGGGGTGGTATTTGATTACACTGGTGTTGGTGAACGGGTGATGTTGGCTTGGCAAGAAGCGACTATCCCAACAGTGAATATTAATTCACGCGTTGATGAACCAAATGTGTCTGAAGCTGATGTTTTAAGCATTGCGTCTTCAACCGCCACGGTGTTTGCGAGCCCAATTGTTTTGACCCACTATGATGCGCACACTAAACGTCCATACCAATGGTCAATTTCCAAACAACAATTAGCTGATTGGTCAGAAGTAAAACGCAATGAATCTGGTGTTTATTTAGCCATTAGTACTGAGGCTGTAGCCAATTTTGTGTCAGGCACAATTAAAAGCGTGGTGGATAAAGCACCGGCTGATGCGATTTTTAAATTAAATGCCGCCGGAACTAAAGCCACTCAGTTTGTGGGCGCACGTCCTGGTGTGACTGTGGATTTAAACGCGACTGAACAAGGTATTGAAAAAGTTTTTGCCACGCGTTTAGGTGGCGAAGCCGCGACTTCGACTGCGCTGGTAATTGCAACCGTTGATCCAAAGGTAAAAACTGAAGATACTAATGATTTGGGAATCAAAGAAATTTTAGGTTACGGTACATCTTACTTTTCTGGTTCACCACGCAACCGGATTTTGAATATTAAAAACGCTGTCATTAATAAATTAAATGGCACGATTGTTAAGCCTGGTGAAGAATTTTCCATGGTAAATACGCTCAAACCATTTACTTTAGAAGCAGGGTATTTGCCTGAACTTGTAATTTTAGGCAACCGCATTACTCCAGAAATTGCGGGTGGCTTATGTCAAGTTGGAACCACTATGTTCCGGGCCGCGATGAATTCTGGTTTAAATATTACTGCCCGCACCAACCATGGCTTAGTGGTTTCTTACTATAATGACTTGTCTAATGGTAACCCTGGGACTGACGCCACCATTTACGAACCAAATCCAGATTTTCGGTTCCGTAATGATACTGGCCATAGCATTTTGATTTCAACTGACATGAATGTAAATACTGGAGAACTGACTTTTTACGTGTGGGGAACTAACGATGGCCGTAAAGCTTACTTTACTCCACCACAAGTTTTAAGTTGGATTCCCGCTGGCCCACCTGAGACCATTGAAACTAATGACTTGGCGCCAGGTAAAAAAGAGTGTCAGAGTGTGCACCCAGGGGCAGTGACAACGTTCAATTATGTTCGGACCCTAGCTAATGGGACCAAAGAAGTCCGGGAATTTAAGAGTTCTTACCGGGCAGTACCAGCTACCTGCTATGTGGGTAAAGATCCAAATGCGCCAAGCACTGAACCTACAACCAACTCAAACGGGGAGACACCGGTTCCAATTTTTGATCCAGCTGCCGACCTCAAGCCAGTGCAGTAAAATAGGCTAAGATAAGCCAAAAAAGTGCATTTTCCCCAGCCCCACTCTTGACAAGTGGGGCCTTTTATGGTATTATGGTCAGCTACATTTGTGATATTGTGGTTTCGTTCCCTGGCAAGCTGGGTATAGAGTTCTACGTAAGTGACCCTAGTGGTTACTTATGAAGAGCCCTGTATCCACGACAAGCATGGGGGTGTGTTATAGGGAAGTACAGGCTCCGGCTCGTCTTTTCCTGGGACACACCTTCTTGGATACGGGTAGGTCAAACCCTACAATTAAAAACACCTCTCCATTGCGGAGGGGTGTTTTGTTTTACAAAAAAATTTATTGGATGACCGCATCAATTAAACCGTAAGCTTTAGCAGCTTCAGCATCCATGAAATTATCACGGTCAGTGTCGTCTTCAATCCGTTTAAGCAGCTGGCCAGTTCGATCAGCTAAAATTTTATTAAGCTGATCTTTTACTTTTAAGATTCGTTCCGCGTGAATTTTAATATCACTGGCTTGACCTTGAGCACCACCCAAAACTTGGTGAATCATGATTTCGCTGTTTGGCAAAGCAAAGCGTTTACCTTTGGCCCCAGCCGCCAGGAGAACTGAGCCCATACTTGCCGCCATGCCCACGCAAATTGTTGATACATCAGATTTAATAAAATTCATGGTGTCGTAAATAGCCAGACCAGCAGTTACTGAACCACCTGGGGAGTTGATATATAATTTAATATCTTTATCTGGGTCTTGGTTGTCGAGGAATAATAATTGTGCAATTACGGCGTTGGCGACCTGGTCGTCAATGGCTGTGCCAAGAAAAATAATCCGGTCAATCAAGAGGCGAGAATAAATATCATACGCGCGTTCGCCGTAAGAAGTTTTTTCAATGACGGTTGGGATTAAATATTGTGAAACAGGTGAGTTTAGTTCAGACATAGTATTTTTATAGTAAGTTAAAAAAACACTTTCGTCAATTTATTCTTTAGTTTCAGCTTCGCGTTTGAAACCACAACCTTTGGCCGCACATTTAACTGTGCCTTTGGCTGCAAAAACAAGTGGTGCACCGCAGTCTGGACAATTTTCACCTGTTGGTTTAGTAGGAAGAATATTTTTGCAATCTGGGTAGCGGTTGCAGCCATAGAACACGCCGCGTTTACCGCGCTTGGCCACAAATTCGCCTTCACCACAAAGATTACATTTGACGCCAGTTTTTTGTTCGATTTTTTTAATGTTTTTGCAATCAGGGTAACCACTGCAACCCAGGAATGAACCAAAGCGCCCGCGTTTAATGACCATTGGTTTACCGCATTTTTCACATTTCTCATCAGTTACAGCGGCGGCTTGCTCGGCTTCTTCAGCTGAACCAGGAATTGGTTTGGTGGTTTTACACTCAGGGTAATTTGAACAGGCTAAGAATTTTCCAAACCGACCAATTTTAATCACCATGCCTTCACCACACTTAGGACATTTTTCATCAGTTTTTTCCTCAGTAATTTCTTTTTTAACCAGGGTTTCAGTTTTGGTTACCAAATTTTCGTGGAATGGTCCGTAAAAAGTCGCAATAATTGGTTGCCAATCTTTGGTACCCTCGGCAATTTCATCCAAATTTTCTTCCATTTTGGCTGTAAATTGGTAGTCAACAATATCAGCAAAGTGTTCAACCAAGAGGTCGTTGACGAGGAGAGCAATGTCACTTGGCGCAAACCGTTTATGTTCGTCGCGTGTCACATACCCGCGGTCTTCAATCGTTGCAATCGTTGGGGCATACGTTGACGGACGGCCAATGCCAAATTCTTCAAGTGCTTTAACTAGGGTCGCGTCAGAGTAACGAGCTGGTGGCTCAGTAAAATGTTGTTCTTTTTTAAGATCTTCACAAGTGGCTGGGTCATTCACTTTTACTTCAGGCAAAATTGTTTCTTTACCCATGTCTGGATACAATTTTAACCAACCTGGGAATAAAATAATTTGGCCTGTGGCGCGGAACGTATACTTATCACCAGTAAGTTCAATGTGGGTGCGATCAAGTTTGGCCGCGGCCATTTGGGTGGCGACAGCGCGCTGCCAAATTAAAGTGTACAGTTTTAATTGTTGTGGATCCAAATACGCCGCTACTGAGTCTGGGGTGCGCATGGCTTCAGTTGGGCGAATCGCTTCGTGGGCTTCTTGAGCCCCTTTTGATTTTGTCGAATAACGACGTGGTTTGTCGAGAGTAAATTCTTTACCAAAATTTTGGTGAACAAAATCATTTGCATCAGTGGTAAATTTGTCTGACAAATTTACTGAGTCAGTACGCATGTAGGTAATGAGACCGACTGAGCCTTCAGTGCCAATTTCCACACCTTCATATAGTTGTTGAGCCAAACGCATAATTTGTTTGGCTGAATAACCCAAACGTTGGTTGGCAGTTTGTTGTAAAGTTGAGGTGGTAAATGGTGGTGGGGGAACGCGTGAGGCTTCTTTTTTCTGGACATCGCTCACTTTGTATGATGCAGCTTTAGCTTCATCATAAATTTTTTGTGCTTCAGCTTCGGTAGTGATTGAAGTTTTGAGTAATTTTTTATCACCAATCATGACTAAACTCGCTGGGATGGCAGGGTGTTTGGTGATCGCAAATTGCCCGTCAATACTCCAGTATTCTTCGGGTTTAAATTTTTCGATTTCACGTTCACGTTCAACTACCAGGCGAACAGCGACTGATTGTACGCGACCAGCTGATAGTCCGCGCACAACTTTACTCCAGAGGAATGGAGAAAGTTCGTAACCAACTAAGCGGTCAAGGACACGCCGGGCTTGCTGGGCATCAACTAATTTTTGGTCAATGTGACGTGGTTTTTCTAGGGCTTTTTCAATGGCGGTTTTAGTAATTTCGTGGAACACAATCCGGTCAGCTTGGTCTGGCTTGACTCCCAAAACTTCAGCTAAGTGCCAAGAAATGGCTTCTCCTTCGCGGTCCTCATCAGTCGCGAAGATAATTTTATCAGCTTTTTTGGCTAAATCTTTGAGTTTTTTGACTTGAGCCGATTTTTCTTTTGGCACCAAATAATGAGGTAGGAAAGTGCCATGTTCAATATCAATGCCCATTTTGCTCTTAGGCAAGTCACGGATATGGCCAAATGAGGACTCAACACTAAAGCCACGCCCTAGGAATTTGGCAATGGTTTTGGCTTTGGCTGGTGACTCAACAATGACGAGGGTTTTCATAAGTCCACAGCATAATGGAGGGGGTCTAAATTGTCAACTAGACCCTATTAATAAGGAAAGGGCGGAGTTCGCCGGCTAGGTAGAGGGAGCCGGTCACTAAAATTGTGTCCTGAGGCTTAGCTTGGCCCAAGGACCAGGCCAGGGCGGCTTTGGGGGCTAGGGCGGTAATAGTGGCCTCTGGGCAGTATTTTTTGAATAGAGCGACCAGAGCTTTGGGGACAAGGGTTTCCCGGAAACCAGTTTCAGTCGGAGCCGTGCAGGCAATAGTTTTGGGTTTAAGGGCAGCCAGGGCTTTGACCATGGCATGGCAATTTTTATCAGCTAAAAAGCCAACCACTAGGTGGGTTTCACTTTTAGCTAAATATTTTTGGTAAGTAGAAATGGTTGACCACATTTTTTGTTCATTGTGGGCGCCGTCCAAAAATATCGTTGGCTTGTGACCAATTAATTCTAAGCGGGCTGGTTGGTTGGCCTTTTTTAAACCACTGACAATTTGCTTATTTTTAATGTTAAAATATTCGGCCACACTAATGGCCAGGGCTGCGTTTCTAGCTTGATGCAAACCCGGAGCGGCGACAAAATATGGTCTGGCTTTGAAAGTAAACGTGGTGCCGCGCGCCGTAATATTTTTAATTTTTAAATTCTTGGTGGTGATAGGGCAAAATAATTGAGCTTTTTGTTGGGCAGCGGTTTTTTTAATTACTTTTAGAGCCGCAACATCATTGGTGCTAGTGAAGACCGGACTACTAGTAATAATTCCAGCTTTTTGCGCAGTAATTTTGGGAATGGTTTTGCCAAGCGTGGCTGTGTGGTCTAAGCCAAGGTCAGTAATAATGGCTGCGTCTTTTTTTAGCATGGCATTAGTTGCATCATATTTGCCTCCCATACCAACCTCAATAATGGCCCAATCAACTTTTTCCTCAGCAAAATACATGAACGCCAGTGCGGCTGTGGCTTCAAAATATGAAGGACATTCACCAGGGTAGAGTTTGGTGTAGGTTTTAATAGCTTTTTTTAGCTTAAGTAGTAGTGTGTTTAATTTTTTGGTACTAATTGGCTGACCATTAATTTGCCAGCGTTCAGTCAGGTCAGATAAATGCGGTGAAACCGTTAGTCCGGTTTTGTAACCTGCGGCCGTGAAAATAGCGCTTAAATAATTACACACTGAGCCCTTGCCACTGGTGCCAGCAACATGTAAAAGGTGAGGGATTTTAGCATCGGGCCGATCCAAAATAGTGAGTAATTTTTGCGAGCGATCAAGAAAAAATTGACCATTATTTTTGGCCCCAGCAAAATATTTAGCTTTACCTTGTTCCAGTGAATTGAGAAATTTGTCAGCGCTCTTAGAGAGCATAGTACTGGTTATTTTTCACCCTAATCATTCCTTGAATTTCCAAATTAGTCAAGAGAGTCGCGAGTTTGTAAATCGGTATTTTTAAACTGCGAGCTAAACTGTCGCGATCAAGTGGTTCGGTGCGAATCAGAGCAATAATTTCTTTGTCTGCGCCAGTTAAATTTTCTGCTTTGACTGGTTTATTGGTCTCAAAACCATACACTTCTAAAATATCAGTGGCTGACGTCACAGGGTGGGCCCCGGTTTTGAACAAATTATGTATTCCCTCGCTGGTGGTGGAAAAAATTGAATGCGGGGTGATCATAACCTCGCGGCCATTGTCACTGGCGTAGTTGGCCGTAATCAGAGCGCCAGATTCGGCTTTGGCTTCAATTACTAAAGTGCCTTGACACAGACCAGCAATGATTCGGTTGCGTAGGGGGAAGGTAAAGTGCGAGCCAAGTGTGCCTGGAACATATTCAGACACAATGGCCCCGCCCGCAGCAAGAATTTTATCTGCGAGTAGACGTTTTGGTCTGGATAAATCTGCCTGACTAATTCCAAAACCAAGCACAGCCACGGTGTGACCCTGGCCTTTTAGCGCGGCTTCATGTGCAGCACAATCAATCCCCGTGGCTAAGCCAGAGACAATACTAAAACCAGCTTTAGCTAACTCTGGAATAATTGCTTGCACTACATTGCGACCATATTCGGTGGCCTTACGGCTACCGACCACAGCCAAATGAGGTTGATGATTAATTAAAGTGCCTTTGACAAAAAGCGCAAACGGTGGGTCATGGACATGGCTTAGCAGTGGTGGGTAATCTTTATCCTCACAAGTGAGAATAGAAATATTTTCTTGCTCAAATTGAGCAAGAATGCGTTCGTGCTCAGCCTGATTATTTTTCCACTGATTAAAATCAAAGATTAATTCTGGCGCCCAAGGCAGGGTGCATAAATCATGATAATTAGCCTGTAACGCTGTCTGAACAGTACCAAAACAGTTTTTTAAATCTCTGTACCGAGGTACAGAAAGTCTTGGCCATAAGGCCAATAATCCCTCCTTCATAGATTTTAATTAAAAATAATTACAGTAATTTTTCTAGTTCAGTGGCCGCCTCCTCGAGCGATTTACGGAGTGTACTTTTTTCAAATAAACCAAATTTGCTGAGAACAAAAGTGGCTACATCACCCATGTGTTTTGGGTCTTTGGTGGCTACCCCAACGCGGAGGCGGGTAAAACTTTGGGTACCAGTTTGATCAATAATTGAACGCACGCCATTATGTCCAGCGTGACCACGATCGGTTTGCAATTTTAATTCACCCAGTTGAATATCTTTGTCATCATGCACCACAATTAAATCAGTGGTTTTGATTTTGAAAAAATTGAGCGCTAATTCAGTTGGTACCCCAGAATCATTCATGAAGGTAAGGGGTTTTAAGAGCAAAACTTTTTTGCCAGCGTAAAGACCCGAGCAAATCTCCGCATTACATTTTTTACTAATTTCCCAGGTTGACCAGTCAATGGTTTTTTTGGTTTGCTCGCGCAATTGTTCCAGCACCATAAACCCGACATTGTGTCTGGTTTTTTCGTACTGTTTGCCAGGATTGCCTAGACCAACAATGAGCTTCATACTAGCGTTTCATTTTGGTGAGTTTAATAACAATTGGTGTGCCGAAAAAGTTAAAGCGTTCGCGCAGTTTGTTTTCTAGAAAATGAACGTATGACAAGTGTAGTGAGGTGCGGTATTTAATAAACAGCTCAAACACTGGTGGGGAAGCGCCAAGTTGGCGAATGCCAACGAGGCCTGGATGGCGGGTACCTTTACCACGGGCTGGTCGGTGTTCGCGGACAACTTCATGTAGGAAATCATCTAGGGCACGGGTTTCCACAATCGTTTGGCGGGCTTTTTCCACTTCTAAAATGAGTGGGAAAATTTGGTGCACGCGGTAGCCAGTTTTACCACTCACTAACACAATTGGGGCAAATTTTAAGTGGGGAAAGTGCTTGTAGATTTTTGCCATAACTTCATTCCGGTGGGCGTCACTGGTGTCATCGGCTAAATCCCATTTGTTTAAGACAATAATTGTGCTCCGACTGTGGCGTTCGAGTAAACCACCCAATTGTAAATCTTGACTAGACAGTGGTTCACTGGCATCGAGTACAAGTAACACGATGTCAGATTTTTCAATGGTTTCAATACTTTTGCTGACGCCTTGGCGTTCCAAGATACCATCAACTTTAGATTTGCGGCGAATACCAGCGGTATCAACAAAGGTAATTTCGTGTTTTTTACCTTCTTCTTCATACACAAGAGTGGTATCAAATGGTTCGCGAGTGGTGTGAGCGAGTGGGCTGACAATTACTTTATCTTCCCCAATTAGTTTATTGAATAGTGAAGATTTACCAACATTTGGTTTACCAATTAAACTCACGCGCGTTGGGCGTTTTTTGCTATCACTAACCGGAATTTTTGGGCGAATTTTTTTAGTAAGAGTGGCGTAAACAGCATCAAGCAAATCACCGAGTCCACGACCACTAGCAGCTGAAATTCCAAGTGGTGCGCCAAGACCTAGACTTAACCATTCCTGACCTGTAATTTCCATCAGTGATTTTGGTTTGTCACATTTATTAGCCACAAAAATTACTGGCACTTTATTAAGATTTTTGGCCCGAATTTTTTTAATTAGTTCGCGTTCCGCCGGCGTAATCCCAACCCGCGCATCAGCCACAAAAATAATCACGTCCGCCTCAGTTAGTGCGACTTCCGATTGTTTAATAATTTCTTTACTGAACCGTTCGTTTTCTGAATTGTCAGGACCACCAGTATCAACAATACGAATATTTTTTCCGCGCCACAAGACCTCGCCTTCGTTGTTGGTGCGAGTAGTGCCAGCAATGTTCGACACAAGGGCTTTTTCACTTTCAATTAATTTATTGAACAGAGAAGATTTACCAACATTGGCGCGGCCAACAATAACAGCGGTTGGCAAATGACGGGTGGTTGGGGTTCCTGGGGTAGCCATATTAATCAATAAAATCATCACCTAACACAATGAGTACGTTAGTTGAAGTTGCAAAGGGAATATTTTTTGGCATTTCACTGATTGATGGAATTTTTAATTCATCAACTAAGCTATCAACCAAAGTTTGGGACACACCTTTGTTAACATAAATGCGACTCTGGTTAAGTGGTTTATTACTATAATTGCCAATGGTTGTGATCACTAAATCGCGGAATTCTAAACGGCGACGGACACGAGCAGCCAAACCAGCATTCCAAGTGCCGTTTTGAATTTCAATGTTTGGTGTCAAAATTGCTGTGCCTTTTTTGGGAGTTAAAATATTTTTAATACCAGTTGTTTCTGATTCCGTTGGATTGCTCGCTACCTGCGCTCCGACTGGAGTGAACACATTTTTAATCGCACTGTTAATGGCGATAAAATTTCCAGTTTTTGGGGCCAGCATAAATGCGCCACCATCTGAAAAATAATTTACTAAAAAGCCATTTGGACTAGTGTCTAAGACCATGGAATTAACATTTTCTGTGCCAATACTTTTGCCTAGGCGAGCAAGTGAAACTAACTCACTAAATTCCATGTTAGTGGTCAGGTGGCTTTCTAGGTCAGTTAAAATATTAGTCACAGTAATTGGATTGGCAATTACACCCACATCAGTAATTTGATCTTTGAGCGCAGTTAGGATTTTTTGTTGACGGCGAGCGCGCGCAAAATCTGAACCCTCACCATTGTTACCGTGACGTGAGCGGGCAAAAGTGAGCGCAGTCTTACCATCCAAAGTTTGTTCACCAGCTTTAAAGGTAACGGTTTGATATTCACTATTTGGGGCTGGGAACATTGGGTCAGTAAAAGCTTGGTCAACGGTAACTTTCACACCGCCAAGTTCGTCAATAATTTCTTCAAAGGCTTTGAAATCCAAGCGAATGTAATACGGAATATCAAGGTCAAAAGTTTTGGAAATTAATTCAGTCGCGGCTGCCCCACCCCAATCTGGTTGCTTAAGTTCGCCGTAGGCATTCACGTGATTAATTTTTTGTTGACCATAACCAGGAATAGAAACGCCTAGGTCGCGCGGAATGGAAATGAGCGCAATTTGTTTAGTGGATGGTTTGATGCTGGCAATCATGATGGTGTCAGTCAAATATGGACCGTCATGACCAGCGCCGCCCATACCCAGAAGGAGAACATTAATCCGGTCATCTTTGGCCCCAGCTAGGTCTGCACCAGTGTCGTCATGGTTAAACGCGAGTAAACTAATTTTTTTTAAAAGATTTTGTGGTTTTTTTGGTTCCAAAGTAACACGGCTGCGCACATCATCACCTGGACTACTTAAAACATGATTTAACCACAAGTAACCAAAAAGTAGCCCAAATCCAACCAAGGCTAACAATAAAAATAGCGCTGGGCGCCGGCGTTTAGGTTGGCTTTCGGGAGGAGCAGACTGAGAGGGAGAGGATGACTCTGAAGCGCTCGCACCGGTCATAAAATTGATCGCGTTTGGTGCCATAGTTGTTCTTATTATAGCCAAAAATTCGGGTTTTGGCAATGGGCTTGATTTTCTATTTTTATTTGCTATGATAAGCGATAATTTTGGGACGGAGGTAGCCCGATGGACATGTTCCGGTTCAATCCGGGTTTGGCCGGTGTGTACGCACAGGTTGGCGTGATCGTCGAGGCTATGCACCTCCTGGCAGACGCAATTGCGACTGCGCCTGGTGGTTATAACCCGTACATCACGCTGCGACAGCAATTGGACAGCCGGAGGCGTTCCCTCAGAGAGCATGCTGAACACGTGACCGACCTCTTGAAGGTGGTCAGTCAGAGTTTTATGACCCTGCATTACCTGTTCGAGGGCGGTGAGCTGAGCGAAAGCCTCAGCTTCCAGTTGTCCTTCTGGCCGCTCTTTGATTGGGCCAGGAAGCACTTCCTCAACGAGGCTGGCTACGACACCAAGTGTGAGACCTTGCTCAACCAGATGGTTGAGACCACGTTCAAGCTCAATGAAGTGTTGGTTCGGATCGAGGACGTGATCCGGTCGGAGAACATCCTGCAGTGACACATCAGACCAAAACGAAAGGAGGTGCACAAAAAAAGATAGTCACGACTGTCTTTTTTTGTTATAATTTCTTTATATGCCGCAAATTATTGGAAAACCAGGAGTTGAAGTAATGACTGGCAGTGTGCTGCACACTTGGCAAGTCACTGAATACGAACGTCATGATCGGCCAACCGCTTGGTACGTGGTTATGCTTATTGTTGGAGTGTTTTTGGTGGGTTATGGGCTCCTGACTAATAATTTTTTGTTTGCCCTGATTGTGGTTTTGTTTGCGATTATTATGTTTTTGCAATCGCACCAAGAACCACACCAAATTCCATTTACCATTACTGATTTAGGGGTAATTATTAACAATCGGTTTTATCCGTATTCAGAAATTTCGGATTTTTATATTATTTATAATACAGAAGTAAAAATTTTATTTTTGGAGCCAGAAAGTAGCCTACGGCCCCGCATTCGCGTGAGCCTTATTGACCAGGATCCACTTGAGATTAAGTTCACTTTGCGCCAGTATTTAATGGAAAATACGAGCAAAGAAGAGGAGCCGTTTTCTGACCGGATTGCCCGGGAGTGGAAGCTTCATTGACTTTTTCCGCGCGTTTGCTATACTGATGGGGCTAAATAAGCACCCGTCGTTCAATGGATAGGACAAGAGTTTGCGGAACTCTAGATCTAAGTTCGATTCTTAGCGGGTGCACCACTAGACTACCTTAAGAGGTGGTTTTTTGTTTCTTGGGGAAATGTTAAAATAAAAGCATGCTCAAACTAGAAACTTCAGTTACTGAAATTAACCGAGTGGGGGAGACTTTGGCCGCGCGCCTGAAGCGCCTGGGAATTTTTACGGTGCGCGATCTTTTGTATTATTTTCCGTTTCGGTATGAAGATTTTTCACAGGTGAGTCAGATTCGGGGCCTACAGGCAAATCAATTGGTGACAATTGCGGTGCGAATTGAAATGATTGCGGCCAAGCGGAGTCCGCGTCGGCGTGCGCTTCTCACTGAAGCCGTGGTGTCAGACGCAAGTGACCGATTAAAAGTGGTGTGGTTTAATCAGCCTTATATTGCCAAAACTTTGGCCGTTGGTGACCAGGTGTATTTGTCTGGCAAAGTGACCGTGGATCGATACGGGATTTCTTTAGTCAATCCTAGTTATGAGCGGATTAAGCCAGATACAGTGCATACCGCGCGCGTGGTGCCGCTCTATCCACTGACTGATGGGGTGACGCAAAAACAATTGCGGTATTTGCTGAGTGAGGTGATTGGTCTCGCGGCGGAAGTGCCAGAGTGGATTCCAGATGAAATTTTAAAACGAGTGGAATTAATTTCTTTGCCCGAAGCGCTTAAAGAAATTCATTTTCCAGTTAATCAAAAAAGTTTAGCCACTAGTTTAGCGCGGTTAAAATTTGATGAATTATTTTTACTGCAACTGCGCGCGGAAATGTTGCGGCAGCAATTGGCGCGGGTGAAAGCACCAGTGATTAAATTTTTGGCTGACAAAATTAAAAATTTTGTGGCTGGTTTACCATTTGAATTAACCAAAGACCAGCGCGTGGCCGCCTGGGAAATTTTTCAGGATTTGGAAAAAAGCGAACCAATGAATCGGCTGCTGGAAGGTGACGTTGGGTCAGGAAAAACCGCGGTCGCGGCTATGGCCTTGTTTTTAGCCGCTGAAACTGGGCATCAAGCCGCGCTAATGGCGCCAACGGAAATTTTGGCGAACCAACATTTTGAAACACTCAGTAAATTTTTTGCAAATAATAATTTTTCAATTAAATTAGTAACGCACAGTAAAGTGGCGAAAAAAAGTGATCGGGAAAAATTATATGAAGAAATTAAAAGTGGGGAAATTAACATTGTGATTGGGACGCACGCGTTACTTTCTGAGGGTGTGGAATTTAAAAATTTAGGTCTAGTAATTGTAGATGAACAGCATCGGTTTGGGGTGGCACAGCGGCGATTAGTAAAAGAAAAATCTGGTTTAAAAAACGCGGAGCCGCATTTTTTAAGTATGACCGCGACCCCAATTCCGCGGTCACTGGCGCTCACTTTGTATGGGGATTTGGCCTTGTCGCAACTGCGCGAAAAACCAGCTGGCCGATTACCAATTAAAACACGGGTGGTGGCGCCACACCAGCGCCAAAAGGCGTATGAATTTATTCGCGAGCAAGTAAAAAATGGGCGACAAGTATTTGTCATTTGTCCAACCATTAATGCTGATGAAAAAAAGTCAGTGACCGTTGAGTATGAACATTTGGCCAATGATGTGTTTAAAGAATTACGGGTCGGATTTTTACATGGCAAAATGAAAGCAGTGGAAAAAGACGCAGCTATGACCGCGTTTGCTAGTGGTGCAATTGATATTTTGGTAGCCACGTCAGTGGTAGAAGTAGGGGTGAATATTCCAAACGCCACCGTAATGATGATTGAGGGTGCTGAAGCGTTTGGACTTGCTCAATTACACCAATTCCGTGGACGGGTGGGTCGGAGTGATTGGCAATCATATTGTTTTTTATTTACTGATTCAGATTCTGAAAAAGCGAATCAACGTTTGGCATTTTTTGAAAAAACTACGGATGGTTTTGAATTGGCTGAATTTGATTTGGAAACGCGCGGACCAGGTGAAGTGTATGGCACGGTCCAAAGTGGGCTCATGCAATTAAAATTAGCGACTCTCCAGGACACTGATTTGATTAAAAAAGCGCGCGCGGCAGCCCGGGGGATTGATTTTAAAAAATATCCAGATTTGAAAAAAGCCGCGGCCAAGTGGGAAGCAGAAACGCACCGTGAATAAAAAAGGGAAAACACTGATCAATCAAGTTCAAAGCTTGACTTTTTTAATGTTTAATTGTATTTTCTTCATTAATTGGGCGACGATGCCCTAGAGGGAGAGAGCCGTGTGGATGATGGTCAACGTAAGCGGCAAGGTTAAGGAAGTCTGGATCTCCGAGGAAACAAAGGAGAAGCTAACCAGGCCCATCAAAGCTGATGGTCTACACCTGATTGGTTCTAGCTCTGGCGGAGGGCGTGTTCCTCCGCACGCACCGCGCCGTTAGCGACCACGAGAGTGTCGCGGTCCCGCTAGGGATTCCACGCTGGTCGAGGCTTATCGCCTCCCAGCCTGCCCTCCAAGAGCGGCCGACTGCTCGTGGAAGGCAGTCAAATCATAAATAAAAGCCTCTGACTAAATGTCAGAGGCTTTTTAACTTGACTTTTTTGGTTTTGGGTGATTTAATCGCGCCTACGCCCAGCGGACTAGCTACCCGCAAGACATGGGCGCGAGGAGATCTCCATGAGTGAAGATGGCGGCGTTAAGCCGACCAAGCCCGGGGTGATTCGTCCCGGAAACCCCCCGAAAGGGGGCGAAGACGACTCGGGACCGACCACGGTCCCGGAGACGCCGAGATCACGGCGTCGAGTGCCTCGGTCCCTACGCACGCCGGGCAGTGACTACGTGCGCGCCCCTGGCCTGACAGAGGGCGAGCCGTAAAGGGTGACACTGTCGCCACCCCGCCAAACTGCGGGGGCAGATTCCGCTTGATTCGCTCGCAAGAGTTCGAGTCAACAACACTCTCGGCCGCAGCGGAAGCGGCCAAATCCAAAATTAAAAAAAGCCCCGTGGTGGGGCTTTTTAAATTAAACTTTTTAAGTGTGCGTAATTAATTCCGCAATATTTTTTACTTTGAGAATTCTTAAACTATCATCTTTTGTTTGTACACTCGCGGCAGTGATCACACGCTTCATTCCCAGTGACGCTGCTTCACGGATACGTTTGTCTGAACTGGAAATCTGACGAACCTCACCACCCAAACCAACTTCACCAAAAACTACTAAATCATTGCCCAAGGCTTTGTCTTTGAATGAACTGGCAATGGCTAGGCACACGGCTAAATCAGCGCCTGGCTCACTAGCGCGCACACCACCAACAATGTTCACGTAAATGTCGTATTGGCCTAATTGGAGGCCAGCATTTTTTTCCAGGACTGCAGTTAAAACATGTAAACGATTTAAATCAAACCCCGAGGCTTTACGAACCGGATAACCAAATACCGTTTTATTTACCAGCGCCTGAACCTCGATGAGCATTGGGCGCGTGCCTTCAAGTAAACAGGTTAAAATACTGCCTGGCACTGATTCGCCGCGATCAGCAATGAATACGCCTGCAGGATTTTTGATTTCCGTGAGACCAGATTCGCGCATTTCAAAAATACCAACTTCATCAGTAGCGCCAAAGCGATTTTTAACGGTGCGGAGTAGACGATAACTGTGGTGACGCTCGCCCTCAAGATATAAAACCGTGTCCACCAAATGTTCAAGAGTGCGCGGACCAGCCACTGTGCCTTCTTTGGTCACATGACCAATAATGACAATGGCAATGTTGTAAGTTTTGGCTACATTTAATAATTTGGTGGCCGCAGCGCGGACTTGGGTTGGGTTGCCAGTTTCACCGGGTAGGTCACTGGAACTAATGGTTTGAATAGAATCAACAATCGCAATGGCGGGCTTTTCGGCTACAATGGTGGCAGTAATAGTATCAACATCAGTTTCTGACAGTACTAAAATTTGACCACTGTTTGGCGTGATCCGTTCCGCGCGCAGTTTAATTTGTTCAGCCGATTCTTCCCCAGAAATATAGAGAGCGGGTGAAAGTAGGGAAGTCAGTTGGAGGGCCAAGGTGGATTTACCAATCCCAGGTTCTCCGCCTAGTAAAATAAGTGAGCCTGGGACAATCCCGCCGCCTAACACGCGGTCTAATTCACCTAGGCCAGTGGCCCGGCGTGGTGTATCTGAGGGTTTTACGCTACTCAGCGGGGTGGTTTTGCCAGCTTGTTTTTTAATTTCAGTGGCAGACGGAATTCCCGCTTTGGTTGGGGCGCTACTAATTGGTTCCTGGGGAATAGTGCCCCACTGACCACATTCTAAACAGCGCCCAGCCCATTTATGGTACTGCGCGCCGCAATGTGAACACTCGTAGATTGCTTCTGGCTTGGCCATTAAATTTTATTTATGCATTTCTCGTACAGTGGAAAGGCTTTAGTAACGTAACTGAAATTTCTGACCTCGTCAATTGACTTAGCTAATTTTTTCTTAAACCCACCACAACCAGCATTGTAGGAAGCAAAGGTGCCTTTAACCAGGTCGTCACCAGTTAAACCAGCTGCTTGCGCACAGGCATAATCATCTTTAACATGTAAGACAGTCACTTTGAGATTGGTGGTGGTATCAAGTAATTCAGGAATATTGTAACAGGTCTCTTTAATTTTTATGCCGCGCGCCCCATCGCAAGTACTGTTGCCATTAAAAGTGATTTGACCAGCCCCAAAACCATGAGTAAAGCGCCAATCTAGACCATAGTCAGGTGGGCTGTTGACAAATGTATCCGCATCATCGTTTATTGTTTTGGCTGAATTATATTTTTTATAATCATACTGACTTGAGTCAGATACTGGTGGAGTAAAAGTCGCGCCACTGTATTTTTTACCACTGATTAAAAAAGTTTGACGGGCTTCAACTGGTTTAGTGTTGCGCCGGAAATTTTCATCATGACCAATTAAATTTTGTTTTCCACCTGATTCCATGGCCATGATGGTGTCCATGAAACATTTGGGCAGGCCAGCGTCTTGGCCAAATTTTTGCGCGTTGGCAATGGTCTCTGCTTGGCTGGGTGGGGCTGTGCCAGTAATTGATTGGAAAATGGCCGGGTCAATGGTGGTGTAATTAATTTCTTGCCCAAATACAAACGGTAAACTAATTTCCGCAAAGGAAACCAGCTTTGGGTTTACGGTGTATAAAATTGTGTACCCACCAATAGCGAGCATGAGGCCACTGATTGATTGGACAATCATGGTGCGGGCTTCGTCTTTACTGCCGGTTGGAGTGGCCCACAAAAAGCCAGCAAAAATGAGCCGCGCTGTAGCGGCAATGCCAGCAATGATGACAATGTATTTAAAACTGGCAGCTAAATATTCACCAATAAAAGGCATGGAAATAAAGACACTGCCGTCTGGTCTGGTTTCAACATCATCAACCGTTAAATTAGAAAAATTTAAACCGGGAATTTTAATTTTTGGAACCGGCTTAGAAACTAACGTTGCAATTTCATCATTACTTAATTTTTTTTGCACAATTTCGGCAGCTCCAGGAACTTCACTCGTAATACCTGAAGCACCAGAATTATTTAGGACAATTCCTTGTTGTGAACCAAAGCCTTCTTGGGTAATGGCCTGGAAAATTAATTTATAACCAGTTGAATTGGTGTGCAGCACATCGCCACCATATTTTTCGTCCATGATATCATCGCCATTGGTGTCAAGGGTGTTGTAGAGATTGATAAACAAGTCAATTCCACCTGGTTTACCAGTCAGCCACGTATGATTTTTTTTCAAAAATTCAGCCTGCGCTTTATATGGTTGAGCACTGACCACAATGACGCGGGTATTTTGCGTTTCAGCCGCAGTGAAAATTTTCATTAAATTTTTTTGTCCAGTATTAACCGCGGCATTATCAATAAGGCCGTTCAGCCCTGCGTAGATTACTAGGTCGGTGTAACCTTTGCCACTAACATTAGTTTCGTATTGCTTAACAAAATCAGCCGCATCGTCACCACTGTGTGCAAAACAATTAACGGTTGAGTCAGGCAAAAGTTCGGCTAATTTTTGGTCATAGTGGTAAGTTTTACACAGCGCTTCAAATGAAGATGAGCCGATCCAAGCAATTTTTTTACCTGCGGCTAAAGAAGAATAGGGAAGTAGGCTTAAAAGTAAGCTTAAACTCAGTACTATTTTTTTGACGTTTGCCAAGGTCATAAGATTGGCTTACTAGTTAAGGTGTTTACTTTGGCCTTAATATCATCGGGAATTGGCTGATCATAACTATCACCGTAGGCCCAACAACGAGATTTTTTGTCCCATTTTTGGTAGCGCTCGGTGACACCATATTCAAAGTGCCAATGTTCAGTGCAGAGTCTAACCCAACCAGCTTGGTTGAAAATATATTCTAAAATAATTTTGTATGGGTCATTCAAAAAGTGTTCAGAGTAATTTTCTTTGGTAATTTTAAAACTGTCTTCAGCTAATAAAACTTTGCCATTTTTTATGTCTTTCATGTTAGCGTCAACTGCGCCGCCAGTTGCGTGGGGAGAATTACAGGACGGTGAACTAATTTTGCCCTGATTGCTTTGCCAACCTTTAGTTTTGGTTTGGTAGCGAGCCACCACCCCTGTATTCCAAAGTTTCACCAGCGAATCAGAGGTGCGCAAAGTGCCACCTGGGAAAATTTTAAAGCCCAGTGATTCGCCTAGGGCCACGGCTTTTCGGAGCGGTTCAACCGCATTGGGGTGAATTTTTTTACCTTTCCAATTAGGAATATCTTTAATGGTGACAAAAGTATTTTCATTCGGACAGGTGGCGATTTGTTTAAACAAATGCGGTAGCACTTCAGTTTTTTGTTCAGTGGTTAAGGCTTGCCAAATCGCAAAACCATCAACATTAACCGTGTTAATTTGGGTACTCATGAACATTTCCGCCTTAACATCACCAATATTGGGAATTTTTTCCGTAATGGTAGTGCTTTCAGAAAAATTAGTTTGGGCTTGTCCGGTTGAAGGATCGGTGTCAGCAATAGTTTCTTCTGAAGGCATTGGCAAATTTTCACCGCGCACGTAAATAATTTTTAAATTATCAAATCGAACTAATTCAGGATTGATTGTGTACAGAATTGTGTATGAACTAACAGTGATTATTAAACCAGTCACAGCGCCCACCATACGTTTTTTGGCTGAAGATTTTGATTCGCCGCTTGGGTCAGGTAAAGCATATTCAAAACCAGCCACCACAATGAGCCCAACACTAACAATTCCACCAATGATTACTAAGTAACGATAAACAGCGGAAATATATTCACCAATAAACGGAATATTTAAGTAAAAAGTGCCATCACTATCAATTTTTTGCGCTTCAACTGAATCAATGTTAGAAAAAGTTAGGCCAGGAATTTTAATTTTGTTTTGTGGGGCGCTAACGGTTTCTTTGATTTTTTCTGGGGTGAGGAATAGAGGTAATTCGGTGGTTTGAACGGCTGTTTCAGACGTGTCTTTGGTTGGAATGTTTGAGAGTGGTTTAACGGCCTTGGCTTTGCCGTTACACTGGTTATTTAAAATATGATCCAAAAAACAGGCTGTGGCCACAACATTATGACTAGAAAAATCATCTTTTCCGCCAGGCATTTCAAGCAGATTAATTTTAGTTGGGTACATTTTTAAAGCAGCCGAGGCTTGACTTAAGCTGTCTAGATATGGGGTGGCATACATGGCAATTGGGCCACTATTATTCAGGGCCGCGATTTTTTTACACCGATCTCTAAAACAACCGTCTAAAATAATAGTGCGGTTAGCACTAAAACCGTCTTGCAAAAAGTGCAAGATTGAATTGCTACCCATACTGTGGCCAGCCACGGTTAAACTTGAGCTATTGAGTGTGACCACTGAAGCGATTTTTTGGCGTGCTTCATTCATGAAACAGGTGGTTTCTTCTTTGCTCATCACTTTGTCTTCAGCTTCGCTGCCACCCTTATGACCAAGATTGACAATGATGGCGGCCTTTTTGCCTTTACTAGCTAGGGTAGTGGCTGAGCCGCACAAACTGCCGCTGCCACCACAAAACGAACTGGCACTTGGTGAACCAGTTCCATGAAAATACAAATACAAATCTGTTACTTCGGAAATTGAGTCAGGAATAATAAATGCCTGGGTGGTTTGTAGGGCCGCGGATTTGCAGCTACTCGTGTAAGTGTAAAGTTTTGCGCCATTATTCGAACTACTTAAAATTGGCTCACCTGCGGCCTGAACAGCCTCGCCAAGTAGGCCAAAGCTTAAGAAGAAAAATAGTAGTAATAAGCGTTTCACACTTAGGGGTTAGTTAGTCCCAAAGCTTGTTCCCAAGCCTCGACAGTTGGGGCAATGGTTACTTGTTTATTATCAATGAAAAAAGTTGGCACTGATTGAATGTTTAGTAGTGCGGCAATACTTTTATTTTGCTCAAGGTGGGCTTTGGCCGCTTCACTATCAATACAAGTGGCTAATTTTTCCGCATCTAAACCAACGTTGGCCGCAATTTTTTGGAGCGTGGTGTCAGATAATTGATCACTGTACGAAAAGGCGAGTGCTTTATATTCAGCAAATTTATTTTGTTGCTGCGCGCAGTAACCATAAGTAATCGCTGGTTCACTAGGGTATGGATAACGCGTTACAGGTAGGCCTTTCCAAACCACTTTTAGAGCCACTGGATGTTTGGAAATTACCTGCGTTAAAATGGCATCATATTCATTACAGCTGGCACAACTATAATCTTCAAACGCCACCACCACTTTGCCAGCGCGTTTAAGTCCAACCACTGGGTCATCAGCTAAAACTGGAATGGTAAAAGTTTCTTCTGTGGTCTTATCTTTATCAGGAAACAGTGGCTCGTAGCGGAGGACTTGTACAAATAAAACAAACCCGGCTAAAACAATCGCTGGAATAAAGATTAACAACATTTTTTTTGTACCCATACTAAAGTTTTACTTGGAACATACCTGACTGGGCTTTGTCAGTGAAATATAAAGTTTGACCATCTTCACTCAAAGTAATGGTATCAATGGTGTGAATATCATCGAGAGGAATATCGGTTTTGAGACCAGTGGCGGTGTCGATTTTGTACAATTTGTCTGGAGTGTTGTTGGCGACCGCTGGTGCAAAACCCGCCCCAGTATTAAGTAATTCTGGGACACCACAGTACACAAAGCGGTCATCAGCCATCGCACATTTGCTGGCCCAAGTTTGCACGCCAAGTAATTTGCGATTACCACCCACTGTGTCTGGAGTGCCGTCAGAAATCCAGAGTTCAGGTTTAAAATCACTGGCCGCACTGTAAACACTGTGTAAAATTTTACTGCCAGATTTTGACCACTTGGTTTCTAGGCCACGACCTTCAACAATAAGTGATTTGAAATTTTCTTGATTTTGACCTAGGAGTAAAACTTGTTGACGATCGTCACTGAGCGCTTCGCCAGTTTTTGACATGCCCACCACTTGGCGATTAGGAGACCAGTCAACTGTAACTTTATCAGCATTGTTTCCAAGCGGTTGAATTAAGCGCACGCTTGATCCGTCTGGGGCAGAACTAATTAACCACCGATTTTCTGGGGCTAAACCAACACTTTTAGCCGCCACTTGATCGCCTTGAGGTGAGAAGGAAAAATTTTCCCAGTGTCGTGGTAAAGTCACTTGTTGTTTGGTATTAAAGTCGTAAAAAATATTGGAGCCGTCTGGATATTCTAAAATTGAATTATTACCGGTTGGCGACCAGGTAACTTTTTGCACATTGTAAAATGTTTGATCAGACAATGGCACAGCCACACCCGATGCATCAAGTCGATAAAATTTTCCGTCTTCAGAATTATAAAATTTAGTGTTGCCGCCGGCGGTATTAACGCCACGTACGGCTGAGTCAACAATTTTGGTCACGCGTTCACTAGTAAAGTTTGGTTGGTTGAGCGGTAAACCAGTGTTTGCATCAACCCCGCCGATTGGACCAGTGACTGTACCAACTGGTGGAATCTCGCCGTTATTTGTACCGTTGTCTTGATTGGGTGTGCCATTATTAATGTTTGGAAAACCCACTTGTCCGCCAGTTTCAATTTGGGTGCCAGTGTCTGAGGTTGGCGGTGGTGCTTTGCGGAAAAAAACAAAATAAATTGCGTACGCCATGCCAATGGAAAAGAGAATGAAACCAATGATGAGCGCAATTCTTTTTTTATCCATATATTAAATGTTTGGGGCAGGTGGTTGAGTGAGATTGGTGGCGGCTGGTGCTTGGGCTGGATTTGGTGGCTGGGTTAATTTGTAGCGCTCGCGAGCCATTTCATTGTATTGTTTAATGATTTTAGTTTTTTCGGCTTTTTTTGCGTCACGTTTTTTTACTTCTGATTTTATTTTATCTTTAAGCTCGTCATTAGTAACTTTTAGTAAATCAATGCCTTTTTTTAGTGGCCAGGCCCAACCAGAAATAATTGGCACTACGAAAAAGAAAATTATAGTAATTGCGAACAGAACCGCAATGACGATCAGGGTAATCCATGCCAATCGTAAACCTTTGATCCGAAAATTATTTTTTTCAATTTGACTTTCGATTGGTTCAATAGTGTGCGTGATCGCATCAATTTCTTTTTGCACCTTAGTTTCTGCCTGTTCTAACTCAGCTAGTTTTTTGGTCAATTCATCGATGGCTGGTTGATTTGGATTCTGAACTGGAACATTATTGTCTATTTTACCATGACTAGGGTCGGTTTGGGCAGTGGTCTCAGTGGCTAAGTCTGGATTTTGGTCAGGCTCAGCTTCGGTTTGGTCCGCAGGAGCTTCTTCGGATTTGGCTCCTGACCTTTGGTCACTTTGATTATTAATTCCAGCAATTCCAAGGGCTTTGTTATTTTTTAAACGAGGTAAACCATTTTCATCAGTTTCAATCAGTGGTTCACCAAGGCCAGTCATTACTTCTTTGACTTCTGGTGGGGGAGTTGGTTCTTCTACAGGTTTTTGGGCTGGTTCAGCTGGTTTTGTTTCTGGTGGTGCTTCAGTCGCAGCAATATTTGGCGCAGTTGATTCAGTTGGGGCCGGGTTTGGTTTATCAGCTTCGGCTAAGTCAGAATTTTTTTGGTTATCGCGATCAGTTTGGCCTTCGTTAATACCGGCTTCTTGTCGATCAACCGGTACATTTGACTCGCCGCCAGTTGGATTTACTGGTGGTTCAGTGGGATTCGCGTCTTCAGAATTTTTTTGTTCACTGCGCTTGGCAGCAGCTTGGTCAGCGCCAGCAGCCTGTCGATCTGGTGCTTGAGTTGGTTGTTCGCCACGCGGAACAGCGGCTGAATTTTTGTCCTCAGGTTTTTGCACTGGGATTTCTGGTTCGGTTGGTGGAGTCGGAGGTGTGACTGTTGCTGCATCAGGTGCTGTCTCTGGTTCGGCTGGGGGCGTTTGAACCGGTGGTTCTTCTATAGCAACAACTGCGGCTGGAGTATTTGGTGGAATTGGGTTATTACCGAATTCATTTAGAACATCCGCTAGTTCTTCGGCTTTAGTTTGGTCAGTTAATTTTTCCACGGCATCATCAATTAATGTAGTCGCAACTAAATCATCAATAGCATTATCAAGGGCTTTTTCTTGACCTAAATCATCAGTAATTTGACCAATCATTTTGGTTGCTACATCTTGGAGTGTGTCATTAACTTTGGCTAAACCTGCCCCTTGTAATTGACTAGCTGCGAGTGCAGACATCAAAGCTCGTTTAATTTTACCTACCTGGCCATTAAAAAAACTACTAATTGGTTTAGTAATTGATTCAATTGGTTTGTTTGGGGGGTTAGCCATTTTGGGCGCGATTAGTAGCGGCTAATAATTTGGCGCAATCAGCGTAATAGGCAGCAATAATTCCTGGTGTTTTTTGTTTGGCTAAAATGGCTGAGCTTTCGTACAGATCTTCTAAATGCAGCGTAGTTTGTTCGGCGCGTAGTCTAATTAATGTATCAACGATTTTAGTATCAGCTAAGTTAGCCGCTAATTTTTTTTTCCAAAAAATTAATTCTTCGTTAATGTGTTCTAGCCGTGTGGCCCGACGTTCAGACGTGTTTTGACTACCAAGTCGATCTTTATTTTTTTGCACAGCTAAACGGTGAGCCGCATCATTTGAGGACATATTTTTCCGCTTCGCGCGTTAAGGTGAGTTTGGTTTTGCGTTTAGCTTTGCCAGCTTCTTTTTTGAGTCGAGAAATAATCAGCTCGGGAATTAAGCGTTCAATTAAACGCTGGACTGGTCGGGCACCCAGGTCAACACTGAATGACTCAGTGGCCAAAGCTTCAACCACGGTTTTGTCCGGATTAATTGAGAGTGAGCGTGCTTGTTCAAGTTCACGGCTAATCCGCGCAATTTCTGTTGTAATAATGGCCTCAATATCAGTTTTGGTGAGTGGTGAAAAAATCGCAATGGTATCGAGTCGACTCATCACGGCCGCACCTAATTCATCTTTGACCGCGGCGCGAACCTTTTGCTCAATGTTTGTAGTTTGTCCGTGACTGTTAAAACCAATCCCAGCGGATTTAAATAATTGACTACCAATATTCGCGGTTAAAATAATGATGGCGTGATTAAAATGTACTTTTTTGCCACCACCGTCAGTCAGCTCGCCTTCGTCCAAGATTTGCAGAAGTAATTTGCGCACATCAGGGTGGGCTTTATCAATTTCATCAAACAAAACCACGGAATATGGACGGCGACGCAGTTCATCAAACAAGCGGTTGCGATCTTTGTACCCAATGTAACCAGCTGGCGAGCCGAGAAGTTTAGCCACACTGTGACTTTCCGCAAATTCGCTCATGTCTAATTTAATGAGAGCGTCGGGATTATGATACAAACCAGCGGCAATTTGTTTGGCCATTTCGGTTTTACCAACGCCGCTTGGACCAACAAATAAAAATGAAGCAAATGGTTTGCCTTTGCGGCCCAGGCCTAAATAGCGTTCTTTGAGGGTGTGAATAACAGTGTCAATGACGGCTTTTTGGCCAATAATTTTTTCAGTCAGTAAATTTTCGGTTTGTTCAACCGTGTCCCACTCACTACTGGCCAAGAGTGATGAGTCAATACTTAACCGACTGGCTAATGTTTTGACCACATCTTCGGCTTTAACTAAAATAGTTTGTTTTTTAGTTTTCTTACTACTGTCTTTTTCAATTTTTTTCAATTCTTTTTCTAATTTAGAAATAGTTTTTTTGTGACGCTCAGCTTGCTTAACATTCTTGGCGGTTAAGGCTTCGGTTTTGGCCGCTTCAGCTTCTTTAATTTCTTTTTCAATGGCCGCAATTTTTTTAGCATTGGGATTTTTATGTTCACGCACTTTTACCGTTGCAGCCGCTTCATCCAGTAAATCAATTGATTTGTCAGGTTGATATGAATCGTGTAGATATTTATTACTTAATTCCACCGCACTTTCCACCGCCCCAGAAGAAATTGTTACTTCGTGAAATGATTCATAATATTTTTTGATGCCTTCTAGAATTGAAACCGTTTGGGCTGGGGTTGGTTCAGCCACAGTAATGGATTGGAAGCGACGTTCTAGAGCTGGGTCAGAGGTAATGTATTTTTTGTACTCATCGTACGTAGTCGCGCCAATACAATGCAATTGGCCGCGCGCCAACGCTGGCTTCAAAATATTGGCTGCATCAAGGGTACCTTGATTTGAACCAGCGCCAATAATAGTGTGAATTTCATCAATAAATAAAATAGTGTCTGGACTGTGTGACAGTTCGTCAATGACTTGTTTTAAGCGTGATTCAAATTCACCGCGGTAAATTGTTCCGGCAATAAGTAAGGTCAAATCAAGGGATAGAATTTTTTTGCGGCGCAAAATATCTGGTACATCACCGCTTTTAATGCGTTTGGCTAGGCCTTCAACAATCGCAGTTTTACCAACCCCTGGCTCACCAATTAAAACCGGATTATTTTTAGTTCGGCGTGACAAAATATTTATCACCCGATTAATTTCTTCGTCCCGACCAATTACTGGGTCTAATTTTTTTTCTACCGCACTGTCAGTTAAATTCACGGTAAAATATTGGACTGCACTTTCGTTGGCCCCGCGTTTTTGTTTTGGACCAGGCGCGCCGTGATCATGATCATGGTCGTGCTCAGCGTCTTTATCAGCCTCGGCTGCCAAATTATCCATAGTTTCAATCATGGCCTCGATGCTGGCAGACTGACCACTAGTTTCCAGTGAATTTGTGACATTTTTGTGTAAGTCAGAAATTTTTACACCTAAGGCTTTAAATAATTCGGCGAGCGCTTGATCAGGAGCTTCCAGTAAAGCGAGCAGTAAATGTTCTGTACCAATGTAACTGTGACCGCGCTCAAAGGCAATCAGAAGCGAACGCTCAATCACTTTGCTAGCTGCTTGGCCAAGGTCAGGCAGAGCTGGTTTACCTTCCTGACCGCGCTCGACTGCTTCGCGCCCAGCCACTGAGCGCCGGAATTCGACCAAAGGGAAATTATTTTTTTGTAAAATTTCACTGGCCACTGAGCCAGGTTCTTCGGTTAGGCCAATAAACAGGTGAAGTGGCTCAACCTGGTGAATTTTGGCCGCATGCGCCGTTGAAATTGCACGCGCAATAACATTTTTTAAGTGCGTGGAAAAATTATCTAAGAGTTTTTGTGGGGTCATACGTTTTGACATTTGAGTGGTCCCTTTATACAATCAGTATACTTAATTTTCTTAATTTTTCCTAGGGTATGACCTTTCCAGCACACATTTTTAAAGCTTATGATATTCGGGGTTTGGTGGAGGGGGAATTGTCACCAGAATTGGCCTATAAAATTGGGGCAGCGTTTGCGTTGTTTTTGCGGCAGCATGATTTGGTTAAAGCTGGCCAAAGGGTTGTGGTTGGATATGATATGCGGCCAACCAGTGTACCATTTGAGGCTGAAGTGGTCCGGGCAATTACTGATCAGGGACTAGATGTAGTCCGAATTGGTCTGTCTTCAACGCCTTTTTTTAATTTTGCTTGCGCGCATTTTCCTGAACATGCGGGTGGAGTAATGGTCACGGCCAGTCATAACCCAGCGGCGTACAATGGTTTTAAAATGACCTTGGCCAATGGTGTACCAATTGGCAAGCAGACTGGAATGAGCGAAATTCGGGATTTAGCAGCTGGGGAAATTCCAAACCCAGTTGAAAAAAAGGGAAGTGTGGAGAGTCGAGATATTTTCCCAGATTATTTGGCTAAATTAAAATCACTAGTCAATTTTGGTGCAATTAAACCACTTAAAATTGTGGTTGATGCGGGTAATGGGATGGCCCAAATTAGTTTGCCAAAGGTTTTAGCTGAATTGCCAGTTCAAGTTGAATATTTATTTTTAGAACCAGATGGAACTTTCCCAAATCATGAGGCTAATCCACTTAACACGGCCACACTGCGGGACTTGCAAGCTAAAGTGAAGGAGACAGGTGCGGACTTTGGTTTTGCTTTGGATGGTGATGCTGATCGGATTGGTCTAGTCGACAATAATGGGGAAGTGGTTGATGCTTCACATGTGGCTGCCCTGATTGGTCTCGAAGTTTTGCAAAAACAACCAGGTGCGCTTGGGCTCTATGACTTGCGTACCAGCCAAATTGTGCGGGATACTTGGGAGGCAGTGGGTGCCAAAACTGACATGTGTATGGTTGGGCATGCCAATATTAAAAAACAAATGCTCGAAACTGGCGCGGTTTTTGCGAGTGAGCTTTCGCTTCATGTGTATTTTGGTGAATTTTACAATTTAGAGTGTTCTGATTTGTCACTGTTATATTTCCTCTATTTGGTTTCAGATAGTGGTCAAAAGATGAGTGAGCTAGTGGCGCCACTCAAAATTAAATATGCACACTCCGGTGAAATTAATTTTGAAATTCAAGATAAAGCCGGGGCCATGCAAGCGATTCGAGATGCATTTGGGGCGACTGCAATTAAAAGTTCTGATCTAGACGGAGTTTGGTATGGTTTTGATTGGGGTTTTGCTAGTGTGCGGACTAGTAATACTGAACCACTCTTACGTTTAAATCTGGAAACTGCTTCAGCTGAATTGACCAAACAAAAAGTAGCCGAGTTTAGTGCGGTTTTAAAAAAGTTTGAGTAAAATTTTTACTCAAATAAAAATCCCTCGCGAACGGGGGATTTTTATTTGTACGTTACTTAATCATCCCGCGGAGCCGATCAATTCGATCTTGAATTGGTGGGTGAGTGGAAAATAGACCAGATAAACTTTTACCTTTGAATGGATTGGAAATAAACAAGTGGGCAGTGGCTGTGGAAGCGCTTTGCAAAGGAACATTTGAACCAGAAATTTTTTCCAGTGCCCGCGCCAAACCCTCTGGATAACGCGTAAGCAGTGATCCAGACGCATCAGCCAAATACTCGCGCTTGCGCGACACGGCTAATTTAATTAATTCAGCAATGAGTGGGGAAAGTAGCATGAATACGATGGCGACAAGGCCAAATAAATTACCACCTTTGCTATCACTATCACTATTGCGTCGGCCACCACCAAAACGCAGGAACCACTGGGCTAATAGTGATACCAGACCAACCAAAACAATCACCACGGTCATAACCCGAATGTCATAATTTTGAATGTGCGAAAGTTCGTGCGCAATCACCCCCTCTAATTCTTCATTTTCCAGCGCCCCAATAATTCCGGTGGTGAGCGCAATGCTGGCGTGCTTTGGGTCGCGACCAGTGGCAAACGCATTTAAAGCGGGTGAGTCAATGAGGTAAATCTTTGGCAGGGGAATTCCGGCCGTAATACACAAATTTTCCACCAATCGATATACGTACGGATTTTCTTCTTTGGTAATGTGCCGCGCCCCGCTACTACTGAGCGCTACCTTATCACCAGCAAAATAACTAGTTAAAGTCATGACCAGGGAAATTGCCCCAGCTAAAATAATTGACTCTGGGCCAGTGCCTTGCCACTGCTGGATCGCATAACCAAGCCCAAACACAAACACGACGAAAAATAGAATCAGCATCCAGGTCTTGCGTTTATTAGCCGTAATTTGCGAATACATTTAGGTAAAATTAGAATTGAACTTTTACATTTTCCCGTTCAGTTGGATCTTGAATTTCAAAGAAGTCAAACTTAGTGAATTTGAGCATGTTCCCAATTAAATTAGTTGGGAAAACTTCGAGTTTGGTGTTAAAGTCCCGCACTTGACCATTGTAAAAGCGGCGACTGGCCATGATTTTGTTTTCTGTGTCAGACAGCTCGTCCATTAATTGAGCAATATTGGTGTTAGCTTTCAAATCTGGGTAAGCTTCAACCGCAACCCGGAGACCATTAAGGGCGGTACCAAGTAAACCTTCAGCCTGAGCCAGGGCCGCAGTGTTGCCACCTTTTTGTGCTTCCATAGCTTGTGACCGGTATTTGGTCACATTTTCCAAGATTCCTTTTTCATGACTAAGGTAACCTTTGACACTTTCTACCAGGTTTGGGATCAGGTCATGACGGCGTTTGAGTTGTACGTCAATATCACTCCAGGCTTCTTTGACCCGGTTGCGTAGGGTGACCAGGCCGTTATAGGTAAAAATAATCCAGAGAACCAGGGCGCCCAGGGCAATTAACAAAATGGTGCTAAGAGGCATACATGACAATTGCTTGAATTAAAGGGACATCTGTGGAATAATGTCCTTATTCATTCTAAGCAATTTAGGCCTACCCGTCAATTATGCTCACGGTCCTAATTTTCCTCTTGGTTTTGACCCTGGTCGTGCTGGTACACGAAGCTGGGCATTTTTTTGTGGCCAAATGGTCAGGGATGAAGGTATATGAGTTTGGCTGGGGCTTTCCGCCTCGGGCAATTGGGTTTTACCGTGATCCAGTGACCAAGAAAATTGTTTGGGTCAAAGGTTCTTCAAAAGAAAATTTAAAAGAAGTGGCCGGCGGCACTGAAACTGTTGAGGAATTTCCCGCGACTTTATATTCAGTCAATTGGTTACCGCTGGGTGGTTTTGTAAAAATTAAAGGTGAAAATGATCGTGATGCTGGTCCAGATAGTTTTGCGGCTAAATCACAATCAAAACGATTGCTGACTTTGCTCGCTGGGGTGATTATGAATGTGATTTTGGCTGGAGTTTTGTTGGGACTTGGGTTTATGTTTGGCTTGCCAGCGAATGTGTCGAATTTAAATGACGATAAAGCAATTGTAGTTAAAACCGCTGAGGTCATGATTCAAGGGGTAGAAAAAGACTCACCGGCGGGTGCAGCTGACTTAAAACCAGGCGACCGAATTGCGGCCGTCAATGGTGAAGCAGTGACTAGTGCTGATGAATTTGTGGCCTATGTTCGTGCTCATAGTAGTGAAATTTTGGCTTTAGAATTAAAACGCGCTGATGCGGTTTTGAACGTCGAAGTAAAACCAGCGGTTGTGGCAGAAAAGGAACCAGCCCGGTTGGGGGTGGTGTTGGCTGATGCCGGAGTGATTCGTTATCCCTGGTATTGGGCCCTAATTAAAGGCTTCCAAGCTGCCGGAGTTGGGTTTGTAGGAATTTTTGTGGCGTTTTATGACCTAATTAAAGGTTTAATTTTAGGTAATGGGGCAAGTATGGCGGTGAGTGGGCCAGTCGGAATTGCAGTCGCAGTTGGCGAAAGTGCACGCCTTGGTTTTAGTTATCTAATCAATATCACGGCCATGATTTCACTCAGTTTGGCGGCTATGAATGTGCTGCCAATTCCAGCGCTTGATGGTGGTCGCGCCCTGTTTGTAATTATTGAAAGCGTGTTCCGCAAAAAAGTGCCAGCCAAAGTTGAACAGATCGTGCACGGAACTGGCTTTGTACTATTATTAATTTTGATTTTAGTGATCACCTGGCGTGATGTGGCTAATCTTTTGTAATATGGCTGACCCAAAAAGTGAAGCAGTTAAAATTCGTGACCAACAATTTAAACAGTGGTTGGGTGCGTTTGAAGTTACTTTAAAAAACAATAAACCGGCTGGCCTGACTGATCATGCGATTGATTTGTTTTGTAAAAGTATTGATGGTGAGTATTTTAAACTGAACTTGCCTGACAGTTTTAGTTTTGATAAATTGCTTCGTCTCGCGGTGACTGAAGCGGCTGAACACTGCGCTCTCTTTGTTGACGATTTCCCAGAAACAGAAGATGAAAAATGGTCATTGGTGCAGATTGCAGATGAAGTGCGGCAGGAAGTGTTACCAGAAATGGAAAAATTATTTGAAACGCCTGATTCTTCTCAGACTGACGAATTAAAAGAAGTGTATAAAACAGTTTTGGAAGACTACGATCGTGAAGCGCCAAACACGCCTCCAGAAATTGAAGTTAGCAGTGAAGAAACAGCCGAACATCTTAAGTGGCTGAGGGAAAGTCATAAGTAATATGTTTCCAGAACTTGAAAAAGTAAAAAATGAAGCCTTTAGTCAGTTAGAAAAAGTTGGCTCTTTGGCTGATTTAGAAAAATTAGAACTCGCCATTTTTTCCCGCCAAAATGGATCGCTCACCGCGGCTATGAAAGCCATTAAAGATATTGCTGGGCCAGATAAAAAAGCGTATGGCGAAGCCAGTAATGCGCTCAAAAATGAATTGACCGAAGCTTTTGCTAGTAAAAAAAGCGTATTTGCTAGTGCCAAATGGGCTGAACTTGGTAGCACAGAAAAATTAGATGTCACTCGGCCAGGTCTGCCCCTGAAAACGCGCGGACATTTGCACCCAGTTAGTCAGGTGCAATATGATCTGGAGGATTTGTTTACGAGTATGGGTTTCATGGTGCTGGATGGTCCAGAACTGGAAAGTGATTTTTATAATTTTGAAGCTGTAAATATTCCGCAGAACCACCCAGCGCGGGACATGCAAGATACTTTTTATATCAAAGACCACCCAGATTGGGTCATGCGCACGCACACTTCATCAGTGCAGTCGCGCGCCATGGAAAAATACGGGGCGCCGCTCCGCGCCATTGTGCCGGGTCGCTGTTTCCGCAATGAGGCCACTGATCCGCGTCATGAACACACCTTCTACCAATTAGAAGGAATTATGGTTGGAAAAAATATTACGGTGGCGCACATGAAAGGGGTGCTCGAAACCATGGCCAAACATTTGTATGGGCCAGATACAGAGGTGCGTTTGCGACCAAAATTTTATCCGTTTGTTGAGCCAGGGGTGAATGGGGAAGTGACTTGTTTCCTCTGTAAAGGTGCGGGCTGTCGCGTGTGCAAAGGCACAGGCTGGATGGAAGTGTTTGGTGCGGGCATGATTCACCCAAATGTTTTACGCGCGGGAAAAGTTAACCCAGAAGAATACACTGGGTTTGCGTTTGGGCTTGGTTTGACGCGCCTCGTAATGCTTAAATACCAAATTGAAGACGTGCGATTATTACAATCTGGTTCCATGCAATTCTTAGAACAATTCTAGTATGATTATTAGTAAACACTGGTTGCGCGATTTTGTTTTCTTGCCTGATGCGCTTGATGCGCAGGATTTGGCGCGCAAATTATCACTGGCTGTCGCTGAAGTAGAAAAAGTAACTGAATTGGCAAGCGCGTTTGATAAAATGGTCGTTGGAAAAATTACCAAAGTTGAAGCCCACCCAAACGCTGATAAATTACGCGTGTGTACGGTTGATGTTGGTGACAAAGAAATCACTATTGTTTGTGGCGGTTCAAATGTGGCTGAGGGAATGAAAGTAATCGTTGGTTTGATCGGCGCTAAAGTTAAATGGCACGGTGAAGGGGATTTAATTGAGCTGGCACCAGTTAAAATTCGCGGTGTTGATTCTGCCGGAATGATTTGCGCGTCTGATGAAGTTGGTTTACTTGATCGTTTCCCAAAACAAGATGAAAAAGAAATTGTTGATTTGTCAGCCCTAAAAGCGCGCCCGGGTACGCCGCTCGCAACTGCACTTGGTCTTGATGACGTACTCTTTGAATTTGATAATAAATCGCTGACTAATCGTCCAGATTTGTGGGGTCATTATGGTATGGCGCGCGAAATCGCAGCCCTGACCCGGAAAAAATTTACGCCACTAAAATTAGGAAAAATTAAAGAAAATAAAAAATACGCGCTCAGTGTTAAAGTTAATGCTAGTGAACTCTGTCCACGTTATCAAGCGGTGGTTATTGAGGGCGTGAGTGCGACTGAATCACCAGCCTGGCTAAAAAATAATTTGGTTGCGGTTGGCCAGCGTCCGATTAATGCGATTGTTGACCTCACTAATTATGTTTTGTTTGAACTTGGTCAACCACTGCATGCGTTTGACGCGGCGGTACTTAATCCAAATGGTCAGGAAATTAATTTGGAAGTCCGCAGAGCAGTGCCAAGCGAACAATTTGTTACTTTAGAAAATAAAGATTTAGTTTTACCAGAGAATGCTTTGGTAATTGCGAATAATGGGGCGGCAGTTGCTTTGGCCGGAATTAAAGGCGGAAAAAATAGTGGTGTGTCAGAAACTACCACTACGATTGTGCTAGAAAGTGCAAATTTCAATGCCACAAATACTCGTCAAACCTCAACTCACTTTAGTTTACGCACCGAAGCCTCAGCCCGGTTTGAAAAAACGCTTGACCCAAATTTAACTGAACTAGCTTTAGTTCGGTTTGTTGAACTTGCTAAAAAAGTTTGGCCAAAATCAGAAGTGGCAAGTGTGGTTGTTGACGTGAAAAACTTTACTGACAAACCACTGACCTTGGATTTTCCAGTGAGTTTGTTTAGCGAACGCCTGGGAATTGAACTGAGTGATAACACGATTAAAGATATTTTAGAGCGCCTTGGTTTTGAAATTAAAATTAAAAAAGGTCAGGTGCAAGCTTTGGTGCCAACTTGGCGGGCTAGTAAAGATGTGCGCATTCCTGAGGATTTGGTGGAAGAAGTCGCGCGTTTGCATGGTTATGAAAATATTCCTGGGGTGTTGCCAAGCTGCCCAATTGCGCCGCCGCTCACTAATTCTTTACGTCAATTAGAACGTGAGGTCAAAGAAGTGCTCGCTTTTATTTGTAATTTTAGTGAAGTGTCCAATTACTCGTTTGTCTCACCAGAGTGGTTGAATCGGTTAGAGGTGTTAAAAGGTCAGGATTATTTGGAATTAGATAATCCAATTGCTAAAGACCGGCCGCTTTTGCGCCGCGATTTGGTGCCAGGTTTAATTGAAAACGTGTTGGCTCACGGCCATGCTGATCAAGTGCAATTATTTGAAATTGGTCGGGTATTTTTGCCAGATGAAGCCGGTGAACGTACCGGAAATACTAGTGGAGAATTGCTACCAGCCCAACCACTTCGTCTTGGTTTGGTTTACTCGGCAAAACAAAACACTGAACCATTTTACACTGTGGCTGATAGTGTTCGGGCGCTTGGAACTGAATTAGGTTTTGCATTTAGCATTGTTCCAAACCAAGCCACAACCAATTTGATGCACCCTGGTCGCGCGGCGAGTGTACTCTGTGACGGTCAATTAATTGGGGAAATCTTTGAACTTCATCCAGCTAAACAAACTGAACTTGGTCTGATTGCTCGGGTGGCTCTAGCTGAATTAAATTTGAGTCAATTAGTAAACGCGCCACGTCAAACCAGTAATTATGTGTCCATGACTGAGTTCCCAACCGTGGTGCGTGACATTGCGATTGTAGTTAACAGTTCTGAAGCGCACGCTGATTTGCAGCAGCTCATTAAATCAGCGCACGAATTAGTGATTAAAGCAGATTTGTTTGATGAATACGTAGGTAAAAATGTTGGCGCTAATAAAAAAAGTTTAGCCTATCACGTGACTTTGGGTGCCAATCACACCTTAACCACTGAAGAAATTGACGCCGCGCTTAAAAAAATCCAGAAAGTTTTAACTGAAAAAATAGCTGCCGAGTGGCGCACCTAAATGAACTGTGCTATACTAACTCCAACTTAATTTGGAATATGCCTGTCACATCTTCCCAAGACATTTTGTACATTGTTTTATCCATTTGCGTGCTCTGGTTTACTGTGTTTTTGTGCTGGCTTTTGTACCAAGCGGCGCGAGTGCTTCGCAATGCCAACAAAGTGGTTGAAACTTTGCTTCACAAACTAGAATTAATTTCGGAAGCAGTGGATTTTATTCGCCGCAAAGTGGATGGTCTATCCAGTAGTATGGGTGTGGTTAGTTCAATTGCCAGCGGACTCATGGAAAAATATGTGCTGGGTAAACTGAATAAAAAGTTTGAAGAAAAAATTACTGAACCGGATCGGTCGCGGAAGAAAAAACGGTAATTAAAAAACCCTCTGCCAACTGACAGAGGGTTTTTATTTTGTTTAAACACCAGTAACACTGAATGATCCAGATATACCGACATCGTTTGCGGTGACGGGCACATCTGTGCCATCATTTTCAAATTTACCTTTTTTACCTAGATCAACGTAGAGGTTAGTGTGCAACACTTTGGTGATTTTGTTTTCGTCAACCGTAACTTTGACGTCTTGGTGTTCACCCGCACCTACGGCCGTAAAACCAATTACCTCACCAGGCACGCCACCTTTGTCAGCCCGGATTACTACCCAGCTGTCTTGAGTGGCCACTACGGTTGGTACCACCATTTCTTTGCCTTTGGCTTGATTCTTGACCTCTAATTTGGCAGTATTTTGTTCAAAATATGGATTTTGACCAGTCGCATCTTTTAAACTAGTCGAGTTACTGGTCGTATCACTACAGCCTAAACCGGCCAAGAGTAAAACACTGGTCGCAGCCACGATTTTTTTAGCAAGCATAAGTCACAATTTAATGAATTAACCTAGGCAGTATAAGGGCAAAAAGCCCCTTCAGTCAAGGTAAAATGTGGTTCTAGACAGCCCCCACCAAAACCCGTACAATGAGGGGGTTATGAGCTTTGTCCACCTCCACACCCACTCGCACTACTCGCTTTTGAATGGCTTGCCAAAGGTAAAAGCCCTCGTTAAGGCTGCCAAAAAACAAGGTTTCACCGCCTTGGCCCTGACTGATTATGGTTCAATGTACGGGGCGATTGAATTTTACCAGGCCTGTTTGGCTGAAGAGATTAAACCAATTATTGGGTTTGAAGCGTTTGTGGCGCCACGGTCTCGCCTGGATAAAGATCCGGTTCAGGATGCAGGGGTACACAATTTAATTTTGCTCGCAGAAAATTACACTGGTTATCGAAACCTGATGTTGTTATCTTCATTTGGGCATCTTGAAGGAACATTTAATAATGTCCCGCGCGTTGATCTTGAATTACTGACCAAACATCATGAGGGTGTAATTGCTTTGTCTGGTCCAATTCAAGGAAAAATTCCCAGTTTAATTTTAAAAGGGGATATTGAGGGTGCTAAAGCCTATGCTTTGGAACTGCAAAAAATTTTTGGGCCAAATAACTTTTATTTAGAATTAGAAGATCACCCAGCGATTTCTGGCCAGCTGGAAGTTAATACGCGCCTTATTCAATTGTCAAAAGACACTGGTATTCCGCTCGTGGCCACGCGTGATGTGCATTATTTAAAACCAGATGATGCTGAGGCGCAAGATATTTTACGCTGTATTTCACAGGGGTGGCGCGTACATGAAACTGAACGTGAAGATTACCGGCAAGTTGATCGGTCACTGGCGAGCGGGGATGATATTGCGTCCCGTTTTCGGCATGTACCAGAAGCAATTAGTAATACCACTAAAATTGCCGAGCGGGTGGATATTAAAATTCCACTGAATATTTGGCACTTTGCGCCCGTGGATTTGCCACCTGGAAAAACTGCTGATGATGTTCTCCGCGAAGAAGCGTTTGAGCGCATGCCGATGTATTACCAAGAAATTACTCCAACGCTAACTGAACGTTTAGAATACGAATTGGGGATTATTAAAACTAAAGGGTATTCGCCATACTTTATTTGTGTGGCGGATTTTGTGCGGTATGCTAAATCACACGGGATTGTAGAATCTACGCGTGGTTCAGCCGCTGGGTCACTAGTGTCATTTGTCATGGGAATTACTACTGTAGACCCAATGCGTTTTAATTTGCCGTTTGAGCGCTTTTTAAATCCATTCCGTCCGTCTGCGCCAGATATTGATACTGACTTTGCTGATGACCGCCGTGATGAAATGATCGAGTATGTGACCAAAAAATATGGTGCGGACAAAGTGGCGCAGATTATTACGTTTGGAACCATGGCGGCGCGCGCTAGTGTGCGTGATGTGGGCCGGGCCCTGGGTTTTTCTTATTCATTTTGTGATCAGGTTTCAAAATTAATTCCTCAAGGTGCGCAAGGTTTCCCAATGACCATTGAACGGGCACTACAAGAAGAACCGGATTTGAAAAAACTATATGACAGTAATGCAGATGTAAAACGCCTTTTAGACTTGGCCCAAAAAGTTGAAGGTTGTGCGCGCCATACTTCCATTCACGCGGCCGGTGTGGTGATTGCGCCAACCACCCTGACTGATTTCGCGCCTGTGCAATACGAAGTTGGTGGAACGCGTCTTACCACCCAGTACGAAATGAAAGCGGTAGAAACGGCTGGGGTACTCAAAAACGATTTTCTTGGAATTCGTAACTTGGCGATTTTGGGAAACGCCGTGGAGTTTGTGAAAAAAACCACTGGTGATAAAGTTGATATTTATAATTTACCGCTTGATGATAAAAAGGTTTACGAAATGCTGGCACGTGGCGACACCATGGGTGTGTTTCAGTTAAGTGGTTCAGGCATGACGCGTTGGCTCAAGGAATTGAAGCCAAACCGCATCGAAGATATCATGGCCATGGTGGCCTTGTACCGTCCGGGCCCGATGGAATCAATCCCAGAGTACATTAACCGGAAATATCACCCTGAAGCTGTGAAATTTTTGGATCCACGTTTAGAGAAAATTTTGCACGCATCTTATGGTCTGCTTGTTTATCAGGACGATGTTATGTTAACGGCGATTGAGCTGGCAGGTTATGACTGGATGGAAGCCGATAAATTCCGCAAAGCCATGGGTAAGAAAATTCCTGAAGAAATGGCTAAGCAGAAAATTCAATTTTACGATGGTTGTCAAAATGTTGGTAAAGTAAAAAAAGAAATTGTTGACGAACTATGGCGCGCGATTGAACCATTTGCGGCGTATGGGTTTAATAAAGCGCACGCCGCTAGTTATGGAATTGTGGCTTACCAAACCGCGTACATGAAAGCCCATTATCCAGTGCAGTTCATGACTGCGATTTTGCAAGCTGAAGCTAGTGACCTCGACAAGGTGGCAGCGATTGTGCACGAGTGTAAGCGCATGAACATTGAAGTTCTGCCGCCAGATGTCAATGAAAGTTTCAAATCATTTGCCATGGTAAGTAAACCGGGTGACCCAGGCCGTATTCGGTTTGGGCTGAACGCCATTAAAAATGTTGGTGAACATATTTGTGAAGTAATTTACCGTGAGCGCAAAGAAAATGGCAGTTTTGCTGACCTAGAAGATTTTTTAAAGCGCATTAAAGATAAAGATTTAAATAAAAAATCAATTGAAAGTTTAGCGGCTTGTGGCGCCTTAGATAGTTTTGGTTTTGACCGTGGTGTTTTAATTTCCAATTCAGAAAATATTTTGCACTTTGTTAAACAAGTGCGTGAAGATGGGGCTGCTAAACAAGACTCGCTATTTGCGGCGGCTGGAATTGCGTTTGATGATAAAGTGGTATTAAAACCAGCCCCAAACGCGACCACTGAACAAAAATTTACTTGGGAAAAAGATTTGCTTGGGCTCTATTTGTCAGCGCACCCGCTGGATCCATTCATGCCATTTTTCAAAAAAGTAATTACTCCGCTCGCCGAAATTGAAATTGCGCCTCGCGATAGCTGGGTAATTTGTGTGGGTGTGGTAGAAAGTGTGAAAAAGAAAATCACCAAAAAAGGGGATGTGATGCTCTTTGTGACCATTCAGGATATGTCGGGACCAATGGAACTTTTGGTCTTCCCAAAAACTTACGAACGCACCAAAGAGCTCTGGGTGGCTCGCGCCCCAGTCGCTATTGTGGGTAAAACCCCGCGTGAAGACGGGGACAATAAAATTTTTGTCGAAAACGCGTACTATTTGCAAAAAGAAACCGCCTCAGATTTGGCGCGTCAACTTTCAATTAGCCAACCAAGTAGCAAAGGTACAAGCGCAGCGCCAATAATTGAACAATATGTTCGTTTGCATTTAACCAGTGATGAAATGCCAGTCAAAGCACCAGAAATTAAAACGATTTTAGCCGCCAATCCTGGTGCTTACTCAGTGTACATCCAAGTTGGCACTGGCGTGGTTAAAGCTGGTGCCGGAGTCGATTGGAATGATTCAGTTAAAGAAAAGTTTGAAACCTTGCTCGGCAGCGACCGTGTTGAGGTCCAATTCTAAAGATAAACTTCCCAACCTGGATCAGCTTGAATTTCTTGCCAAGGAATAAAATTATTTTTGTGCGCTTGAAAGTAGCCAGCCGCCGCAATCATGGCACCATTGTCCATTGCGTATTTTGGTTCTGGAACTAAAAATTCAGCGCCGGGATTTGTTTCAGTTAAAGCTGCACGTAAACTTTCGCGAATTTTTTTATTTGCACTCACCCCACCACCTAGAATAATTGTTTGCGGTTTAAATTTCGCGGCCGCACGCACGGTTTTTTCCACCAACACATCAGTAATGGCTTGTTCAAAACTAGCGCAAAAATCATTAGTGGAATTTAATTCATTGTCGCGTAAATAATATAACGCGGCAGTTTTGAGTCCAGCAAAAGAAAAATCAAAATTTGGTTCTTTAATCATTGGCCGCGGAAAGGGGATTGCGTTCGTATTTCCGTCCACTGCAAATTTAGAAATTTTTGGTCCACCTGGATATTCCAGCCCCAGCAATTTGGCGACTTTATCAAAACACTCACCAGCCGCATCATCACGCGTGGCGCCTAATTTTTCGTACACGCCGTGGTCTTTCATGAGTAACAATTCAGTGTGTCCGCCACTAACCAGCAAACACAAAGCCGGAAATTTTATTGCTGTAGTTTTTTCTTTGCCCAGCAAAACCGAATGTACATGTCCGTCCATGTGATTGGTCCGCACTAGGGAAATATTTTCCAAGTATGACAAACTTTTGGCTGCCTCGACGCCAATAATTAAACCAGTAATTAAGCCTGGCCCAGCGGTTACAGCAATGGCCTCTGGTTTGGCTTGTCCAGCTAAAACTTCTTCAATCAACGGCACAATCGCTTCGGCATGTTGCCGTCCAGCAATTTCTGGGACCACGCCACCATATTGTTTGTGTACATCAATTTGACTGGCAGTTTTTTCCGCTAACACCGTAAAATTAACCCCATCACTTTCAAGTAAGGCCACTGAAGTATCGTCGCAAGAAGATTCTATTCCCAAAACCCGCATATTAATCGAGGTAGGAAATGTTTTGTTGTTCAACCAAAGCCACAGTTTTTTTCAAAACATCGAGGTGCCAAGTTTTAGAAAATCCAACTCCAGCATCACCATCGCCAGTCACAAACTCAATAATATTTGGGGCAATTACTTTTAAACTATCATAATCAATTGCGCCCGGGTGATTACCAAGCACGCCTAAATATTGGCTTGGCGGCGCATCAGCCACATATTTTGGTTCCAAGAAAAAGTAGCACGAATCTGGACTGTAAATTGAACCACATAAATTTTCATTACCAACCTGTTCAGTCCGGTCATTCGCAATCACTAAATAATAATCCAAACTACTGCTCGTAAAAATATGAAGCACGCGAAATTTTGCTTGCAAATAACTTTGTGAGAGTAAGGTTGAGGTCGGCGTGGTTTTGGTAATGTCAAACACTGTGCCAGGATGAGATGTGGCAATGTCAGGCTGGTCTAAAACGCCTGTATTTTCCGTAGGCCCAGTATTTGTAGTTGAGGTTGGTGTGCTGACCACTTGGTCAGCTGGTAAAAGCTCAACGGTTTTTTGGTGCGCTTCATGTTGCGCATACCAAATTAAACCGCCTAGTCCACCCAGGACAATAATTGCTAATAAAATAAGGAGTGATTTTTTCATAAAATATTTTCCTTACCTTAACACGCTAAGCCCATTTTGGCAATAAAAAAACGGCCCCGCAGGACCGTTTTTTCTGGCAATTTAGAGCACTGCTTCTTTAGCAGCTTTAGCCAAGCGGAATTTAACAACCGTTTTGGCAGCAATTTTAATAGTGGCGCCAGTGGCTGGGTTGCGACCAGTGCGAGCAGCACGGCGAACCTTAACCATTTTACCAAAGCCTGGCACAACAAACATGCCATTCTTTTTCACTTCTTTGTAAGCAGTGGCTGAGAGGAGGTCGAGCACCATGCCGATATCCTTTTTACTTAAACCGGACTTGTCTGCTAAGAGACTTAGCAAAGCTGATTTTGTCATTCCTGACATATGAGGTTGTTAAATTAACCTTAATAATATTGAGTATTATAGCGCGCGTGTGGAAATACGCAACAAAAATAAGGGTGAAAATACCTAAGCTGTGGAAAACTTCGCAAAATAGGGGAGTAGGTTGACAAAATTACATTTTTAAATTATAATTCACTGTTCTGAAAATTTGGGAATGTCCCGAATTGACAGACAAGTTCTTTAAACGTGAGGTCTTACAAATGGTTTCGATCCGTCGTTTCAATGTCCCTGTGTTCATGCTCGTTGACGATGGCGCCGGCACTGGCACCTACAACCACCTCCCTAACGACGTCTATGACACGATCAAGCGGTGTATGCCGATCTTTTGTGTCGACATCATCGCCATCACCTCTCACAGCAAGGTCTGCCACCTGGCCAAGCGCCGGCGCACGCCGTGCCAGGGCTGGTGGTGGTTTGGAGGTCGGCTCGGTCAGGACGAACTGCCCGAGAACGGCGCAACGCGCATTCTCGAGCGCGAGCTCGGGATCCACATTGACCCGGGGCGATTCAAGGTCGCCGGGGCGGTATTTCAGTACTTCAACGAACCGGAATGCCGGGGCACCTTCCCGGTGTTCCAGCTCAGCTTCGAGATCACCGCTGAGGAGCTCGCCGCGGTCCGTCTGGACCCGGGCGAGTACGAGGCCGACGTCGGCCTCCGAGAGTTCAGCCTGGCTGACTTGCAGACCGAGGGGGTCAACCCCCTCATCGCAGCGGTCGCCCGCGACCTGCTCTTGTAATCTCTTCACCACCCCTAATCCCGCCTCTACCAAAATCCCAACTGGTGGAGGCTGCAAAACCCCCTGTCTCCACCACTTTTATTTCTAAAGTTTGGAAGTAAAAGTGGCAGGGAGTTTTGTTATTTATAAAACAAAAAACAGCCATGAATGACTGTCTTTTGTTGCGCCTCTGATTCGTCAGAGGCAGCGTCCCAGAACTCGGCGCGGCGTCATGCGGGTTCAATGGGAAGCGCCAGGACGGCGCTAGCGGTGGGCGAAGGAGACGATCGCCTCGGCGAGTTCGTGGGGCTTGGCGCCCCAGGACTCGCACTTCTTCTTGAAGGCTTCGTCGTCTTCAAGTTTTCTTTCGGTCTCATCACAAGTCCAGTTCTTCCTCTCGTGGCTCGGGACATCTTGTCCATTGTAGATTGAGATGAAGTTGAACTTGGGCACCTTTCCTTTTTCGAAGGTGAACACGATGACCTTACGTTCACCGTCATTTTTGCAGAATCGTGTGACATCGAGGCGCTTCGTGCCCTCGAATTTACCACCGACGCGAGCGGGTTCGTTTTCGAGTAGCTTTTTGGGGTCGATTTCGATGAAACGCACTGAATATCGCTCCCTAGGTTGCCTGTTACCAGGCGTGATTTGTGCTAAACTTAGCATAAAACAATAAAAAAGTCAAGGTACAAAATGAAAAAACAGCCACCTAAGTGACTGTTTTTTCATTGGGCCCCTGACACGTCAGAGGCAGCGTCCTGGATCTCGGCGCCGATTGCTCGGCACCAAGCTCAGACAGGAGTGATCCGGAGAGGATCACGTTGCTCAGCTCTTGTGGAGCGAGCGCCGGCGGCCGACCATCTTCATGATCAGTGCCAGAGTGGGGAGGTAGACGAGACCCCCACCGGTCTCCTGGACCTGGATAAGTCCGCGCTCCTCGAACCGCGCGAGGATGACGCGGACCTCGTCCGGGTCCATCCGCTCATCGGAGATCTTGTTGTCTTCGAGGAGACGTGTCTTGCTGACTCCGATCCAGCAGAGGCGTTCGGCAGCTTCTGCGGCCGTGGTGTTGGTAGGGAGAGACTTGAAGTCCTCCCACATGTACACCAGGAGGCGCGCTCCGAGCGCGTCCTCCACCTTGCTGTCGAGGATTGGATTACAGGCGTCGGGGCGGTCCAGCCCCCACCGGACGAGTCGAAACTCGCCGGGGAGACAGGGTGCCCCTTCGAGGTCGAACCGGTAGAGGCCCGGTCGACCAGGGATCTCTGCGCACCTTGACATTGTGAAAATTCTCCCTGAAACGAACATCCGGCGGGGACGCCGGAAAGAGTGGATGAAACGGCCAACGCGAGCAGTGAAGAGGCCAGTGGCCACCTACAGCCTTTCGTCGTTGACGCGCCAGTATACACAAAAATCCCTTTTTTGTCAAGAGGATAACTTGATAAAATCCCTTAAATTAGCCAAAAAAATTAAAAAACCACGGCTATTAACCGGGTTTTGTCGACGATTTCCGTCATTTGTAGCGCCAAGGGGAATTGAACCCCTGTTCTCAGGTTGAAAACCTGATGTCCTAACCATTAGACGATGGCGCCATAATGTAACAGCAAAATTATAGAAGAAAAAAAACCCTTTGTCAACTATTGACAACCGCGCCGGCGTCTGATATTATCTTCACATCAACCGCAGACAGTAGCTTTTCCCGCCAGGGAACTTAAATACGCTACCGAGGTCACATTTCACTTAAGAAATGTTCTTCTTAAAGGTCGCTGCGGTAATCAGCGCTTTTTTATTTTAAAAAGCGCACAATTACCAAATATGGCTAAATCTAGACAAGTTAAAACTGATTCACTGAATGACCTCAGTAGTCACCTCCGCACTGCTAAATCAGTGGTGTTTGCCAATTTCCAAGGCCTAAAGGTTAAGGAAACTGAAGAACTCCGCAAAAAATGCCGCGCGGAAAATGTTTACTTTGTTGCTACTAAGAAAACTTTGCTCGCCAAAGCGTTGACAGAAGCTGGTCTAACCGCTGATGTTAAACACTTTGAGGGTGGCGTGGCGGCAATCTTTGGCATGAATGATGAAGTTGCGCCTGCTCAACTTACCGCTGAATTTGCTAAGACTCATGAAGTCGTTAAGCTTTTTGGTGGTATTTTGGAAGGTCACTTTATTGATAGTGCTAAAGTAAACGCACTTGCTAAACTCCCAAACAAGCAACAGCTCTTGGGACAACTCGTTGGTACTTTGAACGCGCCAGTTTCTGGCTTCGTGAATGTACTGGCTGGAAACTTACGCGGCCTCGTTGGTGTTTTGAATAACATCAAAGAAGCTAAAGCCTAATTAATTTAAACTATTATGTCAGAAGAAAAAATGGTTGTACCAGAGAAATTCGTTTCTCTCGTAGAACAAATTGAAAAAATGTCAGTGCTTGACCTTTCAGAACTTGTAAAAGTTTTGGAAGACAAGTTTGGTGTATCAGCTGCTGCTCCTGCAATGATGATGGCTGCTCCAGCCGCTGCTGGTGGCGCTGCTGCTGCCGAAGAAAAAACCGACTTCGGTGTTGAACTTACCGATGGTGGTGCTAACAAAATCGCTGTAATCAAGGTGGTGAAAGAAATCACTGGTCTTGGTTTAGCTGATGCTAAAGCTCTTGTTGATGGCGCTCCAAAAATGGTAAAAGAAGGCGTTAAGAAAGAAGAAGCTGAAGAAATGAAAAAGAAAATTGAAGAAGCTGGCGGTAAAGTCACTTTGAAGTAATTTTTCTTTCAAATAAAAAACCCGGCGTTAAACCGGGTTTTTTATTTATTAATTTTACCGCGCCAGGTGATACACTTTTTGTCCGTCTAAGACAAATAAATTTTTCGCAGTTTTATCAACCCACAGGCCAGTTGGATTGGTCCAACTATGAGACACTAATTGTTCTTTGAATGCACCACTTTTATCAAAGATCAGAACACGTTTACCGCTAGTATCGAGAATAAATAATTCGTTAGCTTCGGCTGGAACCACTAAACCACTTGTTGATGTTAGGGCTGGCTCAACTGGGGCGAGTGAAAAACCTTGCTCATCACCGCGGTACCATTTGTACATTGAACCACTGTCTTTTAGGAGATACACATCACCATCAATCGCCAGTGAGCCGCCGCCACCAAAATGACTTTCCCCAGATTTGGTCCAGGCTGAGCCTTGATCAAAACCAGTTTGCGTTAAATTGTGTTTGTAAATTCGGTTATTAACCGAGTCTATGGTGTACAGATTTTCATTATAAAGTGCAATGTTTTTAAGTTCAGCGGTGGCACTTGGTAAACTTAAATTCTTCTTGACCAATGTCTGGGTGTCAGTGTCGAGTAAGCCAACTTCACCAGAACCTGAGCGCATGGCAATTAAATTACTTTCCGGGTCAGCGGCCGCGTCTACTAATTCTGATAAAGCTTCGTGTTGTTTGCCCTGCACTTCTTTGGTAATGGCATTAATAAAATACCAACTAGCATCATTTGGGCCATAAGCAATCACGGTACTACCAAAACCAATCAAGCGGAGTGGCTGACTGCCAGCATTAACTTGTGACAAATCAGCCAGTAATTCTGGTTCAACGCGGCGTTCATTGCGCAAGCGATCAGCTAAAGTTTGGAGGTCAGTTTCTAATTTAGCTAATTGTTCATAATCTGGTTCAGTGTCGCGGAGTTCGCGCACCAAAGCAAAACCTTCATTTACTAAGATATTAGCTTTGGCTTTATCTTCGTAAGCCAGGCTGGCTTCGGCGGCTTCTTTTTTGTCTGTAATCGCTGAGGCTAAATTAGTAATTTTGTCTTGCTTGGCTACGCGGCGTTCGTAAATTTTGCGGTAAGATAAAGTGCCAACAAATAAAATTGCGGTCACTATCAAACCAATGGTTAAGTACCGACTAATTGGTGGCAAACTATTTAGTGAGCGTTTGGTATTTTCCATCCGGCCGCGCCACTCATTCATTTCGTCCAAGCGGCTGCGTTGACTGCGCACTAAGCGGTAAACACTTTTACCAGCCCCCATAATTCCTTTGGCCGTGCCCATGAATATGGCCACTAAAGTTTGCCCCGCGCCAACCATTACTTTGCCAAACGAATGCAAGAAACTTTCCGGCGGAGTTTGACCCCACTGCCGGCGGTTTTCGCGGGTGAGATAGGTTGGGTAGAGTGGTAATTGTTTGGTTCGTTCTTTTAATTTTGACAAAGTAGTTTTAACGTCTTTAATCAGTGGGGGAGACAGTGTTTCAGCGGTCCGGTCAGCCGCCGTAACCAAGTGATTAAGTGACGCGGCTGAACCAGTTTTTTCTGGTCCCAGTTTTGGAACAATTTTTTTGTTCAATTGCGCAATCAGTCCGCCAAATGAATAATCACTGCCAATTTCTTGGAGGACTTTTTGCAAGTGGCTACTAACATCTTTGACTGGTCGGTCAGATAATAATTTTAACACCCGATCAAGTGGGAAATAATCCACTACGTGTGGGGTGGCGGCGTAAAAGAAATCCTTATTATTTATGGTTCCAGTCACTAAATCTGAAAAGAAATTTTTATTTTCACCTTCGTCTGCGCCCTCAATAATTGAGTATGATTGTAATTGATTTTGCTGCCAGTAAAAAACTGCGGCTTGTGGTGCGCCGTGATAACTAAGCGTAATGGTTCCGTCCATGATCGTCCCAACCAAACAAGTAATGTCACTGGCATGTTCAGTCAAAACATCTTCAAACTCACGGTTCACTGATTGCAAAATCCGCTCCAGTAAATATTCGTTTTTTTCCTCACGAGCGTAATATCGGTCTTCCAAATACTGAATAATTTTTTGACTGGTTTCAATCAGGCTGGTGGTGCCAACCATTAATTCCATTAAAATAAACAAATAACCCCGTTCTTTTTCGTGTGGGGCGCTGGGTTCGGCCAAATGTAAAATCACATGGGCCTTTTCCAGGGTTTTGCCTGGGGTGAAAAACTCCTTAATATCCAAATTTTGCGGGGTATTCATAAGGCCTTTTGACTTCTTGAGTACAATTATTATACTATAGGCTGGTACACATTTCAATCCTTATGCTTGAACAACTTTTTGGCTCAAAAACCCGGGTTAAGCTCCTGCGGATTTTATATCGTCACCCAGAAAAATCCTACTTTGTGCGGGAATTGACTCGAGTTTTGGATGCTCAGATTAATGCGGTTCGGCGCGAGATTGAACAGTTGGCTGCGGTCGGGCTTTTATTAGAATCAGAGGAGAAACAAACAGTAGACGAAGAGGCCAAGGCTGGGGCCAGTCTCCGCAAGTATTACAAACTCAATAAAGACTGTTTGATTTTTAATGAACTTCAGGCCTTGCTCTTAAAAGAGCAATTAGCGGGTGAGGAGGAGTTTGTCAAAGAACTCCAGGCAGGCAAAATTGGGACCATTGATTTTATGCTGATGTCAGGCCGGTTTACGCATGATGAGCATGCGCCGTCTGATGTTTTGATTGTTGGTGATGTTAAGGAAAAACCACTGGCCAAATTAGTGGCTGAATATGAACAGAGTTTTGGGTTTCCAATTCGATACACGGCCATGAGTAAACAGGAATTTTTTGACCGCCGATACGTGATGGATAAGTTTATTTTCTCGCTATTTGAGGCCAAACACGTAAAAGTGGTAAATAATTTTGACCTCTAATGTTTTTGCTGGTTGATACATCAGGCCGCGACCAAATTTCCCTGACTTTGTTCAAGGGCGCCTTTGTTGAACAGAAAAATTATTCAGTGCCAAATCGGGAACTCTTGGTCAGTATTGAAAATTTTTTACAAGCGAATACTTTAGGCGCCCAAGATATTGAGGGTGTGGCGGTGGTGGTTGGTGCTGGCAGTTTTACTAGCACGCGGATTGCGACCACAGTGGCCAATACTTGGGCGTATGCTAAAAATATTCAAATTGTTGGCGTAACTGCCGCTGAAGCCAGTGACTTACCAAAACTGGAAGCCAAACTTTTACAGGCCGAGCCAGGCATTTATATTTCTGCGACGTATAGTGGTGAGCCGAATATTGGGAAAGCAAAATAATGGACAAAAGCGAAAAATTCCGCTACAATAAGAGCATTATGCTCACTGATTATCAGCGGTATCGGTTATACGAAATTTTGCCTGGCGTGTCGGTTTGGGTCACGCTCGTGATTAGTTTGGTGCTGGCTTTGGTGAAGCCGCTCTGGATGATTTATTTTATTATTGTGTTTGATGTGTATTGGGTATTAAAAGTACTCAATTTTTCTTTTTATTTGTTAGTGTCGTGGCGACGGTACAGCCGAGCGCGGAAAACTGATTGGCGCGCACGATTGGGGACTGATATTGCAGGTCTGGAAAAATTACACCACGTGGTGTTTTTGACCTTGTACGATGAGTCTTGGGGGGTGGTAAAAACTTCAATTCAAAGTATTGCGGACAGTGTTTATGACCCAAAACAATTTGTAATTGTAATTGCGGGTGAAGAAAAAACCGAGAAACATTTTGCTGATATTTTTGCCAAAGTAAAAGAGGAATTTGGTGAAGCGTTTGGCGATATTGTGGGCACAGTGCACCCAATGGGTCTTCCAGATGAAATTCCGGGTAAAGGTTCAAATTTAAATTATTCAGAACGCGAACTGCGCAAATACATTGATGGCAAGGGCTGGAATTATGACAATGTGATTGCAACCATGTTTGATATTGATACTGTGGTGCACCCGCAGTACTTTAGTTATTTGACCTATGTGTACGCACGGCACCCAAATCCAACCCGGTCATCGTACCAGCCAATTGCCCTATACAATAATAATTTATGGGAATCGCCAGCCGTGCTGCGGCTGATGGCGTTTGGAACCACCTTTTGGACTTTTACCATGCTGGCCCGGCAAGATGCGCTGGTGACTTTTTCGTCACACTCCATGAGTTTCCGGGCGATTGTTGATGCTGGTCACCATGACAAGCGGATTGTCAGTGAAGACTCGCGCATTTTTTACCAGTGTTTACTGGCTTATAATGGTGATTATCACGTGACACCGCTATATATTCCAGTTTCAATGGATACAGTGCGTGATGATACGTTTTGGAAAAGTATTAAAAATTTGTATCGCCAACAACGGCGTTGGGCGTGGGGTGTGGAACATGTGCCATTTTTACTTTATGAATTTAGAAAAAAAGGTAAAGACATGCCACTGTGGCTAAAAATTAAATGGGTGTTTGTGGAGTGGGAAGGTAAGTGGTCATGGTGTTGTGTGGCGATTTTAATTACGATTTTGGGTCGGCTGCCAATGTACGTGGCTCCAGAATCAGTGCGCCAAAGTGCTTTGTATTTTAATGCCCCGCACATTTTGGAATTACTCATGACTGTGTCCATGCTTGGTTTGTTTTTGTCTGCTTTGTTTAGTTTTCCGCTGTTACCAAAACGGCCAGCTAGCCACCCGCCACACAAATATTTAACCATGCTGGGGCAGTGGGTTTTATTGCCTTTTTCGATGATTTTGGTTAGTGCCATTCCAGCGATTGATGCGGTGACTCACCTAATGCTTGGTAAATATTTGGGTTTTAATGTGTCACTCAAAAAACGGAAATAGTATGTTTCTTGAACAAAAGAAAACGCACATTGGTTTAATTTTACTCGGAGTGTTTTTGGTGCTTGGAGCTGGGGTAAGTGCCGCTGGATATTATTTTGTTAAGCACACTAATACAGCGCAAATTTTGACCATTCCGTTTGTACAAAAAGAATTAACCAAAAAAGTTGGTGAAGAATATAATGGCTTAATTAGTGATTTACCAGATTGGCTTGGTCTCACTGAACCAAAAACGTATTTATTATTATTCTTAAATAATACAGAACTGCGTCCAGGGGGCGGATTTATTGGGTCATATGCGGTTTTGCGCGTGGACAAAGGCCGGCCGCAAGTGCTGCAAGTTGAGGGTACAGAAAGTTTGGATCGGGCCGCTGATCGCAGTAAATTACCACTGCCACCAGAAGTGTTAAAAGCACACCTTGGAGTTGATCGTTGGTATTTCCGTGATAGTAATTGGTCCCCAGATTTTGCCAAAAGTTCAGCGCAGTCACTGGCCCTTTTCAAAGCGGAAAATGGCGTGAGTGCTAATGATATTGACGCGGTAATTGGTGTGACCACGCACGTGTTAGAAGAAATTATGCAGCGCACTGGTCCAATTACCGTGCAAGGAATTGAATTTAAAGCTGATAATGTGGTGGAAAAATTAGAGTATGAAGTGGAGTATGGGTATAAAAATCGCGGGGTGACTTTCCAAGATCGCAAACAAGTTTTGGGACAATTATTTCATGAATTTGTGGTGCGGTTAGGACCTGATGTAATTAGACATCCATCGGAATACGGTGAACTAGTAGCTAGATTAGCTAGTGAAAAACAACTCATGGCCTATGGCGTAGAAAAAAATACGCAGGAAAAATTAGCCAGCTATGGTTGGGCTGGAACATTTGCGCCAACCTCAACTGATTATTTACTCTGGGTTGATGCCAACCTGGCGGCCCTAAAAACTGATCATGCCATGCGCCGCAGCTTGTCATATGAAATTAAACCAGAGGCTGGTGGTTACGTTGCGACTGCAAAAATGGTGTTTGAAAACACTGGTAAATTTGATTGGCGGACCACCCGTTACCGCACATTTACGCGCGTGTATGTGCCAGCTGGCTCAGAATTAATTAGTTCCGAAGGCGCACTGGCTTGGGATCGAACGAATAAAACTGGCAATGTCACGGTGGAAGATGAAAGTGGAAGTCGGGTGTTTGGCGCGTTTATTTCCATTGAACCTGGCGACACGAAAACGCTATCATTTACTTACCGCTTGCCAGGGAAAGTGGCTGAGGCCATTAAAGCTGGGGATTATACACTGGCTGTGCCTAAGGCCCTTGGCACTTATCCGTACAAATTGACGCTGGCCCTTGATTTTGGTACAAATATAACAGGCGCTGAACCGGCTGAAGCTAAGGTTGACTGGGGAAATACCCTGTATTCGCAAGTGACTGAGCTACGCACTGACCGCAATTTTGCGGTAAAATTAAAATAAAATATGATCATTAGTAAAGTCGCCATTGACCTTGGCACCACCAATGTCCTGGTTTACATTCCCAAAAAAGGCATTGTGATTAATGAGCCGTCAGTGGTGGCAATTTCGCGCGAAGACAAAAAGGTGCTGGCAGTTGGGGCTGAGGCCAAAGAAATGATTGGACGGACACCAGATTCGATTATCGCCGAACGACCCTTAAAAGACGGGGTAATTGCTAGTTATAGTACTACTGAAGCCATGCTTCGGTATTTTATCAATAAAGCCCTGGGTGGAATTCGGTTGTTCCGACCCGAAGTTATGATCGCGGTACCAGCCGGAATTACCTCAACTGAACGCCGCGCCGTAATTGATGCGGCCATGGCGGCGGGTGCGCGCGCAGCGTACATTATTAAAGAACCAATCGTGTCAGCGATTGGCGCAGATATTCCAATTGGTTCACCATCTGGCCACATGATTGTGGATATTGGTGGGGGAACGGCGGAAATTGCGGTGATTTCACTGGGTGGAATTGTGTCGTGTGGTTCGGTTCGGATTGGTGGTACTCGTTTTGATCACTCAATTGCGGAATATATTCGCCGGAAATACGGCTTGGCCATTGGTGAACGCACGGCTGAAGATGTGAAAATTAATATTGGTTCAGCCATGTTTATGGATAAGCCACTGACCATGGAAGTAAAAGGGCGCGACATGATTATGGGGTTGCCACGCACAGTAACGTTAAGTTCTGATGATACGACTGAAGCGCTTAAACATGATTTAGAAGGTTTAATTGACGCGGTTAAGCAGGTGCTGCATAACACCCCACCAGAACTTTCGGCTGATGTAATGGATAAAGGAATTGTGATGGCTGGTGGTTCCAGTCAACTCCGTAATTTGGATGCGTTAATTTCTGAAGCCACGGGTGTGCCGTGTTATGTAGCAGATGATCCACTCCTCTGTGTGGCCAAAGGCACGGGAATTGCACTGGAAAATTTGGATACGTACAAACGTAGTATTTTAGCCACCCGTTAATATGGAAGTATCGGCCGCAACGATTTTAAAAACTGAATTTGGGGATTTTCATTTAGCTATTTACCTTGATAATAAAGGCCGCGAACATGTGGCCCTTAGCCAAGGTAATATCACCACGCCTGAGCCAGTGTTGACGCGGTTACATAGTGAGTGTATTACGGGCGAGGTGTTTCATTCGCTCCACTGCGATTGTGGTCAACAACTGGCGTTGACTTTGGACACGATCAGTAAAACTGGACGTGGTTTGTTAATTTATCTGCGCCAAGAGGGTCGGGATATTGGTTTAACCAATAAAATTAAAGCCTACGAACTTCAGCGGCAGGGGATGGATACGCTGGAAGCTAATGTGGCGCTTGGGTTTGCGCCTGATGCGCGCCACTATGATGTGGCGGCTGATATTTTGAAAGAATTAGGTGTCAACAAAATTAAACTTTTGACCAATAATCCTGATAAAATTGAGCAATTAGAAAAATTAGGAATTACTGTAACTGAACGGGTGCCCCTAGAAGTGCCGCCAAATGGTTTTGATGATGCGTATTTGCGCGTGAAAAAAGATAAAATGGGCCATTTATTAAGCGAAGTTTAATATGACTGAGGTGTGGTCAGTTGCGCTCGCTGAAGCTAAAAAAGCTAATGGTTTAGTATCACCAAATCCAGCCGTTGGTGCGGTTTTGGTACGCGGAAATAAAATTATTGGGCGCGGACACACACAAGCACCTGGAAAAAACCATGCGGAAATTGAAGCCATTAAACAGGCTGGCGCAAAAGCTAAAGGCGCAACTTTGTACACTACTTTGGAACCATGTTGTCATGAACGTAAATTAACTGGACCCTGTACCACGGCAATTATTAAAGCCGGAATTAAAAAAGTGGTGGTCGCGGTAAAAGATCCAAATCCATTAGTGGCCGGTGAGGGAATAAAAGTTTTACAGCGCGCTAAAATTACAGTGGAATTATTGCCTGCTAAATCTGACGTTGTGGTAGCAGCAAAAGAAATAAATCAACCATTTTTCAAAGCCATCCAAACTGGTTTGCCTTATGTTGTTCTAAAAGCGGGCTTAACTCTGGACGGAAAAATTGCGACTAAAACTGGTGAGTCCAAGTGGATTACAAACGCAGAGTCGCGCGTGGATGCGCGTTTGGAACGCAGTTTGTGCGATGCGGTTTTAGTTGGGGTGGGCACAGTGGTGGCGGATAATCCAGAACTAGCGCCGCACGGTCAATTAAAAAATAAGAAATTATTACGCGTTATTATTGATCCAGAGCTAAGTTTAACTAAAAAATACCAGATTTTCCGGGACGAAAATGTGCTTGTTGTTTGCACCAGTAAAGCAACTAAAACGCGGCAAAATTATTTTACTAAAAATAAAATTAAGTTTGTGGTTTGTGGTCGTGATACAGTTAGTTGGCGCGCACTATTAGAATATTTGGGTGAACAAAAAATTCGCAGTGTGTATGTTGAAGGTGGGGCTGGAGTACATGGTTCACTAGTTGATGCGACGCGGCAAGATTTTCTCCTCTTAGATCGTGTTATACTGTACATTGTCCCAATGATTATGGGCGGACAAAATTCCAAGACTGCGATTGGTGGTGGGGGTCCAAGTAAATTGGCTGAAAGTTTACGCCTTGGGGCAGTTAAATTAGATCAATTTGGAACCGATTTTAAAATTAGTGGAGTGCTTAATCAGTATTAACATGATTTTGGGAATTGAGGCATCACGAGCTAACAGAGAACAAAAAACTGGTGTGGAGTGGTACGCTTATTTTTTAATTCAAAATTTAAAAACAATTATTCCGGCTGATTGGGAAGTGCGTTTATACACTGACACGCCGCTCAAAGGTGAGCTGGCTAATTTGCCAAGTAATTGGAAAGAACAAATTTTACACTGGCCACCAAAACGCTTGTGGACTCAGGTGCGGCTCAGTTACGAAATGATTGTGCATACACCTGATATTTTATTTGTGCCAGCGCATGTACCGCCAATGGTTCACCCGAAAAAAACTGTGCTCACTGTGCATGATGTGGCGGCCAAAAATACGCCTGGTGCATACAATTGGTTTGAAAAATGGTACTCATTATTTACGGCTGAAGAAGCAATTGTAAAATTGCCAAAAATTATTGTCCCAACTGAAGCTGTGAAACAGAATTTGCTGGCCATGTTTAAAAAAGTTGACGGCAGTAAAATTCACGTGGTCCATCACGGAATTAACCCGGTTTTTCTTGGTGAAAGTGCTGTGCCTGGAGTTTTGGAAAAATATAAAATTAGCAAACCTTTTGTGTTGGCTGTGGGCCGAATTGAAGAAAAAAAGAATAGCGCGGGTTTGGTGCGGGCGTTTACGCTGGCACGCGAACAAGGTTACGCTGGGCAATTAATTTTTGTGGGAAAGCCTGGTCACGGGTATGAAGCCGTGGAGCGCGCGATTAAAAAAAGTAAAGTGAGTGAACATATTAAAATTATTCCGTGGGTAGAAAATGAAGAGCTAGTCAGTATTATGCGTGAGGCGCAGGCTCTAATGTTCCCAAGTTTGGCTGAAGGTTTTGGTTTGCCAATTTTAGAAGCCATGGCGGTGGGTGTACCAGTGGTGGCCAGTGATTTGCCAGTGCTGCGCGAGGTAGGCGGAAATGCGGCGCAGTTTATTTCACCAACAAATACTGAAGCCTGGGCCAAAGCAATTTTAGAAACTGGTGAAGCGGTGCACCAAGCGCGGTTTAGACATTTGGGTAAAGCGCGCGCCACGCAATTTTCTTGGGCCGCAAGTGCCGGAAAAACTTGGGAAATTTTACAGTCAGTATGATTATCGGCCACCAAAATGTTTTGAAACAATTAGATCGCGTCATTAGTGCTGGCACAATTAGTCATGCCTATCTTTTGGTTGGACCAGAACACGTTGGAAAAATGTCAGTCGCACTTTGGGCCGCAGAAAAATTACTCGGCGCGGCCAATACTAATTTAAGTTTGCACCCAGATATTAAAATCGTAGAGCGGGCGTATGATGAAAAAAACGAACGCTTCAAGCGTGATTTAACGGTCAATGAAATTCGCGCGGCCATTGATTTTGCGGCGGAAAGTTCATTTCAAGGTGGACATAAAGTGATTATTATTAATGATGCTGACCGAATGAATACTGAGGCTGGTAATGCCCTGTTAAAAATGCTCGAAGAACCGCCAACCAAAACTATTTTCTTTTTACTCTACCAATCAGTTGGTGCAGTGATGCCAACTATTCGTTCGCGTTCACAAATTTTAACGCTTGGTCCTGTGGCCAATGAAGAATTGTCAGCCGCTTTGAAAGCGCCAAGTAATGAAGCTGAACTTCCAGAAATTATTCGTGCGGCCAATGGTCGGCCAGGCCTGGCCATTAATTGGTTAAGTAATGACGCTGAGTTTGCCGAGTACCAAATGAAAGCCAATGAAATTATTGAATTGCTAAAAGTTCCTCTCGCAGAAAAATTTTTGCGCGCGGCTGAATTTTTGTCAGAGGCCAAAGATGGGGGCGGGACTGAAGAATTAATTAACCGTTTACAAATTTGGCAAGAAGCGCTCGTACCAAGTCGCGCTCTGGGTACAGTTTCAATTTCACCCGAGCAATTAACTAATGTGATTGATAAAATTGCGGCTACGATTCAGGCTCTTCGGCAAAATAGTCACCCGCGTCTAACTTTGGAAGCACTTTTGGCCGAGCTACCATAATTTTGCAGCCAAGAAAAAATTTGTTATAATGGCCCCATTACTTTATGACTAAATTGCGTGCGCTGATCAGCTTTTTATCCCTAGCTTTAGTTTTGACTGGAGCCGGGTGTATTACGTTTACTGGATTTTCTAATAAACAAACCACTACGGGTAATGTTGGTTTTTATTTATCGCGCGATAGTGGTGAAACTTGGCGTGGAATTTCATTATTACCAACCGCTGAGGGTGTAAAAAGTTTGGCTGGGGTACCTGTTTATGGACTCGTGGAAGATAAAAATGATCCTAAAGCCATGTACTGGTTATCACGCACCCGGGGACTTTTGTATAGCTATGATGAGGGTGCTACTTGGAATGAAAGTGTGGCTCCACTCAACACAGGTTATGTTTATGGTGTAGCAATTCACCCGAAAGATAATTGTACAATTTTTGCGACCAATGGCCGCCAAGTCTTTAAAACTACTGACTGTAACCGCTCTTGGACTGAAATGTACCGTGAAGGAATTCCAACGCGGTCAATTAAAATGGTGGCCATTAACCCTTTTCCACCATATGAGGTTTTTATCATGTCTGACAGTGGGGTCTTGCTAAAAAGTGTAGATAGTGGTACAAGTTGGTCAGTTGTGCACCAGTTTAAGACCTCGGTACAGCGTCTCGTCTTTGACTACAACAAACCTGGCCTTGTGTATGTGGCTAGTACAGCCAATGGCCTCTACCGCAGCCGGGATGGGGGAGCGAGTTGGTCTAACCTTAAGAGTGAGATGAGTTCTTACCCTGGGGCCAATCAATTCCGCCGCTTGTATATTTACCCGAGTAAAGCTGAACAAGTGTACTGGATTTCCCAATACGGAATTTTAGTGTCAAAAAATGGGGGTGAAGATTGGGACCCTATCAGTCTCATCACTCCACCAGGTGGCACTTCAATTTACAGTTTTGCGGTTAATCCAAAAAATGAAAAAGAGATTTATTACACCAGTACGGTCAGTACTAGAACCACGTTCTACAAAACGACTGATGGTGGTAAATCCTGGGTAACACGCAAATTACCAACCGGCCAAGTACCAGTGGTGCTCCGCATTCACCCAGATAACCCAGAGTGGCTATACATGGGCTTTACAGTTTTAGAAACAAAAAAATAATATGAATTTAATTCAAGCCAATAAATTTCAATTTGACGAGTCAATTGAATTTTTGAAAAAAGATATTAGTAATTTGCGCACTGGTCGGGCTACTCCAGCTTTGGTTGAAGATGTTTCAATTGAAGCTTATGGCACACGTCAACAACTTAAAGCTGTAGCTTCAATTTCGGTGGCTGATGCTAAAACTTTGAACATTGAACCGTGGGATAAAACTCTGATGCAAGCGGTTGAGGCTGGGATCCGGGCGTCTTCACTTGGCCTTAGTCCAATTAATGATGGTAAATTAATCCGTCTGTCATTGCCAACTTTGACTTCTGAACGCCGAGCTGAACTAATTAAAGTGCTCCACCAAAAATTAGAAAGTGCTAAAATCGCGCTCCGCAAAGTCCGTGAAGATGTGCGTGATCAAATCGAAGCTTCAGAAAAAAATAAACAAATTTCTGAGGACGAAAAATTTAAACTTCAAGATGATCTAGAAAAAATCGTGAAAGAATATAATGAAAAGGTGAAAATGATTGGCGAGGAGAAAGAAACGGAAATTAACACCATCTAACCTCAAACTGAACCCTGGCGCTCGCCGGGGTTCATCATTGTTTGACATTTTTGGCTAAGTTTACTATAGTTAAGAGGCTGGCAGTGAACAGGGCGGCTCCCTGGGAGCTAGCAGACAATCTCACAAAGTGTCCCGATTTTCGGGAAACTTGGGTGGAACCTTCCCGTAATCGGGAACCCAAGACCTTCAAGAGGTCTTTTTTTATTGAATTTTAGCCTGTATACTTATTTTATATGCCAGTTAAATCCATGGATGATATTTTGTCCCTGTGCAAGCGCCGCGGTTTTATTTTCCCAGGTTCAGAAATTTATGGCGGTTTGGCCAATAGTTGGGACTATGGTCCATTGGGACATCTCCTCAAACAAAACATCAAGGCTGCTTGGTGGAAATTTTTTGTCCAAGAGCGCGCTGATATGGTGCCAATGGATACGGCCATTATCATGAACCCAAAAGTGTGGGAAGCGTCTGGCCATTTGCAAAATTTTAGTGACCCACTGGTTGAATGTAAATCTTGTCACCACCGGTTCCGGACTGACCATTTGCTCGAGGCCAGGCAAGCTGAGCCGGGATATGATAAAGAAAAACCAGTCACCATTGAAGAAATTCCGTGTCCAAATTGTGGTGGAAAATTTGCCGCTTCAAAAAATTTCAATCTGATGTTCAAGACCTTTATTGGTCCGGCTGAAGACAATGCGTCAGTGGCGTATTTGCGTCCAGAAACTGCCGGTGGGATGTTTGTGAACTTTAAAAATGTGTGGCAATCAACCCGTCGTCGGTTGCCATTTGGGATTGCGCAAATTGGTAAAAATTTCCGCAATGAAATTACACCAGGTAACTTTATTTTCCGCACCCGTGAATTTGAAATTGGTGAATTTGAATATTTTATTAACCCAAAAGATTGGGAGGCGATTTTTGAAAATTGGCTCGTGGAAATTAAACGCTGGTGGAAAGATATCATGCAAATTAACATGGATAATTTGGTGTGGCATGAAATTGAGGATGGCGAACGCGCGCACTACAGTAAACGCACTATGGATATTGAGTATAAATATCCATTTGGGGTTAAGGAACTCCACGGCATTGCGTACCGCACTGATTTTGATTTGTCTCGCCACCAAACCGTGAGTGGCGAAGATTTGCAGTACACTGACCCGATTACCAATGAAAAATTTTTGCCACACGTGATTGAGCCGACCTTTGGGATTGACCGCATGTTACTTGTATCTCTACTTGAAGCCTACACAGTAGAAGAAGCGCCAACCAGTGAAGAAGGGGAAAACGAACCACGTCTGGTGATGAAATTTCCAAAGCATTTAGCCCCAATAAAAGTGGCCGTGTTACCACTGTCTAAAAAACCAGAACTTTCTGGTCCAGCGCAAGAGCTGGCGAGTACACTGCGTAAACACTGGATGGTGGAATATGATGAAACGCAAAGTATTGGTAAACGCTACCGCCGCCAAGATGAAATCGGTACGCCATTCTGCGTGACCATGGACTTTGACTCACTAGAAGATAAAAAAGTCACGGTTCGTGACCGTGACACTATGGCCCAAGAACGCGTTGCGATTGCTGACTTGGTAAATTATCTAACCACCAAACTCGCTTAATATGTTTGAACATTACACTTTAAAAAATAAAGCTAAAGTGTACTTGATTCCACTCTCTGGTACTAAATCAGTGACTGGTCGGATTATGTTTCCGGTTGGTTCACGATACGAAAGTCCAAAACTAAATGGTGCCTCGCATTTTATTGAGCACCTCATGTTTAAAGGAACAACTAAACGCAAAAATACGTTGGTTTTAACGCGTGAAATTGATCGCCTTGGCGCTGAGTACAATGCGTTTACTGACAAAGAATCAACTGGGTATTATGTGCAAGCTGATGCGGCGAACACAGAGGTGATTGTGGATATTTTGTCAGACATGCTTTACAACTCACTATTTGATCCCAAAGAAATGGAACGCGAAAAAGGCGTGGTGTGTGAAGAATTAAAAATGTACCGCGATAACCCAGTCATGAATATTGATTCAATTTTTGAAGAATTAATGTTTAAAGGCTCGCCATTGGGTTGGGATATTGGTGGGACACCAGACTTAGTAAAATCATATAATCGTAGCGAAGTGTTGGCTTTCCGCGATAAATATTATGATCCAAGTGCCATGATCATTGTGTTTGCTGGCTTGATCACCCCTGAACTGAAAGGTTTGATTGCCAAATATTTTGGTGCTAAACCAAGTAAAGTTAAAGTCTCAGCCACGTACAAACCCGGTGTGTTTGGTAGTAATAAAAAAACTGATCGCATTCGGGTTGATCATAAAAAAACTGACCAAGCGCAAATGATGCTCGGTTGGCCAAGCTTTAATCGCGATTCCAAAGACACTAATGTCATGCGCGTTTTGAACACCATTTTAGGCGGGTCAATGAGTTCCCGTTTATTCATTCAAGTGCGTGAACGTCAAGGCCTCGCGTATGTGATTGGGAGTGGTAACTCTTCATTCCGTGACACTGGTTATGCCTATGTTCAAGCCGGACTAGAACCAAAAAATATTAACAAAGCAATTGCTTGTATTCAAGCTGAAATTAATAAAATTATTAAAAAAGGGGTAACGGCGCGTGAATTAGCTGACGCTAAAACTCATTACCGTGGCAGTTTGGCCTTGGCCATGGAAGACTCTAGTGTACAAGCCTCTTGGTATGCTAATCACGCTCTATATCATGGCACAATTAAAACTCCAGACGAACGGGTGAAAGAAATTGAAGCCGTAACAGCCAAGCAAGTTCAGGATTTAGCAAAAAAAATATTTAAGCCACAGGAAATGCGGGTCGCGATCATTGGTGATGTTGATCCAAAATCTGTGAAGTTTTAATTTGCGTATGAAATATTTTGTCGCTAACTGGAAAATGTACGCTGGGCCCAAGCAAAGTCTTGAGCTGGCTAAAACGTACAAAGACGTATTTGTCCCAACCGGAGTTAAACCAATTGTGGCCCCAACTGCCTTGGCTCTGGGCAGTGTGGCTGAAACCCTGCGTGGTTCCGCGTGGGAAGTGGCCTCACAAAATGCGGCTTGGGCAGTAGAAGGGGCATATACAGGCGCAATTTCTGCCCAAATGTACGCTGAGGCCGGTGCCAAGTACGCACTTCTGGGCCACTCTGAGCGTCGGTATATTTTTGGTGAAACTGACACTGACATTCAGAAAAAAGTGGCGGCCACAGTCGCGGCGGGGATTGTGCCAATTGTGTGTATTGGCGAGACGGCTGATGATTTGGTAGAAAATAAACGCCAGTACCGATTGAAAAAACAATTGCAAATTTTGCAAAATTTGGATAGCTCTGTGGATATTATTATTGCGTACGAACCAGTGTGGGCCATTGGTGGTAGTGGCCAAGGGCGCCGTTGCTTACCGGCTGATGTGGTAGATATTCATGGTTTTATCCGCACTGAACTGGCCACCTATGGTTTTGTGGATGCACCAATTATTTATGGTGGTTCAGTAACTGGGGATAATGCGCAGGAGTACGCGCACTTACCAGAAGTGCACGGTTTAATTGTGGCCACTGCCTCGGTTCATTTGCCAGAAGTGAAAAATATTATTACCGCGCTTGCTTAATATGAGTTGGTTTTTTGCCATCATGGGACTACTCGCCATTATCTCTGGCGGACTTTTGGTGTGGTTTTTTGTAAAATCCTGGCCAAAATTAACTCTCCTCGATGCGCACAAATTACCAGAAGTAAAAGAATCGTCAAAGAAAAATGAAATTTTGCGTCGCCGGGTAGCTGAGGCTGAAGCGGGCAAAGAACCAGAACTAAGTATTTTTTCCGTGTGGCTGATTGATTTTTGGAAACGAATACAAACTAAATTTCGTACACACGTTGATACTTTGGAGCGGATTTTACTAGAGGAAAAACATACCGTTGCCTTTGAGCCTCTGACTGACCAGGAAATTGGGGCGCGTAACCAAAAAATTAAAACCTTGCTCCGTGAAGCAGACAAAGCTGTGGCTGATAATGCACTTGATGCGGCTGAGAAAAAATATATTAGTGTGCTAAGTCTTGATGATCATAATGCGCACGCGTACGTGGGTTTGGGTAATGTATATTTTGCGGAAGAACAATTTAATGAAGCGCGCGAAACCTACCGCTATGCACTGAAATTAGACAAGAAAAATGAACATGCGCTCCTGCGCCTCGCCGAAATTGCTGAACGTAACAATAAATTAGAAGACGCGGTTGATTATTATGAACAAGCGGTGATTTTAAACGACAGTTTGTCACCTCGGTTTTTGAAAATTTACGATTTGCTCACTCAATTAAACCAGCCCGAAACCGCATTGACCGCCATTGAACAGGCTTTGGCCCTGGAGCCCCAAAATCCAAAATACCTTGACAATTTCATCACAGCGAGTATACTGGTGGGGGATAAAAATCGGGCAGAAGACGGGTACCAGCGGCTCCGCATGGTCAACCCAGACAACCAAAAACTGCCGGCTTTTCGTGAGCGCATCGATTCTTTAGCCTAATGCCGCCTTAGCTCAGCTGGTAGAGCAACAGTTTTGTAAACTGTGGGTCGTCGGTTCAATCCCGTCAGGCGGCTCAAGAGCCCATTAGGGCTTTTACAATTTAATGGGCGGGTTCCAGAGCGGTCAAATGGAGCAGACTGTAAATCTGTTGGCCTTGCGCCTTCGCAGGTTCGAATCCTGCCCCGCCCACAGAAAATCCTCTAACCGAGGGTTTTTTATTTGCTTGGGCGCGTGTTATGATTACACTATAACTAAAAAATATGAAAGCACCTAAATTTTCTTTGGCTGATCAAAACGGGGAAATGCATACTTTAGAGCAGTATGCCGGACAATTTGTTTTATTATATTTTTACCCAAAAGACGATACACCAGGTTGTACCATTGAAGCCTGCTCATTTCGCGATAATTTGGCTGAACTCAAAAAACTGGGTGTGGTAGTTTTGGGGGTAAGTGGTGATGATGTAAAATCCCACGGAAAATTTGTGAAAAAATTTGATCTTAATTTTCCACTCCTCGCCGATACTGATAATGAGGTGGGGAAGGCCTATGGTGTGTTTGGGGAAAAATCCATGTTTGGTAATTTGTTTATGGGCTATCACCGCGAATCTTTTTTGATTGGACCTAACGGAGAGATTCTTAAACATTATGCAAAAGTTAAGCCTGAAGAACATGTGGCTGAAATTATGATTGACGTGAAAGCCTATGCCTGAACTACCAGAAGTAGAAACAGTACGCCGTGATTTAGAGCAGGTAATTATTAAAGTTCCCATTGTTCAGGTCGAAGTTTTGCATGTCAAAACGATTCGGCCACTAAACGCCATTCAGTTGCAACAGAAATTAGTGGGCCGAAAAGTACTGGCTATTAAGCGAATTGGTAAATTATTAATTTTAGAATTGGACGAGCCAGAGTCAGTACTGTTGGTGCATTTAAAAATGACTGGGCAAATGATTTATCAAGCCGGAAAAAAGATTTTGGCGGGCGGACATTCACTGTCAAAACCACTGGAAAATTTGCCAAATAAACATACACGGCTGGTGGTGACGTTTAAAGACGGTGCCAAATTATTTTTCAATGACCTGCGCTTATTTGGGTACTGGAAATTTGTGTTACCAAAAGAATTAGCAAAAATAAAAAATGGTTATGGAATTGAACCGCTCACGGAAAATTTCACGTGGGAAAATTTTGTGGCCGCGCTTGGTAAGCGGACAACCAATATTAAAGCGCTTCTTTTAAACCAACAAGTAATTTCGGGAATGGGAAATATTTATGTTGATGAAGCTTTGTGGCGCGCCAAAATCCATCCGGCCCGGTCAGTGAAAAGATTGACCACCGCGGAAAAGAAAAAGTTGTTTACAGCCTGCACTGAAGTTATTGAATTGGGTGTAAAGCACCGGGGTACGACTTTTAACCACTTTGTGGACGGGCATGGCCAACAGGGCGGTTTTCTGCAGTTTTTGCAGGTCTATGGTCGGGCTGGCCAGCCGTGCACGCGCTGCGCCAAACCTATCCAAAAGATCCGTCTGGCTGGGCGGGGGACGCACCTGTGCCCACAGTGCCAAAAAAAGCCCTAATTTGGCCCTAATCCAGCTGTTGACTTATTTCTTAGAATTTTCTATAATACTGACACTTTAAAGCGCGCCTAGCTCAGTTGGTTAGAGCATCTCGTTTACACCGAGAGGGTCGGGGGTTCGAATCCCTCGGCGCGCACCCTTTTTATGCTGCTGTAGCTCAGTTGGTAGAGCGCGTCCATGGTAAGGACGAGGTCACCAGTTCAATCCTGGTCAGTAGCTCTAGTTGGCGCCCGAGAGGGTGTTTTTTATTTTAATAAAAAACCAGAGAGTAAGTTTTGGTTGTTTTGTGAAATATCCTTGACAAAGATCCATTTTTGCTTTAGAATCCATTGTTAATTTGTCTATGGTAACAGGTAGGTCTCTGGCCTTTCTATTACCCTCGGCAATCATAAGTCTGCGCCTTGGGGGCTGAAAAGCTGCAGCAGGAGGAACTCCCGTGATCAACTGTCTGGTGACTTCCAAGGTTTCGCTGACCGATGACATGCGGTACACCCTGTACCGCACCGCGTTCGAGATGTACATGAACAAGGTCGCGGAGCGCAAGGTGCGCACGCCGGGCTTCAGGGCCACGATCAAGACGGATGGCGAGCATGGGGTCATGGGTACGATCGCCGGTATCGTGTTCTCGGCCACGGTCGACACCGACCGCGGCGAAGGACTCGTGACCTACATCGTCCGGGGGCGCGATCTGTGCCAGCCCGAAGACGGTGTCTGGATCCCACTGCCCCGCGACTTCGCGCCCGTCGCCGACTACAACGTGCAGTGACCCCTCGAGGGACGGGGTCACCTCTTCCAGTGTGTCACCGCAAGGCACTGGTGGGAGTCCAAGGTTGTTCAACTTGCGGTCCCATCAAAAACAGCTTTGCCAAAGGCTGTTTTTGTTTTAATAAAGTGAAATTTACTCATTTCCATATAGATGGAAATAGAGAATAAACCAAGTTTTATTAAAAACAAGGTTGTTGCAGGTTCTGCCATTCAGGGTTTTTAACTGAGTAAAAAGTAGAAAGACGAGGTCACCAGTTCAATCCTGGTCAGTAGCTCTAGTAAACCGCCATCTGGTGGTTTTTTTGTTTATATAAAATTTTAACTTATCCACCGAAAGTATTTTGACACCAATACCCTAGGGGGGTATACTCGGAATATAACAAATTTTTATGAATCACGAAGTACATAAAAAACTGGCCAAGCGGCTTAAAATTATTGAAGGGCAAATTCGCGGTGTGCAAAAGATGACTGAGAGCCACGAATATTGTGTGGATATTATTGTGCAAGTTATGGCCATTAAACAGGCCCTGACTAGTTTTGAAGAAACATTGCTGGAAAGTCATTTAAGTACCCATGTGGTAGAGCAAATGAAATCAGGGCAGCACAAGAAGGCAATTGATGAAGTCATGAAAATTTATAAATTATCCAATAAAGGTAAGCGTTAATTTTAGTGTCATCCATATGGAAAAATCACAGCAATTTCCAGTCAAAGGCATGCACTGTGCCAGTTGCGCAAATATTATTACGCGCAAACTCAAAAAGGTTCCCGGAGTTTTGAGTGTAGAAGTAAATTATGGTACAGAAACGGCCAAAGTGATCTATGACCATGAAAAAACTAGTGCGCACCACATGTCTGAAGCCATTAAACCACTTGGTTATTCATTGGGGGATGAAGCAGCGGCCATGGGAATGTCAGCAGATGAACACGCTGCTCACTTAGGTGTAAATCAAACTAAGACTGATAAATTAAAAGAAATTGCGAAACTGAAAACTCAAGTGTTTACTTTGTTACCACTGGCCTTGTTTAGTGCGGTAGTTATGACCTGGGATATTTTGGTCCAGTTTGGTGTACTCGCGCCCATGTCTGAAGTGCTGGAAGAATTTTTCCATCACCTGCTGCCCATTTTTGCGACCTATGCACTGGTGGTGCCAGGAGTACCGTATTTGCTGGGTGTGTATCGTTTTTTCCGGTATGGAAAAGCTAACATGGATACGCTCATTGGAATTGGAACGCTCTCTGCCTTTTTGTATAGCTTTGTAATTTCGGCCTTTGAAGAAACACTTCGCCCATTTTTAAATGTAGATTATTCGTATTATGACGTGACCATTGTGGTCATTGCCTTTATTACCTTGGGGAAATATTTAGAAGCCAGTTCGAAATTAAAAACTGGTGATGCAATTGAAAAACTCCTCAGTCTACAAGCCAAAACCGCGCTCGTGGTGCGTAATGGTCAGGAAATGGAATTGCCTATTGCCGAAGTGGTAAAAGATGATTTGATTGTAGTTAAGCCAGGTGCCAAAATTCCGGTTGATGGTATAGTTACCGAAGGTTCGTCATATGTTGATGAGTCAATGATTTCTGGTGAACCAGTGCCTGTGGTAAAAGAAAGAAATAGCATAGTGGTGGCAGGTACGCTTAATACGAGTGGTAATTTTACTTTTAAAGCCACCAAAGTAGGTGCCGAAACTGTACTGGCCAATATTATTAAAATGGTGCAAGACGCGCAGGGAAGTAAGGCGCCAATTCAAGCTTTGGCAGATAAAATTTCCGCTGTGTTTGTGCCCATTGTGATTGGTATTGCGGTAATTACACTTGGTCTTTGGCTCACGGTTGGAGCGCAGTATTTAGGGTTATCTCAAGCAATTTCCTATGGCTTGGTTTCATTTGTGGGAATTTTGGTGATTGCTTGTCCATGCGCACTTGGGCTGGCCACTCCAACGGCAATTATTGTGGGGGTGGGGAAGGGTGCAACCGAAGGTATTTTGGTAAAAGATGCGGCCACTTTGGAAAAACTGCACAAAGTACAAACCATTGTGCTGGATAAAACCGGTACCCTTACCAAAGGTAAACCAGAATTAATGAGCATAGAATCATTTGGTAAATTATCAGAATCAGAAATTGTCAGTATTTTGGCGGCCTTGGAAGATAAATCTGAGCACCCTATTGCGCACGCCATTGTGAACTATGCCAAGGAAAAAAATAGTGCTATAAAATCAGTGGAAAAATTTGAGAGTATTAAAGGCAAGGGTGTGCGCGGAGAAATTGATGGCGCAGAATATTTTGCCGGCAATGTAAAATTAATGACTGATCTGGGAATTGATTTTGACTCTGCACTTATTGAACAAGCTACACGTCAAGGTAAGACTCCGGTTTTATTGGCTTCTAAAAAAGAATTACTGGGAATAGTAATGGTGGCTGACGCGATTAAACCAGAAGCAAAGGAGGCGATTGCTTCGCTACATACATTGGGAATAAAAGTGGTCATGCTGACTGGTGATAATCAAAACACGGCCAACTTTATTGCCAAAGAAGTGGGAATTGATAAAGTAGTGGCTGAGGTTTTGCCACAAGACAAAATGGAACAAGTTAAATTTTTCCAATCACAAGGTGAAATTGTGGCTATGGCTGGTGATGGTATTAATGATGCACCGGCTTTGGCGCAAGCTGAGGTAGGAATTGCCATGGCGACAGGCACAGATGTAGCCATTGATTCAGCTGGTATCATTTTACTTGGTGGTGACATTGCCAAGATTAGCAAGGCAGTTAAACTATCTCGTGTCACCATGCGCGGAATTAAACAAAATTTATTTTGGGCTTTTGTCTATAATATTGTTGGTATCCCAATTGCGAGTGGGATTTTTTACCCGCTTTTCGGTTGGCTTCTTAATCCAGTGTTTGCGGGTGCAGCGATGGCCCTTAGTTCGGTATCAGTGGTGTTGAATTCTTTACGTTTAAAAACTACTAAACTCTAATATGGAAAATAATCTGTTTGTTATTTTCTTAACTGGGCTAATTACTGGTGGGCTGACTTGTCTGGCAGTGCAAGGCGGGCTTTTGGCCACAGTAATTTCTGAGCGTGAAAAAGAGCGCTTAGTTGAGGAGGGAAAAAAGGGGAATGCCCGCCCGATTTTGTACTTTATTGCGGCCAAACTGGCTGCTTATACAGTGCTTGGGTTTTTGCTTGGCTGGTTTGGTTCATTCTTTACTCTGTCAGTTACGGCGCAAGCAATTCTGCAATTTATAGTGGCAATTTTCATGATTGGAACAGCGTTTAACTTGCTGAACGTTCATCCGTTTTTTCGGTACTTTGTTATCCAACCGCCAAAATTCTTGACTCGTTTGGTGCGTAATCAATCTAAAAGTAAAGACGCGTTTGCGCCTGTACTTTTGGGAGCGTTCACTGTCTTTATTCCGTGCGGCACAACCCAAGCTATGATGGCTCTGGCCATTGCTTCAGGTAGTCCACTGTACGGTGCCGCGATTTTGTTTGCGTTTGTCCTAGGGACTACACCATTATTCTTCTTGTTGGGATATTTTTCTACCAAGCTTGGTGATGTGTACCAAAGAAAATTTTTCAAAGTAGCAGCGGTCGCGATTATTTTGTTGGCAATATATAATCTGCGCGGCGCAATTGTATTGACTGGCTTCAATTTCGGTGATACCCAAGGTGTGGAACAGGCTGCCGTTGCCTCTGAAGCCACCATCACTATTGAACCATCAGGCTATAACCCAAAAAATATTTCTGTGCCAGCTGGTCAAACCGTAAAGTTGCATTTAAAAAATAATAATACCTACAGCTGTGCGCAAGCTTTTACCATTCCTAAATTAGGAATTCAACGCGTGGTCGCGCCTGGGCAATCAACTACCATTGAATTTACCGCGCCAAAGAATCCAGGTAAATTGGTTTTTTCCTGCAGTATGGGGATGTATAAAGGTACTATTAATGTAATTTGATATGGAAAAAGCAACTTTTAAAATTATCGGGATGCACTGCGTCAGTTGTGCCATGAATATTGACGGTGAACTAGAAGATTCGGGAAAGGTTCAATCCGTTAGTACTAACTTTGCCAAAGCCCAAACTGTGGTGGAATTTGATCCAAACTTAATTTCTGAAGAAGAAATAAGAGAAACAATTCAAAAAGTTGGATACACAGCGGAACGCGTGAACTAGACAGCGGCTGTAAAGTCTAAATTGATAGACAGTCGATAAAATCTAACCCGATGTGGAGCGTTACATCAGGGTTGGATCATAGGTGGGGTGGGCAAGAAGATGATCAAGGTCAGCGCCCCAAATCAAGCGTCGCAGTGGTCCGAATCTGCTCCATGAATTCTGGCATGTGTGACACAATGATCACCGCGCCCTGAAAATTATCAATTGCTTTCGCAATGATTGGCAAATGACGGAAGTTAATGTGATTAGTTGGCTCGTCCAAAATCAAAAGACCTGGCTGTTGCAAAACAAAGCGCGCGTAACACAGCAACCCTTTTTGACCTTCAGATAATGAGCCAACCGTATTGCGCATAATGCTGTGGTGGAGCAGAAAAGCGGCCCCAGTGGCATAAATAGTTTGATTGTCTGGCATGCCCATCATTTCCGCGAGTGAGTCAAAAACAGTTTTATTAAAATCTAAACCAGAAAAATCTTGGCGATAATATCCAACTTTGAGCCCGGGATTAATTTTCATGCCTGGCTCAGTACCTGCGGCCAAAGCTTTGAGTAAGGTACTTTTACCAATGCCGTTTGGGCCCACAATCTGCAAGCGATCACGGCGCCACATTTTATATTCAAATGGTTTGCTAACTGGTTGGTGGTTAACCAGCGCGGTCACACTGGTAAATTCAGCCACCACTTCTGGCCAGTGTTGGGCTGGAATTTCAAATTCGCCAATGGTGGTATCATCGCGTTTTACATCTACCATGTTTTCTTCGTCCTCAGCCACTTCCTCTTTTAATTTAGCGGCGAGCTTACGCATCTTACCACCTTTGTGTGCAAAAAAGTTTACTTTATCTTTACGGTCCTGAATATTTTTTAAAAGCTGCGCATTCTTGCGTTCTTCGCGTTCAATTTGGGCGGCAATTTCTTGGAGCACATCGTCGTAATTACCATTGTACTGCTCAACTTTTTTGGTGAACACATCCAAATTTAACACGCCATCAGTAAAGGAATTTAAAAACGCGGCGTCGTGAGAAATGACCAGCACGGTTTTCTCGTACATCATCAAAAAATAGGTGAGCTGGCCAATGCCGTCTGAGTCCAAATTGTTAGTTGGCTCATCAAGAAGCAGAATGTCAGGGGATTGAATTAGGGCATGCGCCAAAAGTAAACGCGCTTGTTGACCACCAGACAGTTCACCAACTTTTTTGTCGAGTGGCACGGTTAAATGCACCACTTCCATCACGTCTTTAGCGAGCTTTTCCAAATTATATTTTTTTTCTGTAAAGGCGGTCGCAAAATATTCCAGCACGGTCAGAGTGAAATTTTCCTTGGGCATGACCTGGTGGGCAATGGCAATTGAGGCATTGTCCCGCACATGAATTCGGCCAGCCTGTGGCTTTAGGACCACACCATCGTCACCAGCTTTACCAGCTGTGCCTAGGAGGAGGTTGAAGATCGTACTTTTGCCCGCGCCATTTTGACCCATAATGGTCACCTTGGCATTTTCGCGCACGGAAAAATTGGCCTCTTCTAAAATCGGCTTATCTTCATTGTAAGCAAAGGAGGTGTTTTCAAAACGGATAATAACGTTTCCAGCCATAATGCCCCCAGAATACGCTAAATTGGCCTTTTTGTCAATAATAATGGCTAAAACTTGACATTTTTAGGGGTTTTTGGTACACTCTCCCCAAGTTTTGAGTAACCCATAACCAGTAGTTGGTAGCGCTGGCAGTTGGCAGCTCAACCTTTACCTATATTTTGTATGTCACAAGACGCCATGATCAAACTGGAATGCACTGAGTGCAAGACAGTAAACTACTTTTCTCGCAAAAATAAAAAGATTTTGAAAAATCGTTTGGAAATGAATAAATTCTGCAAGCACTGCGACAAGCACACCTTGCACAAAGAAACCAAATAAGTAAAATCCTCTGTCAGCTGACAGAGGATTTTTATTTGCGAAAAAGCTAGGATTCAGGTACAGTTAGAGAAATATTTTTTATATGAAATTTCTTGAATCCGTGTATCACAGTTTGTTTGACATTGAGTGGCTCCGCGCCAAACGCGACACTGGTCGCTGGGCCGCGGTTGGATTTTTATTTGTGGTCACTAGCGTGATTGGGCTCCTGCGGGTGGTGCCACTACTTGGTTTTATTGCGCCAAAAGCCGTGGCTGTAGGTGAACAAAAATTAAAAGATGATGTACCCGATTTTTCCTTGATCATGGAAAACGGTCAGTTGCGCACCGAAAAATTGCCGCAGCCCTATGTCTTTACACAGACGAGCGGGGACGAAACCTTTACTCTGGTTATTGACACGATTAGTACTAGCTCACCGAGTGTGGAAAGTTTGATCAAAAATAAAGACACAGACATTGCGTTCGTGTTGGGGCATGACCAATTTAGTTATTTTGACCCTGAATTAAAAGAAGTGAAATCTGAATCGTACACTGATGTACCAAATGGTACTCTTACTAAAGATCAGTTAGTAACCTGGGTAGAAAAGTTCCGTACTACGTACTTAGTTCCGATATTTGTGGTACTGGGTGGACTGTTTGTACTAATGTTTTTTGTGGGCCGCTTAATTTCAGTGGCGCTTTGGTCTCTGGTGTTTTTGGTGCTAGTAAAAATTAAGAAGTGGAATTGGACTTACCGCGAACTGAATACAGTGGGTAAATATGCTTCCACCTTGCCCCTTTTGGTGTCTTCGGTCATGTTTTGGTTTGGGATTAGCTGGCCGCTGGCGACCATGGTGTATGTGGGCATGATGTATTTGGTAGTGAATCCGGAGTATAAAATGAAACACGAGGGGGTTTAGTCTAGATTTTAAAAAAGCAAGCCTAGGCTTGCTTTTTTTGTGGTTTTAGGGTTTACTATGGCCCATGGGCGCGTCGTATAATGGTAGTACTACGGTCTCCAAAACCGTTAGCGTCAGTTCGATTCTGGCCGCGCCTGCAATAGAAAACCAGATTGTAAAGCAATCTGGTTTTTGTTACCATGGGTATATTCGACAAATTTTCCACTTAATTGACTTAATAATATGAAAGAGCAACAAAATTTTACCAAGCCGCACTTTAGTCTATCCACTAAAATTACCTTAGTTCTACTTGGAATTTTTGCTTTGGTCGGAATTGGTTATGGTGCATACCAAGTCAGAATTTCTAATACCGAACGCGGCCAATTGGTTAAAGAAAGTGATTCGACATCTGCACCAGCGCCAACCAGTTTACCAACCGAATCTACTTCCACACCAAAACCCGCATTAGAAACAAAAGAGTTTACTTTGCGCTCAGGTACGGTAATTACTGTACCTAATACGTGGAAAATTACTTTGTCAGACGTTGGTAACAATGTACAAAGAGACTCATATACGGTAAATTCTGGCACAGAAGAAATCTTTTTGAGTGAGTATAACGTGTCTGAGTGGCTCAAAGGACCAGATCCAGATGAGGGATATGTTATTGACGCAAAAGAACGGGCTGAGGTAGTTAGAATTTTAAAAAATGCATATAGTGATGAACAATTAAGCATGGTTTTAAAGGCTGATTTTAAAAAAAGCGGTGGGGAATTTTTTGGCTATTCAACCACTATGCGGGTGGGTCCATACTATGTTGCTAGCACTAATAATGTTTGGCGTGGCTTGGCGTTCTATAATACTTATGGTCAAGCCCCAGGCGTATTTCCTATTTATCATTTAAATCTGTTTAATCCAGACAAGAATAGTATTTTAGCGGTGGCCGTGAATTTAGAAACTAAACCAGAAATTGAACAAATCAATAAACCTGTGTTTACGGCTTTAGAAAATTGGGAACAAAAAATCAATAATCCACCTGACATTAAAACAATTGATGAAAAAGCGCATCAGGAATTTAAAAATCTTATCGAAAAAACTGAGCGAAACAAATTATCATTTGGAGGGCTTTTAAACCAAATTGACGCAGTGTTGAAAAGTGCTCGCTAAGATTATTAAAGAAAAAAATGATAGTTCAAAATATGAATTGTCGAGTGGCTGTGGTCCAATTCAAAATTAAGCAATTTGGTCCAAAAGAAAATTTAGCGAAAATTGAAAATTATATTCAAAAAGCCGTCCGTGATAAGGCTGATATCATTGTATTTCCCGAAGATTGCGTGATTGGTTCAATTGAAGAAGGAAAAGAATTCGCTGACATTAACCACAAATACCGAAATCATTTTCAAAATTTGGCAAAGAAATACACCATTGATATCGTGACTGGGACTATTGGTGAATGTGAGAAAAAACGTTATTATAATACAGCCTACTACATTGATTCAATGGGAAAGGTTAAGGGTCAATATCGCAAAGTACATCTTTGGGTAACAGAAAAAAAGTTTTACACACCAGGAAAAGATATTTGCGTCATTAATACGCGGTTTGGAAAAATTGGTTTAGTGGTTTGTTGGGATTTGGCATTTCCAGAAATTTTTCGCACCATGAAGAAAAAAGGGGTGCAAATGGTTTTTTGTTCAAGTTACTGGTCGTATGAAGACGCGGGTTATGGTATGAAATTTGATAAAAAACTAGAGGCGCGTTTTATTGACGCACTTTGTCTAGCACGCGCGTATGAAAATGAGATTGCCGTGGTGCAGTGTAATACTGCGGGCAAAGTTTTGTTTAAAGATGGTTTTGCGACTTCAGTGGGACATTCACAAATTACCGTGCCTTTCAAAGGGGTAGTGAAAAAAATGAACCATAATCGCGAGGGAATGTTTGTAGAAAATGTTGATTTAAATATTCTCAAACTCGCAGAACAAAATTACCAGATCGAACGGGATTTGAAACAGGGGATTGTAATTTAATTACCTAAATAAATCTAAAACACCCCGCGCACGAGGTGTTTTAGATTGTGGCCGAACGAGTCGGCCGTGCGGCGGACTCAGGCAAAAAAGCCGAGCCTCTGCCACCAGTGGGGTGGGAAGGTATACCTAGGTTTCAGGGTTTGGTCAGACTCACTTGAGTGAGCCGTAACCTCAACCCCGGCCTCAACCAGGAAAATGAATTCCTTGGGAGACCGTACCCAGGTTTCTAGGACTACTTGTCCATCCTCTGACTCCACGAAACCGTAGAAGTCGACGAGGGTCGGGCCGAGTCTAAATCCTACCTGGGCTTTGAAATCTCCGCCCAAGGTGCTTTCGAGTACCACCCGGCGGAATTGGCCACGGCTCGCCCCTGGCCAAGTCCAGTTCACCACCTGGGCTGAACCCCCGTTGATGAATTTGTGGTGATTGCTCCACCGGAGGTGGAATTCTCGCCAGGTGGCGAGACAAACCAGGGTGAGGATGAGACTAAGAACGAGTGCTGCGAACATGACTTCCTCCTGCCCCCGGGGTTGTGCGGGCGAAAACACATTATATTTAAAAAAATGGATTTTGTCAATCTAGACTAAATAAGAATATTTTTAATTTAAAACAAAAACTCACCATAATTTGGTGAGTTTTTGTTGGCCCTCCTTTTATGGGCCAGTTGTTGATGTCCGTCCTCTGTTAGCGCGTGCAGCCGCTAACGGACTGCGTGATGCACTGCCCGTTCTCGCACCAGTCCTTGGTGCAGGGGTTCTGGTCGTCGCAGTTGCTGCTGCAGCCGCGGTTTTCGCACTTCCAAGTGAGGGGGCTGCAGAAGTCCTCGGTCGCCGGGTCCGTGTCGGCACAGACGCCGTCGGCGGGGTGGCAGTAGCTATCACAATCGCTGTCAC